>CALUGY010000033.1 GCA_944320295.1 uncultured Bacteroides sp.
CACCCCGAGGAGACAGCTGCCCCGGCAGATGCAGAGTCCGCTCCGACCGCATACGAACCCAAGCGCCCACAGCTGGAGTCACTCGACGACCGCTTCATGGAGCAGGTCATGGAGTGCATCGAGCAGAACATGGACAACCAGGACTTCGAAATCGAGACCCTGGCGGAACACCTCTTCATGAGCCGCACCGTGTTCTACCGCAAACTCAAGTCCATCACCGGGATGACGCCCGTAGCCTTCGTCGGCGAGATGCGCATCAAGCGTGCCCTCCAACTCATGGAGGACGACGGACTGATCATCTCGCAGGTCGCCTACATGACAGGGTTCAACTCACCGAAGTACTTCAGCAAGGTCTTCAAGAAGGCCGTCGGATGCACACCCAGCGAGTATAAAGAGCAGAAAAAGGGGAACGACGAATAATTTCCCCTTTTTCACCAATAACTACCCCTCCAAAACGGATGAATGACGTAACTTTACACCGACATTTTTACCTCATTACTCATTTATCCTACGTGAATCATGAAGAAACTTGCAATGCTATGTCTGGCTGCCTGCCTGTCAGGAATGACACAGGCACAGACTGCCACCGGACCGCTCCCCTATCAGAACAGTGAACTCTCCCCGGACCAACGCGCCGAGGACCTGCTGGGAAGGCTCACCCTCGAGGAGAAAGTACTCCTGATGCAAAACAACTCAAAGCCCATTCCACGGCTGGGCATCAAGCCTTACGAATGGTGGAACGAAGCCCTCCACGGGGTCGCCCGTGCGGGACTTGCCACCGTCTTCCCCCAGTCCATCGGCATGGCAGCCTCGTTTGATGACGACTTATTATATAAGGTGTTCGATGCCGTGTCCGACGAGGCACGCGCCAAGAACCGCATGGCAAACGAGCGAGGTTCCTACCGACGCTACCAGGGACTCACCTTCTGGACGCCCAACGTGAACATCTTCCGCGACCCGCGCTGGGGACGCGGACAGGAGACGTACGGTGAAGACCCTTACCTGAGCGGACGCATGGGCGTCGCCGTCGTACGAGGCATCCAGGGACCGAACGACACGAAGTGGAACAAGGCGCACGCCTGCGCCAAGCACTTTGCCGTACACTCGGGTCCGGAGTGGTGCCGCCACAGCTTCAATGCCGAGAACATCCCCTTCCGTGAACTCTGGGAGACCTATCTGCCCGCCTTCAAGGACCTCGTGCAGAAGGCACGCGTCAAGGAGGTCATGTGCGCCTACAACCGCTTCGAGGGAGACCCCTGCTGCGGCAGTGACCGACTGCTCCACCAAATCCTGCGCAATGAGTGGGGGTACGACGGCATCGTGGTGACCGACTGTGGCGCCGTGTCCGACTTCTGGCAGAAGGGCAAGCACCATGTCTACCCCGACGCCGGACATGCCTCGGCTGCCGCTGTCGCCAACGGGACCGACCTGGAGTGCGGGAGCAACTTCGAGTCACTCGTCGACGCCGTCCGTCAGGGACTCGTGCCCGAAGAGAAAATCAACAACTCCGTCCGCCGGCTGCTGAAGGCACGCTTCGAGCTGGGCGAAATGGAACCGGAGCACCCCTTTGCCGACATCCCCGACTCCATCGTCGACTGTCAGGCACACCGCGACCTGGCCCTACGGATGGCACACGAGACGATGGTCCTGCTCCAGAACCGCGGCAACGTGCTTCCGCTAAAGAAGAATGCCACCGTGGCCCTCGTCGGCCCGAACGCCAACGACTCGGTGATGCAGTGGGCGAACTACAACGGCACGCCCTCACACACCGTGACCCTCCTGCAGGCACTGCGCAAACGTCTGCCCGAGCACAAGGTCATCTACGAACCGCTCTGCGGGCACACCGAGGGCTGCGTCTGGAACAGCCTCTTCACGGACTGCTCGATGGACGGCAAGCCGGGATTCGCCGCCACCTACTGGAACAACCGGGAGGCAAAGGGTGAGGTCGCAGCCACCGACCAGGTCGAGACGCCTTTCCACTACAGCGGAGAGGGTGCCACCGCCTTTGCCGCCGGGGTCAACCTGAAGGACTTCACCGGACGCTACGTCAGCATCTTCCGCCCCGACCACTCGGGCACCGCGCAATTCCGCCTCTCGACCAACGGGCGGGTGAAATTCTTCATCGACGGACAGGAAGTCTGCGAACAGTACAACCTGAAGAACCCCGCCAACGTACACGCCTTCCCCTTCGAGGCGGGCAAGGAATACCGCATCGAGCTTGCCTTCGAGCAGGTGAAGGACAACCCGTTCCTGAACTTTGACCTCGTCGAGGAGCAGGCTCCCGACATGAAGGCGCTCATCAAGCGGCTGAAAAAGGCGGACGTCATCATCTTCGCCGGCGGCATCTCTCCCCTGCTGGAAGGGGAAGCCATGAGCGTGTCTGCCGAAGGCTTCAAAGGCGGAGACCGTACGAGCATCGAGCTGCCGAAAATCCAGCGCGACATGATTGCCTCCCTCAAGCAGGCAGGCAAGAAGCTCGTCATGGTCAACTTCTCCGGCTCTGCCATGGGGCTGAAGGCCGAAGCCGCACACTGTGATGCCATCCTCCAGGCGTGGTACCCGGGACAGGAAGGCGGAACGGCGGTTGCCGACGTACTCTTCGGCGACTACAACCCCGCCGGACGTCTGCCCGTCACGTTCTACGCCGACGACACGCAGCTGCCCGACTTCCTCGACTACTCGATGCGCGGACGCACCTACCGCTACTTCACCGGACGCCCGCTCTTCGCCTTCGGACACGGACTGAGCTACACGACCTTCTCCTACGGCGAGGCGAAGGCGGACAAGCAGGAACTGGCATACGGCGACACCCTGCGCGTGACTATCCCCGTTACGAACACCGGCAAGCGCGACGGCGACGAGGTGGTACAGGTCTATCTGCGCCGTCCGGGTGACAGCGAAGGCCCGCTGAAGGCACTCCGCGGCTTCCGTCGGGTGAACATTGCCCGGGGCGAGACGCGCGAGGTGGTCATCGAACTGCCGTACGAGAACTTCCAGTGGTTCGACACGCAGACCAACTCGATGCACCCGATGGAAGGTGACTATGAGGTGCTCTACGGCGGAAGCTCCGAAGATGCCGCACTGAAGAGCCTTCCGGTGAGCATCCGCTGAGCCTGCTGCTGACAACGGTTATGAACGATTTGAGTTTAAAGGAACGAAGGGGATAAGCTTGAGCACTTATCTCCTCGTTCTTTTGTTTGGAGACACGGATGACAATCACGCTGTTTTTTGACACTTCCGCCCTCCAGGCATACCAACGACACAGCTTTCCGCTTATCTTTGCAGGACAACCAATCTGAAAAACACGAGCACTATGAAGAACAACTCCAAGCGGCGCATCCCGTACCTTCTCCTGACGGGACTTCTCTGCCTGTGCGGCAGTGGGACCTGCGCCGGTCCTCAAACAGCAGAAGACCTTCCAGACGAGACACGCCTTCCCGCCTTTCCGGGTGCCGAGGGCTTCGGACGTTACGCCGTCGGCGGACGAGGCGGACAGGTGTACCATGTCACCACACTGGCCGACGGCGACCAGCCCGGAACCTTGCGACACGCCGTCGAACAGACGGGAGCGCGCACCGTGGTCTTCGATGTCGCCGGAACCATCCGACTCGACCGTCCGCTACGCATCCGGCACGACAGCCTGACTGTCGCCGGACAGAGCGCACCGGGCGACGGCATCTGCATTGCCCGCCACGCGGTGAACATCGACGCCAACGAGGTGGTCATCCGCTACGTACGCTTCCGTGTGGGCAACGAGGGCGGCGGTGAACCCGACGGACTGGGCGGCTGCGACCACCGCAACATCATCGTCGACCACTGCACCGTCAGCTGGTCTGTCGACGAGACCTGCTCGGTCTATGGCAACACCGACGCCACCGTGCAGTGGTGCCTCATCTCCGAGAGCCTCCGCACGGCAGGACACAAGAAGGGGCGTCACGGCTACGGCGGCATCGTGGGCGGAAACCGCATGTCGTTCCACCACAATCTCATGGCACACCACGAAAGCCGCGTGCCCCGTCTGGGCCCGCGCCCCGGCACACAGGACCGCGAATACGTGGACATGCGCAACAATGTGTTCTACAACTGGGCGGGTAACGGATGTTACGGCGGCGAAGCCATGCGGGTGAACATTGTCAACAACTACTACAAGCCGGGACCTGCCACGCCGGACCGGGGCAGCATCGCTTACCGCATCTTCGCTCCCAACATACGCACGACGGCGTACTGCCACCGTCCGGATGGCAGCCCCAACAGCTGGGCTCCGATGGAGCATGTCTGGGGAAAGTTCTACATCGACGGCAATGTCATGGAGGGCCATGCCGACGTCACTGCCGACAACTGGACACGGGGCGTCTACGAACAGGTACGTCCCGAGTCGAACGACGGGCTGTGGAACGACGCCGTGCGCGACTCCATCCGTCTGCATGAACCACTGCCCTACGGCGAAGTGACGACCCACAGCGCCGAGGAGGCGTACCGCCTGGTGCTTGCACACGCCGGCTGCTCGAAGGTACGCGACACGCTTGACCTCCGCATCGTCGAGGAGACACGTACGGGCACTGCCTCGTGCATCGGCTCGGTGACTCCCGATGCCGGACAGGCTCCCGGACTCATCGACCTCCCTGCAGATGCCGGCGGCTATCCCGAACTGACTGCCACTGCCGGTGAAACGGAAGCGTTGAAGGACAGCGACGGCGACGGCATGCCCGATGCCTGGGAGAAGGCTCACCGCCTCAACCCTGCCGATGCTGCTGACGGACGCGCCTGCACCCTGAGCAGCGAAGGCTACACCAACCTGGAAGTCTATCTGAACGGACTGGTGGAGAAGCAGGGATAAGGGGCTGCGGGATTCCCGGCAAAGGAACGCCGCAACGTCCCTGTGTGCTTCGGAAGAGATTTTTTTGGCACCAAGTTGCGGCGATATCGCAACTTTTCCATTACTTTATCCGTCTAATAGAAAGAACCAATCAATAAAAGGAGGAGAAGGACTATGAAGAATCTCTATCGGATGCTCGTCGGACTGATGGCACTCACGGTATTGAGCAGCGCCAGCGGCTGCCGCGCATTCAGCAACCAGACAAGTCAGGAAGTGCCCAGTGAGGCTAAAGCAAAGAAGAACTACTATGTCGCACCGTTCGAAGCCATCGAGGTGAACGGTGTAGTCAACGTCTCGTTCTCGCAGAGTGACAAGACCGACGTGGAAGTCACGGGACCGGAGAACTACCTGCCCTTTGTGGTCATTGAGTCGCACGACGGGGTCCTGAAGGTCAACACCAAGAGCATCGGCAACAAGCGCGCCGGGAAAGGACTGGAAATCAAGATTGCCGCTCCGACACTGAACCACCTGTCGAACCGTGGTGTGGGCGATTTCAAGACGACCTCACCCCTGAAGGCCGACCGCCTCGTCATCGAGAACTCCGGCGTGGGCAGCGTGCGCCTGTCGGGACTCGACTGCCAGAGTGTGGAAGTGGAGAACTCCGGTGTCGGCGACCTTCGACTTTCCGGCAAGACCGACAAGGCAAGCTATGAGTCGAGCGGCGTCGGCGACGTACATGCCAAGGAGCTCAAGGCCAAAGACGTCAACCTCAACCACAGCGGCGTAGGCGACATCACCTGCTCCGCTTCCGGGACCATCCGCATCCGCGCCAAGGGCGTGGGCAACGTGAAGTACTACGGTAACCCACAGGTGCTCAGCCTGTCGAAGTCGAGCGTCGGGGCGGTTATCGGGAAGTAACCCGGCTAGTCCGTATCAATAACAGGAGGGTGTATCGCGATGAGTGATGCACCCTCTTTGTGTATCCATGCTTTGCGACACATCCTCCGGGCATTCGCGCTTAATCGGGTAAGTACAGGCCTTCAATCAGGTAAGCACAGGTGCTTGACATACCAAAGTATCATACTTAGCCTACCAAAGTATTATACTTAGGCAGCCTAAGTATTATACTTTGACCACCTAAGTATTATACTTTGGTCTATCAAACTACTATGTTTGCCAAGTCAAACACTTGTGTTTGGCGAGTCAAACCAATGTGTTTGCCCGGTCAAACACTTATGTTCCATCCGTCGGACGATTGTGTTTGCCGGGACAAAGTCCGGACAAGGGAAGGAGCATCAGGCACCGTCAGATGAAAAAAAAGGGTGCACCGTGTGTAACGATGCACCCTCCTTTTATCTGATTATCAACTGATGCTTAAGCGTCGATGTTCGCGTAGGTGGCATTGCTCTCGATGAACTCGCGGCGCGGACCTACGTCGTCCCCCATGAGCATGGAGAAGATGTAGTCTGCCTCGGCGGCGTTCTCGATGTGCACCTGCTTGAGGAGACGGCGTTCGGGGTCCATGGTTGTCTCCCACAGCTGTTCCGGGTTCATCTCACCCAAACCTTTGTAGCGTTGCGTATGGATGCCGCTCTCGCTGCCACCGCCGTACTTCTCGATGAAGCGCAGACGGTCCTCCTCGGTGTAGCAATACTCCTTGACCTTGCCCTTGGTGCAGAGGTAGAGGGGCGGCGTGGCGATGTAGAGATACCCTTCCTGGATGAGCTGCGGCATGTAGCGGTAGAAGAGCGTCATGATGAGTGTGTCGATGTGGGAACCATCGACATCGGCATCGGTCATGATGATGATCTTGTGGTAGCGCAGCTTCTCGATGTTTGCCTCCTTGCTGTCTTCGCCCACACCGAAGCGGACGCCGAGTGCCTGGATGATGTTGTTCACCTCGTCGCTCTCGAATGCCTTGTGCCACATTGCCTTCTCCACGTTCAGAATCTTACCGCGCAGCGGAAGGATTGCCTGGAAGGCACGGCTGCGTCCCTGCTTGGCGGAACCGCCTGCCGAGTCACCCTCGACCAGGAAAAGCTCACAGCGTGCAGGGTCCTTGTCGGAACAGTCCGCCAGCTTGCCGGGGAGTCCGCCTCCGGTCATGGGGCTCTTGCGTTGCACGGACTCGCGTGCCTTGCGGGCAGCGATACGTGCCGTAGCAGCCAGCACCACCTTGTCGACAATCATCTTCGCCTCCTTGGGGTGCTCTTCGAGGTAGTAGGTCAGTGCTTCGCCCACAGCCTGGTTGACGGCACCGCTCACCTCGTTGTTGCCCAACTTCGTCTTGGTCTGTCCTTCGAACTGCGGCTCGGCAACCTTGACGGAGATGACGGCAATCAGTCCCTCGCGGAAGTCCTCTCCGGAAATCTCCACCTTCGCCTTCTCCAGTGCCTTGCTGTCCTCGGCATACTTCTTCAGCACACGTGTGAGTGCCATGCGGAAGCCCGCCTCGTGCGTACCGCCTTCGATGGTGTTGATGTTGTTCACGTACGAATGGAGGTTCTCACGGAAGCCTGTGTTGTACATGATGGCGCACTCGATGGGGATGCCTTGCTTCTCGGTGTTGAGATAGATGACATCGTCGATGAGCGGCGTATTGTTGGAGTTGAGGAAACGGACGAACTCCTTCACACCCTCCTCGGAGTGGAAACGTTCGCTCTTGAAGTTGCCTGCCTCATCCTTCTCCCGGCGGTCGGTCAGCGTGATGGTGATGCCGGCGTTGAGGTAGGCAAGCTCGCGCATACGTGCCTGGAGGATGTTATATTTATAGGTGGTGGTCACGAAGATGGAAGCGTCGGGCCAGAAGGTCTGTCGTGTACCCGTGTCGTCGGGGTCGCACGTACCCACTTCCTTGACAGGGTAGAGCGGCTTGCCGCAGGAGTATTCCTGCTGGTAAATCTTTCCGCCTCGGCGTACCTGCGAAATCATGCGTGTGGACAGGGCGTTCACACACGACACGCCCACACCGTGCAGACCACCCGACACCTTGTAGGAGCCTTTATCGAACTTACCGCCCGCGTGGAGCACGGTCATCACGACTTCGAGAGCCGACTTGTGCTCTTTCTCATGCATGTCGACGGGGATTCCGCGTCCGTTGTCCTGGACAGTGATGGAGTTGTCTTCGTTGATGGTTACTTCGATGTGGTTACAAAAGCCTGCCAATGCCTCGTCGATGGAGTTGTCCACGACTTCGTAGACCAAGTGGTGCAGACCTTTCTCGCTTATGTCGCCAATATACATGGCGGGGCGCTTACGCACGGCCTCCAGTCCCTCAAGGACCTGGATGTTGCTGGCCGAATATTCCGCTCCGCTGTGATTAGTGATTTGTTCTTCTGCCATAGAGATTAATGTCCAATAAATAACGGACAAATTTACGAATAATTCTCGGGATGACCATATAAAGTATGGGAAATTCGCCCCTTGGAGCCGACAGGAAGTTACCCAGGAGCGACTATCGCTTGTCAATCGTCCAGATACCCCTGCTTCTTCAGCTCCACGGCTGCCTCCTCAAGTTCGTGGTACCAGTCCTCCCCGAACTTGCGGATGAGGGGCTCGCGCAGGAAGCGGTACACCGGGACGCCTTTCTTCCGTCCCAGCTCCACGGCGGCACGGCAGACGTCCCAGCGGTGGTAGTTGACCGCCTTGTAGGGACCGTAGTCGCCGATGCGGATGGGGTAGAGATGGCAGGAGATGGGTTTGTAGAAACTGATGCGTCCTTCGCGGTACGCCTTCTCCAGGGCACAGTAGCAACAGCCCGACTCGTCGTAGCAGGTGAACACACAGTCCTTGCCGTTCACGATGGAGGTCACGAGGTCGCCTTCCTCATCGACATAGACCACGCCCTGGCGGTCGATGACGGCACGTGCTTCGGGTGAGAGGTCGTCCCACACGGCGGGCAGGGAGGCTTCGAGTGCCTCCACTTCACCGGTCTCCACGGGAGCGCCGGCATCGCCTTCGATGCAGCAGGCACCCTTGCAGGCGCCCAGGTCACAGAGGAACTTCTCACGGAACACATCGAGGCTCACGATTACATCGTCTATCTGTATCATTTCTTCGGATTCTTCGGGTGACAGGGATGCACAGCCACGGATGCAAACGGCGCGGATGGCACGGATTCTTCCTTCCCGCCCAAGTGAAGGGGAACAAGGAATCCGCGTCATCCGCGCCGGCTGTATGCAGGGGAACGGGCACGGGGCCCGTCCTCCGCGCATCCCTACAGGACGGGATGAATTACTTGATAAGGTCGCGACCGGTCATCTCCTTCGGCTGGGGCATGCCCATGATGTGCAGGATGGACGGTGCCACGTCGGCGAGTACGCCGTTCTCCACGCGGGCGTCCTTGCGCTCCGTCACATAGACGAAGGGGACGGGGTTGAGCGAGTGGGCGGTGTTCGGGGTGCCGTCCTCGTTGAGGGCATGGTCGGCATTGCCGTGGTCGGCGATGATGATGACTTCATAGTCGTTTGCCTTGGCTGCCTCGACGGTGTCGCGCACGCAGTTGTCGATGGCGACGACTGCCTTCTCGATGGCCTCATACACGCCGGTATGTCCCACCATGTCGCCGTTGGCGTAGTTCACCACGATGAAGTCGTACTGCTGGGTCTTGATGGCCTCCACCAGCTTGTCCTTCACTTCGTAGGCGCTCATTTCCGGCTTCAGGTCGTAAGTAGCCACCTTGGGCGACGGCACAAGGATGCGGTCTTCGCCAGCGTACGGGGTTTCGCGCCCGCCGTTGAAGAAGAAGGTCACGTGTGCATACTTCTCCGTCTCGGCAATGTGCAGCTGTTTCTTCCCGTTATTGGCCAGGTATTCGCCCAGCGTGTTCTGCACGTTCTCCTTGTCGAACAGGATGTGCACGCCCTTGAACGACGCGTCGTAGGGCGTCATGCAGTAGTATTGCAGGCCGGGGATGGTGTGCATGCCTTCTTCGGGCATGTCTTGCTGCGTCAGCACGATGGTCAGTTCCTTGGCACGGTCGTTGCGGTAGTTGAAGAAGATTACCACGTCGCCCTCCTTGATGGTGCCGTCGAAAGCGCAGTTGTTGATGGGTTTGATGAACTCGTCCGTCACGCCTTCGTCGTACGACTCCTGCATGGCCTTCACCATATCCTCGGACTGTTTTCCCTGTCCGTTGATGAGCAGTTCGTAAGCCTCTTTGATGCGGCCCCAACGCTTGTCGCGGTCCATGGCGTAGAAGCGTCCCACGATACTGGCAATGCGTCCGGCACTCTGTGCGCAATGCTCGGTGAGTTGCTCAATGAAGCCTTTGCCGCTCTTCGGGTCTGTGTCGCGGCCGTCCATGAAACAATGGATGAAGGTACGCTCACCTATTCCGTATTCCTTGGCAATGTCGCACAGCTTGAACAGGTGGTCGAAGGAAGAGTGCACGCCGCCGTTCGAGGTCAGGCCCATGAAGTGCATGTTCTTGCCGTTCTCCTTGGCGTAGCTGAAGGCCGACACGATTTCCTTGTTCTTCAGGATGCTCCCGTCGGCGCACGCGCGATTGATTTTCACCAGGTCCTGATATACGATGCGGCCAGCGCCGATGTTCAAGTGGCCCACTTCGGAGTTGCCCATCTGTCCGTCGGGCAAGCCCACGTTCTCGCCGCTGGCCTGCAATTGCGAGTGCGGGTAGTTTGCCAGCAGGCTGTCCCAATAAGGTGTGGGGGTATTGTAAATCACGTCGTCCTTCTGGCGGTCACCTATTCCCCAACCGTCCAGAATCATCAAAAGAGCTTTCTTGTCCATATCTCAGAAAAGTTTAGTTAAGTTTCTGTTTTTCGGCGGCAAAGGTACGAAAAAGAAGATTAACACATGATTAATCTATGTTAAGCCTGCCGCGCCTTCCGACGCATACGGAAGGACGGGATTCCAGGACGAATGCGAAAAATAGACGCTTCAGGCTTCCCCGTTACATCGCTTTTGACTACCTTTGCCCGCGTAAAGCCAAAACAACAAACTCTGATATGGACGATTCAAAACCGCGACCACGCGGCATTATTCACCCCTAAAACGGCATACGGGAGGCGCTTGACATCGCGCGATACTGCATGCCTTTTACGAAAGGAGACCAACCGATGAGAAAGTACCTCTACAGCGAAAACGGCTTCGTGGAGAAGCCTGTGTGGGCACCCAACTGCTGGGTAAACGTGGAGTGCCCCGACGATGACGACTTCCGCTTCCTGACCCAGGAACTGAAGGTTCCCGAATCCTTCCTTGAAGACATTGCCGATACCGACGAGCGGCCCCGTACAGACACCGAAGGCAACTGGCTGCTGACCATCTTGCGCATCCCGCTGCAAAGCGACCGGCCGGAAGCGCCCTTCGCCACCGTGCCCATAGGCATCATTACCAACGACGAGATTATCGTGTCCGTGTGCTATCACCACACGGAAATGATGCCCGACTTCATACAGCACACCCGCAAGAAGAACATCGTGGTGAACAACAAGCTCGACCTGATACTGCGCATCATATACTCGTCGGCCGTGTGGTTCCTCAAGTACCTGAAGCAGATAAACAACGAAGTGACCCACGCGGAGAAGGAACTGGAACGCAGCATACGTAACGAAGACCTGCTCCGGCTGATGAAGCTGCAAAAGGCATTGGTCTACTTCGACACCAGCATACGTGGCAACGAAGTCATGATAGGGCGGTTGAAGAACATCTTTCAAGACACGGATTACCTGGACATGGAACTGCTGGACGACGTAATTATAGAGCTGAAGCAGGCCTTCAATACCGTGAACATCTACAGCGACATCCTGACGGGCACGATGGACGCGTTCGCCTCCATCATATCGAACAACGTGAACTCCATCATGAAACGCATGACGAGCCTTTCCATCACGCTGATGATTCCCACCCTGATTGCCAGCTTCTACGGCATGAACGTCGACATCCACATCGGCAAGTCGCCCTACGCGTTCATCCTCATCGTGCTGCTGTCGGCCGCGCTGTCTGCCGGCACGTTCGTGTGGTTCCGCAAAATAAAGTGGTTCTAAGCCCCGTCCGTTTATTCGAAAGGCAAGGAGAGTTGTCCGCTGCCCAGAAGGTTGAACGTCAAGCGGTGGTAGGGCGTGGTTCCATGCTCCGCGATGGCCTTTCGGTGCTCCTGTGTGGGATACCCCTTGTTCTTCCGCCAACCGTAGCAAGGATATTCCTCGTGCAGGCGGTCCATGTAGTCGTCACGGTAGGTCTTTGCCAGGATGGAGGCCGCAGCGATGGAGAGATACTTCCCGTCGCCCTTCACCACCGTGGTGTGGGGCACGTCGCGGTAGGGTTTGAAGCGGTTTCCGTCTACTAGCAAATATTCCGGGGACACGCTCAGAGCATCTATCGCCCGGTGCATGGCGAGTATCGAAGCATTCAGAATGTTTATCCGGTCTATCTCCGCGGGAGACACCGTGCCCACGGCCCAGGCCACGGCTTCGCGCTCTATGACCCCGCGCAAAGCATAGCGTTGCTTCGCGGTAAGTTGCTTGGAGTCGTTGAGCAGTTCGTTCCTGAAGCCGGGAGGAAGGATGACGGCAGCTGCAAACACCGCCCCGGCCAGGCAGCCGCGTCCGGCCTCGTCGCATCCGGCCTCCGTCAGTCCGGGGTTCATATAGGGCAATAACATAGTGCGTTGCTTTTATCTGTGGCAAAGATAGGTTATTTCAACGTGCCGCCGTATCTTTGCAGGCCTAAAAAAGAAGAACATGCTTACCGTCATCTCCCTTATGCTGGGCGGCATGCTGGCGGGTTTCCTGCTGCGCAAACGCCGGCGGATACCCATGCAACGCCTCATCACCAGCCTTGTGTGGCTGCTTCTCTTCCTGCTCGGCGTGGAAGCGGGGAGCAACAGCGACGTCGTCCGGGGCTTGCACACCCTGGGTGCGGAGGCCCTGTTGATGGCCGTATGTACCACCGGAGGAAGCGTCGCGGCCGCCCGCCTGCTGTGGGACATCACCCGCCGCAGGAGGCGGAAAGACGGCAGCCAGCACCTGCCCGAAGCCGACGCGCCCGCCCAAGGGGAGCACGCGCTGAGAGGAAGCCTCGTCATCATCGCCTTTTTCGTAGCTGGGACGGTATGCGGGTTGCTGCACCTCCTGCCCTTCGACGTGGCGGAGAGCCGCGTCAGCTTCTACGCGCTGTGCGTGCTCATGGCGTGCGTGGGAATCAGCGTGGGCAACAACCCCACCCTCGCGGCAAGTTGCCGGGGACTGTCGCCTTGGTACGCGCTGCTTCCGGCAGCCACCATCGTGGGGACGATGGCGGGTTCGCTGCTGGCCTTCCTGCTGTTGCCCGGACGCTCCGCAGCCGACTGCCTGGCCGTGGGGTCGGGCTTCGGATATTACTCGCTCTCAAGCATCTTCATCACCGAATACAAGGGAGCCGCGCTCGGCACCGTTGCCCTGTTGGCCAATATCTTGCGCGAAATCATCACGCTGCTGGCCGCACCGCTGCTGGCACGCTGGTGCGGACGGCTCGCCCCCATTGCGGCAGGGGGAGCAACAACAATGGATACCACGCTTCCCGTCATTGCCCAGACATCGGGGCAAGCGTTCGTCGTGGTATCCATATTCCACGGGTTCGTAGTCGACTTCAGCGTGCCGTTTCTGGTAACGCTGTTCTGTAGTTTTTAGTTTAAGACGGGAAGGCGCTCCATGCCACCGTAAGACCGGCCATGACGATGGCCACCATCGACATCAGCTTGATAAGGATGTTCAGGCTGGGGCCGGACGTGTCTTTGAAGGGATCGCCCACGGTGTCGCCCACCACGGTAGCCTTGTGCACTTCGCTGCCCTTGCCGCCGAAGTTTCCTTCTTCCACATATTTCTTGGCATTGTCCCATGCGCCGCCGGCGTTGGCCATGAAGACAGCCAGCACGAAGCCGCTGCTCAGACCGCCCACGAGCAGGCCCAGCACACCGGGCACGCCGAAGAGTAACCCCGTCACTACCGGAGCAATGATGGCAAGCAGCGAGGGAACCACCATCTCCCTCTGCGCGCCTTTCGTGGAAATGGCCACGCAACGTTCGTAATCAGGTTCGGCCTGTCCGGTGAGGATACCCTTGATTTCGCGGAACTGGCGGCGCACCTCGTCCACCATGTGCGCGGCAGCACGTCCCACGGCATTCATGGTCAGCCCGCAGAACAAGAAGGCCATCATCGAACCGATAAACATGCCCGACAGCACCGAAGGATTCATGAGCGTCACTTCGTAGTGGTGCATGAAGTCGAAGAACGACGCCTCTTGCAACGGCACCTCGGCACCGCCCACGGAGAGTGTCGTCTCGCCAAGGCGTCCCAACCCGATGCGGATTTCCTCCACGTACGAAGCAAGCAGGGCAAGCCCCGTGAGCGCGGCGGAACCTATGGCAAAGCCCTTGCCCGTGGCGGCGGTGGTATTGCCCAACGAATCGAGCGCGTCGGTACGCTTGCGCACTTCCTCGCCCAGACCGGACATCTCGGCATTGCCGCCCGCATTGTCGGCTATGGGACCATATGCGTCGGTGGCCAGCGTGATACCCAAAGTGGAGAGCATGCCCACGGCGGCGATGCCTATGCCGCAAAGGCCCATGCCCACGGCGGACACCTGGAAGTCGGCAGCAAAAAGATAGGAGGCCACGATGCCCGCCACCACGGCAACAACCGGAATGGCCGTGGAGAGCATGCCCAAACCTATGCCGGATATGATGACCGTGGCCGGGCCGGTCTTTCCGCTCTCGCTAAGCTTGCGCGTGGGCTTGTACGACTGCGAGGTGTAGTACTCGGTGGAACGGCCTATGATGATGCCTACCACCAAGCCCGTCACCACGGCAAGGAATACCCCAAGCCAGTTGTCCAGTCCCAGCAACCAAAGCACAAGGAAAGAAGCCACTACAATAAGCACGGAGCTGAGGTTCGTGCCGAGCGACAGCGCGCCCAGCAGCTGTTTCATCGAAGCGTTCTCCTTGGTGCGCACCGCGAAGATGCCCACGATGGAGAGCAGGATGCCCACGGCCGCGATGAGCATGGGAGCCAGCACCGCCTTGAACTGCATGGCCGTATCGCCGCCCTGCATGAAGGCCGCCGCACCCAGCGCGGACGTGGCCAGTATGGAGCCGCAATAGCTTTCGTAGAGGTCGGCACCCATGCCTGCCACGTCGCCCACATTGTCGCCCACGTTGTCGGCAATGGTGGCGGGATTGCGCGGGTCGTCCTCCGGGATGCCCGCCTCCACCTTGCCCACGAGGTCTGCGCCCACGTCGGCCGCCTTGGTATAGATGCCCCCGCCCACACGGGCGAACAGGGCCTGCGTCGAGGCACCCATGCCGAAGGTCAGCATGGTGGTGGTGATGACACACAGCTTATGCGTGTCCGTCAGGCTCTCGGCAGGTATCACGGCGTTGAGCAGCAAGTACCAGAACGAAATGTCGAGCAGTCCGAGACCCACGACCACCAGGCCCATCACCGCCCCGCTGCGGAAGGCTATGCGCAAGCCGGAATTGAGCGAACGGCGTGCGGCATTGGCCGTGCGGGCCGAAGCGTAGGTGGCCGTCTTCATGCCCAGGTATCCGGAAAGGCCCGAAAAGAAGCCGCCCGTCAGGAAGGCCACGGGCACCCACGAGTTCTGCACGTGGAAGCCATAGGCCATGATGGAGAACATCACCACCAAGGCCAGGAACACCAAGCCCACGATTTTGTACTGTTGTTTAAGATAAGACATGGCTCCTTTGCGCACGGCAGCCGCTATCTTCATCATTTGCGGCGTACCTTCACTTTCACGCATCATCTGGCGATGAAAGTACCAAGCGAAACCAAGAGCCAACACGGAAGAGGCTGGAACCAGCCAGAAAAGAAATTGCTCCATGGCATTAAAAGTTTTAAGTCGTGCGATATAATTAATTGAGGGCGGGAAAATACACATTCCCCGCGAAAAAAACAAACGGCCGGAACGGTTTTCACATTTTTATTCTTAACAAACAAAAAGACAGGGCGAAAAGACCAACGGAAAAGCCAATGCGGCAACCGCCGGAAGCGCAACGTGTACGGAGCGCGGGCGCAACACGTTCGGAGCGCGGACGCAACACGTTGCGGGCAAGGACGGAACATGTACGGAGCACAGGCGGGAAAAGCATGGCTCACAGGGCGCAGGAAAGGGGGTGTCCGTCCCAAGAAGTAGGCGACCGGACGCGCTTCACCCATCCGCACAACTCCGGCACAATCAGCTTCATGGCCGGATAAGAAAAACAGGCCACCAATAGTCCGCTACGGACAACAAAGCGGCAGGGCATATCGCGTTACTTTGCAAACAGAAACCTCAAACAGCTTGCAAGAAAATGGAAGATGTGAAGAAAGTAAACTTGAGCGTAAACGAGTTGCAGGAAATAGCCATCTACAACAACGGCCAGCTGGCTCTTATCGACAAGATAGACGAAATCGACATGGAAAAGATTATCCAGATGGATGTGTATTCCTTCGGACTTGCCATGCAGGGCGAAGCTTCCATAAACATCAACGGCGCGCGCTATACGATAAGGAAAGACTGCCTCCTAATCAACCAACCCCGCAACATGCTGGACAGCCGCACGCTGAGCACGGACTTCCGCGCCCTGGGCATCGGCATGTCACCTGAATACCTGCAACGCATCTTCCCGGAATTCGGAAGCATCCGGGAGCTGAAACGTACCTTCGCAGAAAACCCGCTGTGCGCCCTCCGCCCCGATGAGGCCAAAGTGTTCCGTCAGTACTACGACCTGCTATGTTCCAAAATACATCTGCCTTCGCCCGTGCAGGAAAGCATCATAGACGCGCTGATGCAGGCATTCCTCTACGACATGCTCTATCTGCTCAGACGGGTAATCCGGATGGAAACGAAACCCCTCACAGCCAGCGAGCGACTGCTCGACCGGTTCATCGAGATGCTGGAGACATCGTACCCCAAAAACAGAAGCGTGGCACACTATGCCGACAGGCTGTGCGTCACGCCCAAATACCTGTCGGCCGCCTGCAAGGAAGCAAGCAAGGAGACAGCCTCCTCGCTGATAAACCGCTATATGGCGAAAGACATAGAATATCTAATGAAGTACACCAAGAAAACCGTCAAGGAAATAGCCTACGAACTGGACTTTCCCGACCTGTCGTTCTTCGGGAGATATGTGAAGAAACATCTCGGGAAAAGGCCGAGGGAACTGCAAGAATCATTCCGCCAAACATACCGGACAGAACCATAAGCCTCAAGCGACAGGCATAAAAAACGCGGGCCCCGGACGTGGCTTCCCACACCCAAGGCCCGCGCATTGCACGTTCAAACGCGGCATCACTCCACCGTCACCGCCGTGCCGCTGGCCGTCACCATCAGCATGGAGCCGTTCACGGTTTCATAGTCCAGGTCCACGCCCACCACGGCGTTTGCGCCCAAGGCGGCCGCCTGTTCCTCCATTTCGCGCAGGGCGGTGTCCTTGGCCTCGCGCAGCACTTCCTCGTAGGCCTTGCTCCGTCCGCCCACGATGTCACGTATGCTGGCAAAGAGGTCGCGGAACACATTGGCACCGATGATTGTCTCACCGGAAACGATGCCATAGTAGCGGGTAATCCGCCCGCCGTCAATCACAGATGTTGTCGTAAGCAGCATAATCTTTCCTTTTTAGTTGGTTCTCTTACATTAGACGCGTTCCGCAAGGAATAGTTGCAGCGGGACGCCGTTTTTTCCAAATATCTCCCGACATGCACGGGCATAAAAAGAACCGGCAAAAGGGGACTGTGCAAGCCCTGCCTCTCACCGGTTCTCGAAGGAACCACTATATATAATATCTTCCTTACATGTACCCCGCCTCACGGAGGAGTACACACTTGTTTGAACATTTTGGTTACTTGTCAGTTTCAGCGCCTTCTTCCAGCTTCTCGCCTTTCTTCTTCATCATGGCATAAGCCACGGGCGAAGCGATGAACAGCGAGGAGAACGTACCGATTACCACACCGAGTATCATGGCAAACGAGAAACTACGGATGCTTTCGCCACCAAAGAAGAAGATGATGACCAGCACAATCAACGTAGACGAACCCGTGTACAACGTACGTGTCAGCGTGGAGTTCAGCGAATCGTTGAACAACTGGAACGTGCCGCGCTTGGGATACAGATGGAAGTACTCACGCACACGGTCGAAGATTACCACCTTGTCGTTGATGGAGTAACCGATGGCCGTCAGGATGGCGCCGATAAACGTCTGGTCTATCTCCAGAGAGAACGGCAAGACACCCCAGCATATGGAGTACACGCCCAAGATGAATATCGTGTCGAATGCCAATGCAGCCACGGAACCCACACTATAAGCAATGTTGCGGAAGCGGAACAAGATGTAAAGGCCGATGGCAAGCAATGCGAAGACAACCGACCAGATGGCCGAAACCTTGATGTCGTCTGCAATGCTCGGACCTACCTTCTGCGAACTGATGATGCTGCCGCCCGTGTGGTTGTCTCGGTCTTTGAATACCTCGAACGATATGTTCTGTGTCAACAACGGTTTCAGCACTTCGTAGAATTTGGCCTCTATCTCATCGTCCACGTTGCTGCCCTCCTCGTCAATACGGTAGTTTGTACTGATACGTACCGTCTTGCCGTCGGTACCGATGGCTATCACAGAAACGTTGGCATCGTCGAACTGGCCTTCCATCAACTCGCGCACCTGCTCCGGCTCTACCGTCTGTTCAAAGCGCACCTGGTAGTTACGGCCACCCGTAAAGTCGATGCTCTGGCTGAGCCCGCGTGTGGCCAGCGTCACGACGCACAGCAACACAATGATCAATGCCGACATCAACCACGTCTTGTTACGGCCCATGAAGTTATAATGAGTGTCTTGCAGCAATCCGCGCGACAGCTTGGTCTCGAACGTCAAGTCCTGCCACTTACCCTTCTTCATAAAGTGTTCGAAGATGAGGCGCGTCATGAATACTGCGGTGAAGAACGAAATAGCAATACCGATTATCAGCGTTGTAGCGAATCCACGGATAGGACCTGTACCGAAGTAGAACAAGATGACACCCGTGATGATAGATGTGAAGTTCGAGTCGAAGATAGCGGAGAATGCGTTGGAATATCCGTCGGCCAAAGACGTACGTACGCTCTTGCCGGCACGCAACTCTTCTTTGGTTCGCTCGAATATCAGCACGTTTGCGTCCACCGCCATACCGAGCGACAACACCATACCGGCAATACCGGACATCGTAAGCGCAGCTTGGAAAGAAGTAAGGATGCCCAACGTGAAGAACATGTTGAACAGCAAAGCACCGTTAGCCACCATACCTGCACGGAAACCGTACATGGAGCAAACGTAAACCATCAACAGGATGAAAGCTATCACGCAAGAAATGAAACCTGCCTGGATAGAGGCTGCACCCAGCGACGGGCCAACGATTTCTTCTTGCACGATATGTGCCGGAGCCGGCATCTTACCGGAACGAAGCACATTGGCCAAGTCCTTCGTCTGATCCAGCGTGAACGAACCGGTAATGACCGAACGACCTCCCGTAATCTCGTTCTGCACATTCGGGGCGGAATATACATAGTTGTCCAGCACGATGGCAATGGCCTTGCCGATGTTCTGCTTGGTAAGTTGTGCCCAGCGGCGTGCACCCTCGGTGTTCATTGACATGTTCACGCACGGCTTTCCATGCTCGTCATAGTCATCACTGGCAGTAACAATCACGTCGCCCTCAAGCGGTGCGCGGCCATTGCGCTCAGTAGACTTGATCGCGTAGAGTTCGTACTGTTGTTTCTTAGGATCGCCCTCCATAGGAGACACGCCCCACTTCAGACGCAAATCCCTCGGAAGCTCAGCCTGTACCTCAGGCATGGCCAACATGCGGTTAATCTCTGCCGTATCCTTGTAATTGGCATAGCCCACGATGGCCTGCATGTTCGGCGTAGGCCTGAGGATAGAGAACAAAGGCTGTGCCGTTTTGTCCGAAGTTTCCTCATCTTTCGGCGCGAGCTGTGCTTTCAGCTTCTCGTTGATGCTTTCGCTGGCACTTGCATCTTCAGCCTTAGCCTCTTCCGCTGTTTGGCCTTCTTGTACTTGGGTGCCTTCCTCAGCAGCGTTCTGTGCTGTCAGCATGACATGCAGCTTCGTGTCGGCAGCTTGCAGGTAAGGAAGCACTTCATTCGAGTTGTAAGTTTCCCAGAACTCAAGATTGGCCGAGCCTTGTAGTAATTTTCTCACACGTTCAGGCTCCTTGATTCCCGGGAGTTCCACCATGATGCGCCCCATCTTGTCTTCCAGACTTTGGATATTGGGCTGCACGACGCCGAAACGGTCAATACGGGTACGGAGCACATTATACGAATTGTCGATAGCGGCCTTTATCTCTGCACGCAGTACCTTTTCGACCTCTCCATCGCTCGACGTCGGAGTCACTTGGTCTTTCAGTTTCTGGGTAGCGAACAATTGCGCGAGGCTTGCCTCAGGTGCCAAACGATGATATTCCCTTACAAACAGGGTCACCACATCGTCCTGGCTGGTAACGGCTTGCTTGGCCGCATTGGCCAATGCTTGGTTGAAAGCCGCATCGTCTTTGTTATCAGCCAACGCCTTGATCAGTTCGGGCACGGAAATCTCGAGAACGACGTTCATACCGCCCTTCAAGTCCAAACCTAAACCGATTTCCACCTCTCGACATTCTTTCAAGGTCTTCCACAACCATACCCGCTCGTTTGCCAACGAGTCGAGGTAGTCTTGTTCCACCAACTCATCGCCTTTTGCGTATTCCGCCGCCTTGTTGTCATAGTGGCGGGTCACAAAAGAAAAGGAGAAGTAGTACAAGCATATCGCTGTGAGGGCGATAGCGAAAAACCTTACAAATCCTTTGTTTTGCATGTTAGTTTACGTTTTATATTATTACTTATTTAAATGAATTCGCAGTACATACGAGGCGCAAATATAGTTCTTTTTTTACAAAACTAACTTTCAATCACCTTTTTTTTAAAGGCAAAGCGCAATGCCCGCCCTCCGGGAAAAGTACCTGCCGGCACCGCAAAAGCGCTATTCCCGCTTGCCGAAACAGCACCACACGGGATAATGGTCCGAGCTGCGGATGGAACGGTCGACCACGCAACGGTACGCCTTCAGCGACTTGTCCAGCAGGATGTGGTCTATGCGGAAATAAAACTTGTTACGGTTATAAGATATGCCCAGACCGCATCCGGAAGACACAAAAGCATCGTTCAAACTGCGGGCAATGGTGCGGTGGGCATAAGACACGGGGCTGTCGTTGAAATCGCCACACACGATGACATGCCGGTGCGGGGAAGCCTCCACCTCGCGGGCCACCGCATCGGCTTGGAGAGCACGGATGGCCGAAGCCTCGGCCAACTTGCGCAACAGCGTCTGTGCACCATGCTTCACATTGTCGGCACGCGGGTCGTCCAGCATGTCCTGGTAGGCCTCCTTGTCGGCGCGAGTCAGCTTGTTGGACTCCAGGTGATTGTTGATAAGGGTAAAGGTGTCGCGTTCCACCTGCAACTCGTAGAGCACCGAGCCGTTGTACCGGCTGTCATAGTCCACGAGGCGGGCAGACAGGATAGGATATTTGGAGAAACACGCCAGACGGCTGGAACGCGCCTTCCCCACCCGCATGACATTCCGGTAAGGATAATCTTTCAGCGCACGATCCACATCCTTTTGCGACAGGCGGCCCCGCCCGAAGTCCGTGCGATATTCCTGCAAGCACAGGACATCGGCCCCGCTGGAGGCCAGGTAGTCGAGCACAGGGTTACGGCCATCCACGAGCTGACCGTTGGCAAAGCCCATCACGTTGTACGAAAGCAGCTTGACACTCCCCTCGGGCACGTCGCCGGAGGGAAGGTTGAGCGGACAGTAGAGCCGCAGCGTCTGAAAGCAGCACACAAAGCCAGCCAGCGGCAACAAGGCCATGCGCCAACACCCCACCAACAGCCAGAACACCAGGAAGCACGCGTTGATCACCCCGAACACCGGGAAGGCCAGCCCCAGGCAGGAGCGCACCGGATGCACCACGGGCTGCACGGCGGGACTGTACGCCGAGAAAAGGAGCATCGCCGTGAAGCAGGCGTTCACCGCCAGCAGCACGATAGCCATCACCCTGCCCAAATGTTTCATATTGCCTTAGCGTTTGCTTTCGTCGAACAGCCGCTTCTTTTCCTCGGCCGTGAGGCTGCCGTAACCGGACTTCTTGAGTTTGTCGAGTATGCGGTCTATCTCGTCCGTGCGGGCCTTGCGGGCCGCGTTGTAGTCGTAATCCTTCTGGCGGCCCGTACCGTAGCGCACCTTCATCTTGGGCTTGCGCGGACGGGGACGGAACAGGCCATACACGCCGTCTATGGCGCGGTTTATCCACGCCGTCAGGTCGTGCCCCTTGGCCAGCGAGGCGGCAAACCACAGCCCGGCCAGCGCGCCGCCCAGGTGGGCGATATGGCCTCCGGGATTGTCGGCCGTGACAAACAGTATCTCCCCCCCTATCACTACCAAGGCCAGCCACTTGAGGCGCACGGTGCCGAACAGCAGCAACGGGATGGGATAGTTGGGCTCGCGCCAAGCCACAGCGGCCACAATGGCGAGCACCGACGCGGAAGCCCCCACCATGAGCGCGCCACCCACGGCATCGGCAAAGTAGGGGAACACGTTGTAGGCTACCATATAGAGCAGCCCGCCGCCAATACCCCCCAGCAGATAGAGCCCGCGTAAGTGCTTGGCCGAGAAGAAGCGCAGGAAGAGCGCCCCGAACCAGTAGAGCCAAAGCATGTTGAACAACAGGTGCCAGAAGTTGGCGTGCATGAACATGTAGGTCAACAGCGACCACGGCTGCTCCATGAGCCGGTCGAACGAAGCGGGCAGCCTAAGGCTGTCGAGCCACTGCATGCTTATCCGTTCCCGGTAGAACAGTTGCATCAGGCCGGCCGTGCCCGCCGTCAGCACGAACACCGCCGCGTTGATGAATATCAGGCGTATGTAGATGTTCCCCCGGCGGAACGCCTCGCGCAGGTCAGTTATAATAGAAGCCATTTCGTCTGTTCCTCCGTCTCCAATACATTATTAATATGAACCCGAACACCATGCCTCCCAAGTGAGCGAAGTGTGCAACGTTGTCCATCGGGCTGTTTATGAAGCCCGAATACAGCTCAATCAGCGCGTAACCTATCACTATGTACTTGGCCTTGATGGGAATGGGCAGGAACATGATGAACATCTGTTGGTTGGGAAACAGCATGCCGAAGGCGAGCAAGATGGCGTATACCGCGCCGGAGGCTCCCACGGTAGTGCCGTTGAGCAACGCGTTGAACGCGCCGAGCACGGGATGGCTGTAGTTCATGCCTTCCTCAATCACCGACCCGCCTTCGCGCATGGCCAAGTCCACCATCTCGGGCGGCACGCCGGGAAGCATGTCCCAATAGCGGATGCCCGTCACCAGCTCCTGCACCAGGCCCGCGCCTATGCCGCACACCAGGTAGTAGAACAGGAAACGTTTCGGCCCCCACACTTGTTCGAGCACGCTGCCGAACATCCACACGGCGAACATGTTGAAGAAGATGTGCGTCCAGCCCCCGTGCATGAACATGTAGGTGATGAGCTGCGCGGCGTTGAAGTCCTCCGACAGCACGAAGTGCAGCCCCAGCCAGTAGTTCAGGTCTATGCCGTACTTCTCGGCCACAATCATGCCGAAGAAGGCCAGCACGTTGATGATAAGCAGGTTCTTTGTTACGGTGGGTATCGAGTTCATAATCGTTTGTTTGTCGTTCAAAGCGGGACAAAAGTACGAATTTAATTCCATTGGGCGCAGAAAACGTGCGGCCTTTCCTCTTTTTTCGGGCTTTTTATAAACATTTTTCATTAGAGGCAAACTGGCCGGGCGCCGGGGAAAAGGAGCGTTCACACGCCGCTGTTACACGCTGTGTATCAGATGTTTGTTCGCAACGCGTTGCGAGCGCGCTTCCAACGCGTTGCGAGCACGGTCGCAACATGTACGGAGCGCGGCCGCAACGTGTCGCGCCCTTCCGCCCCATATATCGCCCCTTTTTCTTGGGCGCAAAGCGCAAATCTGTGCACTCCGGCGAAGCTGTGTTCCAAGAATATGCGTATCTTTGTTCCACGAAGATAGGATGCGGTTCGGCAGAGTCAAACAGAAAACTGCGTTTTCGCTTTGCCTCTGCACGCACCTTTCACTATCTTTGCACCCAAGAAAACAAAGGTAACCATCATGAACATAGAACAAAGACTGGCAACAGCCGTGGTACAAGGGCTGAAGACGCTCTACGGGCAAGACGTGCCCGCCGGGCAAGTGCAACTGCAAAAGACGAAGAAAGAGTTCGAAGGGCACCTGACGCTCGTGGTGTTCCCCTTCCTGCGCATGTCGCGCAAAGGGCCGGAACAGACGGCACAGGAGATAGGCGAATACCTGAAGGCGAACGAGCCGACGGTGGCGGCCTTCAATGTGGTCAAGGGCTTCCTCAACATCACCGTGTCGTCTGCCGCGTGGATAGACCTGCTCAACAGCATCCACGCCGACGAGCATTACGGCATCCGCCCGGCCACGCCGCAGTCGCCGCTGGTCATGATAGAATACTCCTCGCCCAACACCAACAAGCCCCTGCACCTGGGGCACGTGCGCAACAACCTGTTGGGCAACGCGCTGGCCAACATCATAGCCGCCAACGGCAACCGCGTCGTCAAGACCAACATCGTGAACGACCGCGGCATCCACATCTGCAAGTCCATGCTGGCGTGGCAGAAGTATGGCAACGGCGAGACACCGCAGTCGAGCGGCAAGAAGGGCGACCACCTGATAGGCGACTACTATGTGGCGTTCGACAAGCACTACAAAGCCGAAGTGGCCGCCTTGATGGAGGAAAAAGGCATGACGAAGGAAGAAGCCGAAGCCGCGTCGCCCCTGATGAAGGAGGCGCGCGAAATGCTCGTCAAGTGGGAAGCCGGCGACCCCGAAGTGCGTGCTCTGTGGAAGAAGATGAACGACTGGGTGTATGCCGGGTTCGACGAGACGTACAAGATGATGGGCGTCAGCTTCGATAAAATCTATTATGAATCGCAAACCTACCTCGACGGCAAGAAGAAGGTGCTCGAAGGGCTGGAAAAAGGCCTGTTCTACCGCAAGGACGACGGCTCCGTGTGGGCCGACCTCACGAACGAGGGCCTCGACCACAAGCTGCTGCTCCGCGCCGACGGCACGTCGGTATACATGACGCAGGACATCGGCACCGCCGAACAGCGTTTCTCCGACTACCCCATAGACAAGATGATATACGTGGTGGGCAACGAGCAGAACTACCACTTCCAGGTGCTCAGCATCCTGCTCGACCGGCTGGGCTTCGAGTGGGGCAAGAGCCTGGTACACTTCTCCTACGGCATGGTCGAACTGCCCGAAGGCAAGATGAAGAGCCGCGAGGGCACCGTGGTAGATGCCGACGACCTCATGGCCGAAATGATAGCCACCGCCCGCGAGACCAGCGGCGACCTGGGCAAACTCGAAGGCCTCACACCCGAAGAGGCGTCGGAGATAGCCCGCATCGTGGGGCTGGGCGCGCTGAAATATTTCATCCTGAAGGTGGACGCACGCAAGAACATGACGTTCAACCCCAAGGAGTCCATCGACTTCAACGGCAACACCGGCCCGTTCATACAGTACACCTACGCCCGCATACAGTCCGTGTTGCGCAAGGCGCATGAGGCCGGCATCGAGCTGCCCGCCGCGCTGCATTCCGGCATCGAGCTGAGCGAAAAGGAAGAGGGCCTCATCCAGATGGTGGCCGACTTCGCCGCCGTGGTGGCACAGGCCGGCGAGGACTACAGTCCCTCCGTCATAGCCAACTTCTGTTATGACCTGGTGAAGGAGTATAACCAGTTCTACCACGATTACAGCATACTGCGCGAGGCCAACGAGGATGTCAAGGTGTTCCGCTTGGTACTGTCGCAAGAGGTGGGCAAGATTATCCGCCTCGGCATGGGACTGCTCGGCATCGAGGTGCCCAACCGCATGTAACGCGCTCCCGGCCATGGATCAGCACCCGCTCAGCCTGTTCAAATACTGCCCGAAGTGCGGTTCGCCGCGCTTCGGCATACACAACTTCAAGTCGAAGCATTGCCCCGACTGCGGCTTCACATACTATGCCAACCCGTCGTCGGCCACCGTGGCCCTCATCCTCAACGAGCGGGACGAACTCTTGGTGTGCCGCCGCGCCAAAGACCCGGCGAAGGGCACGCTCGATTTGCCGGGCGGCTTTGTGGACATGGACGAGACCGGCGAGCAGGGCGTGGCACGCGAAGTGAAGGAGGAGACGGGCATGGAGGTGACCCGCGCGGAATACCTCTTCTCCCTTCCCAACAGGTACCTCTATTCCAGCCTGACCGTCCACACGTTGGACATGTTCTACCGCTGCCATGTGGCCGACACGCGGCACTTCCGCGCCATGGACGACGCGGCCGAGCTGCGCTACGTCCCCGTGCGTGAATTGTGCGTGGACGACTTCGGGCTCGAATCCATCCGGCGGGGGCTTCGCCTCTTCCTCGACCAATTCCTGCACGACACAAACGGCGGACGATAAAGCGTTTCCGGCGGCCATATCCTTAAAAAAGAAGAAAAGGGGAACAACACAAGCCGAAAAGGCGTACATTTGTGACTTGGTGCCGCCATGCGGTGCAGAAACTTTTATAACCAATAATAGAATGATGAAACGTAGATTTCCCCGCATCGCCTGTGCCGCCCTGTGCTGCATTCCGCTGCTTGCCGCCGCGCAGACAAGCGAAAAGTCCGTGTCCCCCCAACGGCTCTACCAGGAGGGGCAAACGCTATTCACGCAAAAAGCCTACTCGGCGGCCATC
>CALUGY010000034.1 GCA_944320295.1 uncultured Bacteroides sp.
AGTTTCCCGAACAAGCAAAGCGATGCAGACCACGGCAATTAGAACGGTTACCAACTCATTACCCGAAAACGAGGTAATTCTTCTAACTCTCTTGATTTCAAAGAGGTATATTCCTTATACAGATTTACCACAAATATCAAGAGGCCGGAAGTTACCGCGAGACTGAAAGCCTGACAGACACGGTGCTGGGCCGCAAGCATGACGTATTGAGCTTTGCCGCCTACGCAGAAGACGACTGGACATTGGCCGAACGCTGGCGGGTGAACGCAGGTCTGCGCTACATGCTGGTGCCCATGAAAGGGAAGACGTATCACTCCGTAGAACCGAGGCTTTCGCTACGCTGGCTCTTCCGCGACGACATGTCGATCAAGGCATCGTATTCGCGCATGGCACAGGCCGTACACCTGCTGAGCAGCAGCAACTTGGTCATGGCGTCCGACCTGTGGGTACCCGTCACGGCGGACATACCCTTGATGCGTTCCGACCAATGGGCCGCAGGATACAGCTGGCAGATTGCCGAAGGGCTGGACTTCTCCATTGAAGGATACTATAAGCTGATGCACAATGTGATAGATTACCGTGAAGGTCCCTCGTACATGAATGCTGCAAGCGACTGGCAGCAGCTGGTGGCCGTGGGGCAAGGGCGTTCGTACGGTGTGGAAACAATGCTGCGCAAGACAGTTGGCAAAACGACAGGATGGCTGTCTTACACCTGGAGCAAGGCCTTGCGACAGTACGACCGTCCAGGACAGGAAATCAGCGCGGGGCGCGAGTTTTACGCCAACAACGACTGCCGCAACCACGTGAACATCGTGTTGATGCACCGCTTCAACAAGCATTGGGAGATGTCGGCCACATGGACATACCACACGGGCAGACGTGGCATTCTCTCGTCCACAGCCCTATATGGCGGATGGCTCGACGAGTACGACCCTTATGGCAACGCCGCCTCCGGCGACAGCTACCTGCACGGCGACGGGCAGGACGTGGTGGCCGACGGCCCGGCCTACTTCAGGCGTTTCTCCCGCTTCTACTCTTACCGCGAACGGAACGGCTACAAGCTGCCCGCCACCCACCGGCTGGATGTGGCCGCAAGCTACCACCTGTCGCACGACACGGGCGAGAGCACCATAAGCCTCTCCGTCTGTAATCTCTACAACCGCCAAAACATATCCGACGTTTACATAGGATATGACAACAACCAGACGGTGCTGAAGGGCGTATGCATGTTCCCTTTCATGCCCTCGCTAAGCTATAGGTTCAAATTCTAATTTCCGATAAGCCATGTATCTGCGAAAACTTTCCTGCGCCTTGCTATTGCTTCCCCTGCTGTACGGATGCGAACGCATACTGGACTTCAACGGTTCGAGTGAGGAATACAACTGCATCTGCGCCAACGCGCTGGCCGTGCCGGGTCGGGAGTTCACGGTGGCCGTGTCGCGCACGTTCCTGTTCACCGATGTGCCGTCTTTGGAGATTTACGACAACTACCACGACTACCTGATGCATTCGGAAACCTTTTACGAAGAAGAAGCCTTGCTACCCGATGCCGACGTACGCCTGACGGTAAACGGACAACAAGAGTACGCCCTAAGCTACAACGAGGAAAGCCACAGCTTTGGATGTGGCTACGTGCCGGAAGAAGGAGACATGCTGTCCCTGCACATACAATCCGAGGGCTTTCCGAGTATATCGGCGGAAACGGTTGTTCCAAGCCCGCAACGTCTGGAAGTGTTGGAAAGCGAGAAGTATTACAACAAGGCAGAAGCTTCCAATGGGGCGTGGGACTCTGCGCCGGACACACTCATGCGGATTACTCTGCGTATACATGACCCCGCAGGCGAACAGAACTACTACCGGCTAAAGGTGAGGAGTGTGGGATGGATGGCCGAACAAGGAGCCTGGCGGTATAGCGACATATTCTCTTCGTCGGACGTGCTATTCATGGACAACAACTTGACGGAGGCTTCCGGCGGATGGTCGGCCTATTTTTCCAACGTGTTCGACGACCGACTGTTCGACGGCCAAAGCTACACGTTCAACGTGGAAACACGCATGCGCTACGGAGACGACCCGCACGTGGTGGTGGAGCTACAGTCACTCACCTCAGACCTGTATCATTACCTCAAGTCTACCATGCTCTACCGTACTTTGGACATGGATTCATACACCGAAGCCGTACAGATACACAGCAACGTGAGCGGTGGATGGGGCATTGTGGGCGGCCTTGCCGGGGACAGGCACGTGGTGCCGTTCTGAGTTGGTTCTGGGAAGCCCCTCCTTGACCCTCCCCATAAGGGGAGGAAAACCGGAACGATGGAAAGGGAAAAACGATAACGTTTGCGTGTTTGTCCGCAACGCATTGCGGGCGCGCTCGCAACGTGTTGCGCCCGTGCTCGGAACATGTTGCGAGTACGCTCGGAACACGTTGCGAGGAAACGGCTAAAATACAAGGTGTTTCCTCCTCTCTTTATGAAGGAAGAGACAGAAGGGGGAAGAGCCTTCCTCCCTTAGTTTAAGCCATAAAGTTTCAGCTTGTTGTACAGCGTCTTGCGGTCTATGCCCAACAACTGGGCGGCGCGGCTCTTGTTGTTTCCCGTCTGGTGCAGGGCTTCCACGATGTGCTGTTTCTCGGCCTCCTCGTTGCGTAGTGCCATGTGCGCGGAGGGGGTGGCCACGGCTTGCAAATCCCCCAGCTCGTCCGGGCCTATGTACCGGCCGGTGGCCAGCAGGGTGGCGCGGCGCACCACGTTCTTCATCTCGCGCAGGTTTCCCGGCCAATGGTAATCCAGCAACATGCGGCAGGCCTTTTCATCGAAACCCTCCACCTGTTTGTCCATCTCGCGGTTGGCCTGCGCCAGGAAGGCTTCGGCAAAAGGCATGATGTCCTCGCGGCGCTCCCTGAGCAGGGGCATGCGCAGCGTAAACTCGTTGATGCGGTGATACAGGTCTTCCCTGAACGTGCCGCCCGCAATGGCCTGTTCCAAACTCTCGTTCGTGGCCGCCACAAGGCGCACGGCCACGGCAATCTCCTTGTTTGAACCTACGGGGCGTATCTTCCGCTCCTGCAAGGCACGCAACAGTTGTACCTGCACCTCGTAGCCCAAATTGCCCACCTCGTCCAGGAATATGGTGCCGCCGTTGGCTTCGACGAATGCGCCCGTCTTGTCGGAATGTGCCCCGGTGAAGGCGCCTTTCACGTGGCCGAAGAACTCGGAAGCCGCCAGCTCTTTCGGTATGGCCCCGCAATCTATGGCCACAAAGGGACGGTCGGCGCGCTTGCTCAACTGGTGTATGCGGTGAGCCACATACTCCTTCCCCGTGCCGCTGGCCCCGGTGATGAGCACGGACATGCTGGTGGGAGCCACAAGGCGCACGTAGCCGAATAGCTTGCGGGCGGCCTCGCTCTCGCCTTCCAAGAAGTCAGCCATGGGGTCGGGTTGCGGTTTTGCCTTGCGTGTGTCAGGCGTTTGCATCAGGCCGGCAGGCACGCCATCCAATGCCTCGTTTATCTTTTTCAGCAGTTCATCGGGATTGACAGGCTTGGCAACGTAGTCGCGCGCTCCCAGCTTCATGGCTTGCACGGCCGACTGTATGTCTGCATATCCCGTCATGATGATAAGCGGGATGGGAGTGTCCCGCGTGGAGAGCCACTTCAGCAGGTCGGTGCCGTCGCGGTCGGGCAGGCGCAAGTCGGAAAGGATAAGGTCGGCCCCCTCGCTTTCAATGTGCTTCTGTGCGCGGGCTATGCTGCTGGCCGACGCTACATGGAAACCTTTCTTGCCAAGCCACGTCTTGAGCATCATGCCATACGTGATGTCGTCTTCTACGATGAGAATGGATTTCGTTGCCATAGCTTTTCACTTTATTTTGTGACACAAAGGTAAATCCTTTTGCATGAAAGTCGTATCTTTGCCCGGCTAAAATTAAACAAAAAGTAAAATGAGAACGAATTCCTTCGCATTATTAACCCTGTTGACGATTTGCTGCCTGGCGGCTTGCAAATCATCAAACAAAGAAACAAACGGCATGGAACAAGAAACCAAACTGAAAATCGAGACAACCGCAGGCGACATCGTTGTAAAACTCTACGATGATACGCCGAAACACCGCGACAACTTCATCAAACTGGCCAAGGACGGCACATACGAGGGGACGCTCTTCCACCGCGTCATCAAGGATTTCATGATTCAGGCGGGCGACCCGGACAGCAAGAATGCGGCCAAAGGGCAGATGCTGGGTGCAGGCGACGTGGGCTACACCGTCCCCGCAGAGTTTGTCTATCCCAAGCACTTCCATAAGAAAGGCGCTTTGTCCGCCGCACGCCAAGGCGACAACGTCAACCCGCAGAAAGCCTCGTCGGGTTGCCAGTTTTACATCGTCACGGGCAAAGTGTACTCCGACAGCGCCCTGCTCGACATGGAACGACAAATGAATCAGATGCGCCTCAATAACGCCTTCAACGCCTTGGCGCAAAAGCACATGAAGGAGATATACAAGCTGCGTAAAGAGGGCAACGAAAACGCCCTGCTCGACCTGCAAGACACGCTCATCGCACAGGCCGAGGCACAAGTGGCCGCAGAACCCGAATTCCGCTTCACGCCCGAACAAGTGAAGGCCTACACCACCGTGGGAGGTACTCCCCACCTGGATGGTGAATATACCGTGTTCGGCGAAGTGCTGGAAGGCATGGATGTAGTAGACAAAATCCAACAGGCCAAGACCGACCGCAACGACCGCCCGGAAGCGGACATCAGGATAAAGAAAGTCATCCTGCTCGACGACTAAGCGTCTCCGCCCCTACAACCAATTCAGCCTGCGGGGACAGCTCCCGCAGGCTTCCTATGTATCCGGCATAACCATTCCTCATATAGCATCGAATGAACAGACTGTTGCAAACCTATGGCGGACATTACCGCGCACTCCTTTTCCTGGGCATGCCCATCGTGGTGGGACAGCTGGGTGTCATCATCCTCGGCTTTGCCGACACTTTGATGATAGGCCATCACAGTACCGCCGAACTGGGTGCGGCCTCGTTCGTAAACAACATGTTCAACCTGTGCATCATATTCAGTACGGGATTCAGCTATGGACTGACGCCGGTAGTAGGCTCATTCTACGGCACACACCGTTATGTCGAGGCCGGGCAGGCATTGCGTTGCAGCCTTGTGGCCAATGTGTTGGTGGCTTTGCTTCAAATGGTTATCATGACGGTACTCTATTGCAACCTGCACCGTTTGGGACAGCCAGAAGAGTTGCTTCCGCTTATCCGCCCCTATTATTTGGTACTGCTCGTCTCCCTCGTCTTTGTCATGCTGTTCAACGCCTTCAAGCAATTCGCCGACGGCATCACCGATACCAAGACGGCCATGTGGATTCTTCTGGGCGGCAACGCATTGAACATCGTGGGAAACTACATCCTGATAAACGGCAAGCTGGGGCTTCCCGAATTGGGACTTCTGGGAGCCGGATTGAGTACCTTGTTGTCGCGTATAGCCATGGTGGTAGCCTTTGCAATCATCGTTCTCCACGCACGCCGCTTCCGCCGCTACTGCGTGGGGTTCCTGCGCGGAGGTTGGTCGCGCCCGCTGTTTGCACGTCTCAACGCCCTGGGCTGGCCCGTGGGCTTGCAGATGGGCATGGAAACGGCCTCGTTCAGCCTTAGTATCATCATGGTGGGCTGGCTTGGTACCATTGCGCTCGCATCGCACCAGATTATGCTTACCATCTCGCAATTCACGTTCATGATGTTCTATGGCATGGGAGCTGCGGTAGCCGTGCGTGTCAGCAACTTCATGGGGCAGGGCGACATTGTGAACGTACGCCGTTCAGCCCATGCGGGTTTCCATCTCATCCTGGGCATGGCAGTAGTGCTGTTGTCCATCGTCTTCCTGTTCCGCCACTCCGTAGGCGGATGGTTTACCGACAATGCGGAAGTGGCCACCATGGTTCCCGCCTTGTTCGTTCCCTTCCTCATCTACCAGTTCGGCGACGGTCTGCAGATAGCTTTTGCCAATGCGCTGCGAGGCATCTCGGACGTGAAGCCTATGATGCTCATAGCATTCGTGGCTTATTTCGTCATATCCCTGCCTGTGGGCTACTTATGTGGCTTCGTTTTCGATTGGGGATTGGTAGGCGTGTGGATGGCCTTCCCATTCGGGCTTACCAGCGCGGGCGTCATGCTGTGGCTCCGCTTCAGACGAAAGACACTCGGCTTGCTGGCAGCTTCCCACGCATGTGCCGTTAACCCCTGAGCCTTCCCTTCAACATGAACAGCGTCTCCAAACTGAAAATCGCCATCGGCTACACGCTAATGCTGGGGGTATTGTTCTTCTCCCTGCTCTTTATCCGCAGGGAGATGGAACGGCTGATGCAGACTGAAGACCACAACGTGCAATGGGTGGACAGCCTATTTACCCTGCTTGAAAAGAAGGACCAAAACACACGCGCCATGCTACGCATGCTCACCGAAGCGAGCGACACGCTGATCTCCACCTCGCTGATAGAACAGGCCATTGCCCCGCAAGACACCTTCGTGGTACGCGAACGCGTGCAACGCCGTACGATAACCCACCGGGACACGGTGGTGACCCGCCCCAAAAAGAAAGGCTTCTTCCGCCGTTTGGGCGAAGTGTTCGCGCCACCCAAACATGACACGGCCATCCAGGTGAAGACCAGCTTTGAATATACCACCGACACGCTGCTGGAACATTACAACCCCATAGACTCCCTCCAGGCACGACTGAAAGCGGCAGCGGAGCAGCAACGGGAAGTGGGCATGCAACTGCAACAACGCAGGCAGAACTTGCAACGGATGAACCGCATCCTCAGCGCCGACATAGACACCATGCTGAAGCACTATGAGGAAGCAACCTTGCTGCAAGCCAAAACCGACGCAGCCAACCGGAAAGAGGTACGCATGCGCTCGGCCAAAACCATTGCCGGAGTGGCGGTGGGGGGCGTAGTGCTGGCGGCCTTCTTCCTGATACTGATAGGCCGCGACATTGCCCGCAGCAATCGTTACCGCCGTGAACTGGAAGAGGCCAGGCGTAGGGCCGAAGACCTGCTGGCCACAAGGGAGAAACTGATGTTGGCCATCACACACGACTTCAAGGCACCGCTCGGTTCCATCATGGGTTATGCCGACCTGCTGTCCGGAGTCACCATTGACGGGCAGCAACGCACTTATCTGGACAACATGAAGGCTTCGTCGGAACACTTGCTGAAACTGGTGGTGGACTTGCTCGACTTCCACAGGCTCGACCTGCATAAAGTGGAGGTGAACCGTGTGGCGTTCTATCCCGCACGGCTGATAGAAGAAATCCGTGTGAGCTTCGAGCCGCTGGCCGCCGCCAAGGGACTGAGCCTGCATTGCTCCGTCTCCCCCGAACTGCAAAAGGCTTACATATGCGACCCGCTTCGCCTGAAACAGATTGTGAACAACCTGCTGTCAAACGCCGTGAAGTTCACCGACAGGGGAAGCGTGACGATAACCGCCGCTTACAAAGAACGCAAACTGGTGCTCTCCGTGGCCGACACGGGAAAAGGCATGAAGCCGGCCGACCGGGAACGCATCTTCCAGGAATTCACCCGGCTGCCGGGTGCACAAGGCAAGGAAGGCTTCGGCCTCGGCCTCTCCATCGTGCGTATGCTGGTGCAGTTGCTCGAAGGCTCCATCGATGTGGACAGCGTGCCGGACAAGGGCAGCACCTTCACCCTGCGCATACCCATATACCCGGTCGCCATGAGTGAAGGACAAAGAATCAAGGATGGCGTAGCGGACAGCATATCCCAGCCTGTTCCGTCCAGCCGGAAAGGCAGTCTTTCACCCACCGGCAAAGGCCATCCGGACCTCCGCGTCCTGCTGATAGACGACGACCGCATCCAACTTACCCTCACGTCGGCCATGCTGAAACAGGGCGGCATAGACTCCGTGTCATGCCTCCAGGTAGACGAAGTGCTTGACGCGTTGCGGAGCGGCGGGCACTTCGACGCGCTGCTAACCGACGTACAGATGCCTGCCATTTCGGGCTTCGAGCTGTTGGAATTACTGCGTGCGTCAAACATTCCCTGTGCCCGCAACTTGCCCGTGATAGCCGTCACGGCACGCAGCGACATGCAGCGCGAGGACTTCACGGAACACGGCTTTGCGGGATGCCTGCACAAGCCATTCACCGTGCAGGAACTGATAAGCGAGCTGCAAGGCTGCCCTGCCCCCCAGCCATCCACCACTCCCGGTACAGGAAAAAACTCTTCACCGGACTTCGCCGCCCTCACGGCCTTTTCAGGAGACGACCTTGAAGCCGCATCGGACATTTTCCAAAGTTTTGTGAAAGAAACGCGCCTCAATGCCGAACGCCTACGCGACGCTTTGCAGGCCGCAGATGCCGAGGCCATGTCTGCCGTGGCGCACAAAATGATTCCGCTTCTTGTGTTGGTCGGCGCATCGGAGCTGGTGGCCTCGCTCCGCGTGCTGGAGGCCTCGCGCGGAAAGGCTGTGGACGATGCCCTGCGGGCGGAAGCCGAAACAGCCCTGTCGCGCATCGCCTCGTTGCTCAAGGAAGCGGAAGCTTACCGCCCCTCTTAGTCGCCCCGGCAAGCCCTTTCGAAACCCACGGCCTGCCGGATGGAACATATGCCTCCTTGATTTCTGCCAACGAGCGCTTTGACACACTTCATCACCCGTGCCAAACCGCAATATAAGAGGGCGTTGCACGCAACATGTACGGAGTACGCCCGCAACACGTTCGAAGCGCGGACGGAACACGTTCGGAGCACGGGCGCAACACGTTGCGTATAAAAGCCGCCAATACTGCGCTTTACACGCCAAGGCATGTGCCGCATACGGGAAACAGAATGTGTGGAATATTTCCACACCCCGCCACACGCATTCCACGCTTTTCCACAACAAAAGACAATGTACGCAAAGCTGTTTCGTATTGATAACTAAGCAATTAAGCAACAAGCATTCTTTTGGTACGACATTTGGACTATATATCGCAGCCAACCATTATAAACTTAAAAACTAAAGGAAAGCGCACACAAAGGTATCAACTCATGACGTTAGTCTGAATAGCAGCCCTGTTTATGTTTGTTTGTATAGACCCCTCTTCAACGGCACACGGCACAAGCCGCCCTGCCCGCGAAAGGGGCCTAAACAGAAACGGCCGCCGACATAGCCCAATAAGGCGCCCATCAAACCAAAACGCTGCATGAAAGGAGCTGAAGCATAGTAAGCACACTAACAAAAAAAGCCGTTCCCTCCTTGTCTATTCTGGGGAACGGCTTTTTTCATGCCTTCACATTGCCCGGCCGGCATGGCAAGGTACGTCAATCGCGGTCTGCCTGCAAGTTGCGAAAGGCATTCCACAATGTGCCGTCGGGCAACGGAGCTTCCACCTCGACCAGCTGCTTCGACACCGGATGTACAAAGCTGACAGAACGTGCATGCAGGCAAATGCCGCCATCGGGGTTGGAACGGGGGAAACCGTACTTCAGATCGCCCTTGATGGGACACCCCATCTTGGCCAGCTGGCAACGTATCTGATGATGGCGGCCTGTCTTAAGGTCCACTTCCAACAGACAGTAATTCTGCGAGCGGCCTACCAGGCGATAGTGCAAAATGGCTTTCTTGCTTCCCGGACGTTCCCTGTCGTAAGCATAGCTTTTGTTCTGCTTCTCGTTGCGGACAAGATAGTGCACCAGCTCGCCTTCCTCGTGCGGAGGCATTTCCTTTACTATGGCCCAGTATGTCTTGCGTACCTCGCCGTTACGGAACATGTCGTTCAGGCGTGCCAAAGCTTTGCCCGTTTTGGCAAATACCACCAGCCCGCTCACCGGCCTGTCCAGACGATGGGTCACGCCAAGGAATACGTTTCCCGGCTTGGCATACTTCTCCTTCAGATACTGCTTCACGGTTTCGGCAAGGGGCGTGTCGCCCGTCTTGTCGCCTTGCACTATCTCCGACACGGTCTTATTGACAATGATAATATGATTGTCCTCGTAAACGACAGTCATGTTAATGAAGAATTAATGATGAACAATAAAGAATGAAGGGCGGAAAGGGGCATACGCCGGACTCTCCGCCCTTCATTATTCATTCCACGCTCAATTTACATGTTCATACCGCCGTCTACCTGTATCACTTGACCAGACACGTAAGACGACAGATCCGAAGCCAGGAAGGTAGCGATGTTTGCCACATCCTCAGGCGTACCGCCACGGCGCAAAGGAATCTTCTTGCACCACTCGGCCTTAATCTCGTCGGACAAGGCGTCCGTCATGGCTGTCATGATGAAACCAGGAGCGATGGCATTGGCACGTATGCCGCGTGAACCAAGTTCTTGGGCAATAGATTTGGCCAATGCAATCATACCGGCCTTGGAAGCGGAATAGTTGGCCTGCCCGGCATTACCATGCACACCTACCACGGAAGCCATATTGATGATGCTTCCTCCACGCTGACGCATCATGATGGGCGTACATGCATGGATAAAGTTGAATGCGGACTTCAGGTTCACGTTAATCACCATGTCCCACTGCTGTTCACTCATGCGCATCATCAGGCCATCGCGCGTAATTCCGGCGTTGTTAACCAAGATGTCTATGCGACCGAAGTCCTTCTGAATTTCAGCCACTACATTCGCCGTATCCTCAAAGTTGGCGGCGTTCGAAGCATAAGCCTTGGCCTGTACGCCAAACGCTTCAATTTCCTTTACCGTGTTCTCGGCATTTTCATCAATCACCAAATCGGTAAAAGCCACGTTTGCGCCTTCCGACGCGAACTTCAATGCAATCGCCTTGCCGATACCGCGTGCGGCACCAGTTACCAGCGCAGTTTTTCCAGTTAATAATCCCATAACGTTTCTATAATAATTAAATATCAGATTTTTTCTACTCCCAACGCACCAAACACCAGATGCCTGACATAAGCGTCACGGACCTCATCATCCAAATCGGCCCCGACACGCCCGCGGATATATGGTGCTTCAATGCCTTTTATACTGTACAGAAGAATTTCAGATGTCATCTCCAAGTCATCCACATGGAACACATTCTTCTCCATGCCCTCACGCAAGACATCCGTAAAGAAAATAAGTTCCTTGGCATCAAAACGCTTGCGTACCGCTTCCACGCGCCACGTATCACGGAAGAATCCCGCGCGTAACGTACCATTACGGTAGACCACCTCTTTTACAACGTCCAGATGGGTATAAATCATCTCCATCAATTTTTCTTCCGGGGACATGTCCTTTTCAACCACACGCTTCATGGTGTCCGAAAGCATGTCCAACTCTGTTTCAACCACAGCCAAGTAAATGTCCGCTTTACTTTTGAAATAAGTGTAAAGAGTCCGCCTGCCCTTTTGCGATGCCTGTGCAATATCGTTCATCGTCGTATTCTCCACGCCCATCTTGGCAAAGAGTTGACGTGCCACATCCACCAATTTAGCTTTAGTTTTTGAAACGGTCATAACGCAAAATTGCACACAATATGATACATAGTTCGAGCAAAAGTACGGCATTTCTTTTTACCGCACAAACAAAAGGAAACTTTATTAACAGAAAGAGACGGATGAAGCATATAAAGGATACAAAAAAAGTACCGCAAAAAGCGATACTTCAATAGTTGCGGAGGCAAGACTCGAACTTACGACCTTTGGGTTATGAGCCCAACGAGCTACCAACTGCTCCACTCCGCGATGTTTTCGGGTGCAAAAGTAGTACTTTTATTTCAAACTACAAATTTTTTCGATCTTTTTCTACAACAAGGTGGCATTTTCCTCTACTTTCCACCCATGCCACGTCTGCAACTCCCCCCCCCGGAAACGGCGATCCCCCGGATACGTGCCGCGCACGCACCCGGGGGAACACACAGGAAAAAAAACGGCGGCAACCTACTCTCCCACTTCACGCAGTACCATCGGCGCGTCCGGGCTTAACTTCTCTGTTCGGGATGGGAAGAGGTGGGACACCGGAGCCATGGC
>CALUGY010000035.1 GCA_944320295.1 uncultured Bacteroides sp.
CCGCTTCACCGACCAGCTGCCCCTGGAGGACATAGACTGCCTCTTCTTCTGCACCGCCCACGGCGACACGCGCAAGTTCATCGACAGCCACCCGCTGCCGGAAGGGCTAAAAGTCATCGACCTCTCCCTGGACTACCGCCTCAAGGCCGAGGGCAACGACTTCGTCTACGGCCTGCCGGAGCTGAACCGCCGCGTCACCTGCAAGGCGCAGCACGTGGCCAACCCCGGCTGCTTCGCCACCTGCATCCAACTGGGACTGCTCCCCCTGGCCAAACACCTGATGCTGAACGACGACATCATGGTGAACGCCATCACCGGCAGCACCGGGGCGGGCGTGAAACCGGGCGCGACGAGCCACTTCAGCTGGCGCAACAACAACCTGAGCGTCTACAAGGCCTTCGAGCACCAGCACGTGCCCGAGATACGCCAGAGCCTGAAGCAGTTGCAGAACAGCTTCGACTCCGCCATCGACTTCATCCCCTACCGGGGCGACTTCCCGCGCGGCATCTTCGCCACCATCGTCGTGAAGAACAAGTGCAACATCGAGGAGCTGACGCGCATCTACGAGGAGTATTACGCGGAAGACTCCTTCACCTTCCTCGTCGACAAGAACATCGACCTGAAGCAGGTGGTGAACACCAACAAGTGCCTCCTCCACCTGGAGAAGCATGGGGACAAGTTGCTCATCATCTCCTGCATCGACAATCTGCTGAAGGGTGCCAGCGGCCAGGCCGTCCACAACATGAACCTGATGTTCAACCTCGAGGAGACGGTGGGGCTCAGGCTGAAGCCGAGTGCGTTTTAAAGCGACTTAAAACTGATTTGTATTGTCATCCTGAACGAAGTGAAGGATCTCCCGAAATCTATGAGCTACTGGATCTACATCATGACAAACGCCTACCGGAATGTGCTCTACATCGGTGTCACCAACGACTTAGTCCGCCGGTATCAGGAGCACAAAAGCGGGCTGCTTGACGGATTCACCAAGAGATACCGCCGCCACTACCTGGTCTATTACGAGGAATACCAGCAGATCACGGATGCCATCGCCCGGGAGAAAGAACTGAAAGGCTGGCTGAGAAAAAGGAAGAATGCCCTAATCAGTCAGATGAACCCGCGGTGGGAGGACTTGGGGGCTAACCTCTAAGAATATTTCGGTCAGCGGGAGATCCTTCACTTCGTTCAGGATGACAGAGCAAACAAATATATTCATCAACCCAAGAAGAAGGAGAAACACAAGGAAATTCTTCATTCTTCATTCCTAATTCTTCATTATGATATGAAACTCTTTGACGTATATCCCTTATTCGACATCAACATCGTGCGGGGCAAAGGCTGCCACGTATGGGACAACCAGGGCACCGAGTACCTCGACCTCTACGGCGGGCACGCCGTCATCTCCATCGGCCATGCGCATCCGCACTACGTGGAGATGATAAGCCGGCAGGTGGCCACGCTGGGCTTCTACTCCAACTCAGTAATAAACAAGCTGCAAGTGGAACTGGCCGAACGACTGGGCCGTGCCTGCGGCTACGACGACTATCAGCTGTTCCTCATCAACTCCGGCGCGGAAGCCAACGAGAACGCGCTGAAGCTGGCCTCGTTCCACAACGGGCGGACACGCATCGTCAGCTTCGCCAAGGCCTTCCACGGACGCACGTCGCTGGCGGTGGAAGTGACGGACAACCCGAAAATCATCGCCCCGGTAAACGCCTGCGGACACGTCACCTACCTGCCCCTGAACGACACGGAAGCCATGCGCGCCGAGCTTCGACGGGGCGACGTCTGCGCCGTCATCATCGAGGGTATCCAAGGCGTGGGCGGCATACAGGTGCCCGACACGGCCTTCATGCAGGCATTGAGGGAGGAGTGCACGCAGACAGGCACCGTCCTCATCCTCGACGAGATACAGAGCGGATACGGCCGCAGCGGCAAGTTCTTCGCCCACCAATATGCCGGCATCCGCCCCGACATGATTACCGTGGCCAAAGGCATCGGCAACGGCTTCCCCATGGGTGCCGTGCTCATCAGTCCTGAGTTCAAGCCCGTCTACGGCCAGCTGGGCACGACGTTCGGCGGCAACCACCTGGCGTGCGCGGCAGCCCTGGCGGTGCTGGACGTCATCGAAGGCGAGGGACTCATCGAGAACGCCGCCCGCGTAGGCTCGCATCTGCTGGAGGAACTGAAAAAGCTGCCGCAGCTGAAGGACGTCCGCGGCCGGGGCCTGATGATAGGCATGGAGTTCGCACAGCCCATCAAGGAACTGCGTTCGCGCTTGCTGCACGAGCAGAAGGTGTTCACCGGCGTGAGCGGCACAAACGTCATCCGCCTGCTGCCGCCGCTGTGCCTGACGATGGACGAGGCCGACACGTTCCTCGAACGGTTCGCGAAGGTACTGTAAAACAAAGGAAAGCAAAAAGGCAACCCGCAACGGTTGCCTTTCTTTTTACTCTACGGGCTTGCCCGTCAGCTCCCACCCGGTGAGGGTGGACAGATAGGGGATGATGGCCATGGCCATCTTCTTGTGCCCCTTTATGCCCGGATGTTGCGCCGCGCCGATGTCGGTGGTATGGTTGTAGATGTTGGGCTGCAACGCCAAGAGGTGCACGCGCGGGTCGCCCGACTCATGCACCACGGCTTCATAATAAGAATAGGTATAGGCCGGAATGTCCGCCGGGTACAGGCACAATATGGGCACGTCGCCGCCATAGTGCGTGCGCAGCTGGGAGAGTATCTGCCGGTAGGCGGCCACGAACTACAAAAATACAAATGTTTCCGCACTTGCGGCAAGAAGCGGGTGTTTTTTGACGGCCGACATGTCATATATGGGGCTCGCGGCCGCGACATGTTGCGGCCGTGCTCCGAACACGTTGCGCCCGACCACGCAACGCGTTCCGTATACGAGCGGAACATGTCGCGAAGCCGGGCGGTGTTTAAACGCTATGAATGAAGAATTTATTCCAACGGGGACAAGCACACGGCACGTCCCCGCAGGGAGTTACTTGCCAGCAGCCTCCGCATCGGTCAGCGGGGTCACTTTGATGAAAGACACGCCGTGCCACGGCACCTTGGCCGAGAAGCCTCCGCTGAACACGCCCAAGTCCTTCTGCCGCCACAAATCCCTGACGCGGGCCTTCCCCTCGATGCCTATCCGGCTGAAAAGCAACTGCATGTCATAGTCCTGTTGCTGGATGCGCACGGCATCGTCCTGGTCCCAAAGCACGAAGTAAGGGTCTATCTGGAACAGCCCCACGGCATACGAGCCGTCATGCAGTTTCTTATACCATATCTGGCCGTTGTCCGTCAGCACCTTATGCGCCGGAGCGGACAAGGGGTCTTGGTCCACGGCTATCACCTCGTTGTTGGTCAGCAGGCCCAGGGTGAAGTCGTCGATGGCGGCCATGTCGCACCCGATGAGCAACGGGGCCGACAAGATGCACCACAGCGAGATGTGCGAATACTGCTCGTCGGGCGTCAGGGCGGACTCCATCACCTGGGGCCGCCAAGCCTTGCCCAACCGGCCCACGACCAGCATGTCCGGGTCGTTGTAGTAGCCCGGTGCCGTGGCCTGCGCGCACACGTCCTGAAAGCAGCCAATGGCGGTGACCACGTTCCACTCGTCGGTAATGTCGCGCGTGGTGCGCCACAGGTCGCCCCCGGCCTCCTTGGCCCAGTTCCACACGTTGGGGGCACCATATCCCACACAGAACACCACATCGCGCCCCACCTTGTCCAGCGCGTCGCGCATCACGATGTAGGGGGCTTGGATGGTCTCCTCGCGGGTGTCCTCCTGCACGTCCATGTAGCCGCAATGGTCGTACTTCAGGTAGTCCACGCCCCACTCGGCCCACGTCCGCGCGTCGGTCTCCTCATGGCCGTAGCTGCCGAGGAAACTGCCGCAGGTGGTGGGTCCCGGCGAGGAATAGATGCCGAACTTCAGCCCCAGCGAATGGACGTACCCGCCCAGCGCCTTCATGTCCGGGAACTTGGCGTTTCCGCCCAGGGTTCCGTCAGACGAGCGTTCGGCAGCTTGCCAACCGTCGTCCACGTTGATGTAGGTCCAGCCGTAAGGTTGCAGCTTTTCGTGCATCGTGCGCGCGGCGTCCCGCACTTTGGCGTCGTCCACGTCCAGTCCCCAGCAGTTCCAACTGTTCCATCCCATCGGCGGGGTCAGGGCTATCTTGTCGCCTATCTTCAGCACCGTCTCTTTCTCGTCGCGCCCCAGCTCGTTTTCAGCCACCAGGCGGACGCTGTACTCTCCCCTTTCATGGCAAACACCGGTGATGACGCCTGTGGACGCGTCTATCTCCAACCCCTCGGGCAGTCCGTGGGCGGAGAAGACCATAGGCCGCCTGCCCGTCGCCATAACCGCCATCTGGAAGGGGTTGCCCGGCCTTGCGCCGTATACCAGGGGATTGTTGATGCGCGGCGTGTCGGGAGCGGGCGGGGTCAGGATGTACTTCTCCTTCTTGACGGGTTCGGGCCACACGGGGATAGGCTCGACTTCACCATTCGTGACGAACTTCACGTTCAGCCAGTCTGCATGGTCGTACATGATCCCGTCCCCACACTCCTCCACCAGCAGCAACACCTTGTCCACTCCCGTGAGGTCTACATGGAACGGTTGTACCGGTGCGCCTTTCCACATCACAGGACTCTGCCACAGCACCTTCCTGTCGCCCACAATCTTGTAACGGTGTTTCCCGGCAAAAGGGTTATTGTCGTCGGCGCCCACCATGCCTGTCACGTACAAGGCTTTCTTGTCCAGGCTGAACAACATGCGGCTGATGGAGTGCACCCCCACACCGCGTTCGTACACCGTGCCGTTGACCGTCAAGGGCGAGGGTGTCCATACCACGGCCTGGTTCGGCTGGGGCATGCCCCAGTCTTGCACACAATAGGCCGCACGGTATGCCTCGTCCAGCCACACCGTCTTCTGTTGTGCCCACGAAAGGGCGGATGCCGACAGCAAAGCCGCCGACAGCCCTAAGGTTTTCACAATCTTCATAACCGTCTGCCTTTCAGTTGATGAACACTTCGTCCAGATACACGCGGCAGGGAGCCTCGAACTCCAACTTGACAAACCGGCACTTCCCTATGCCTTCGAACAAGAGGCCTTCTATCCAAGCATCGTGTTTGTTGTTCGGATAGCTTGCAGACGCTTTCCGCGATACCTGTTTATACGACACGCCGTCTTTGGAAACGGACAGCGAAATGGCCTTGGGCAACCCGATGTTGCCGGGGGCATAGTTCAAGAAGCGGGCCAGCAGCCACTTCACCTTCGGCTTGCCTTCCAGCTCGAAGGTCACCGCGTGTTTTCCGGGTTCGAATTGCACCCAGCGGAGGTCTTGGCTGTCTTCTTCGGCCTGTTCCTTGTCAAGCAGCTTGGCCAGCACCATATCGTCCGCACGGGCTGCGATGCCGCCATGCAGTTCGCCCATGAAAGACGAGGCCAGCAGGTTCCAGTACTTGTCCCCGTGCTTCCAAGCCATATAATCCGTATACGCCTTGTTAGAACAAATAGGCTGTCCCAGCGGATAAGGAGACGCGGGCTTGTCCATCAGTCCGCACACGATGAACGAGATGATGTTTTCCACGCCGGCGGCGGAAGCGGCGGCCTGCTGCGCCAGATAGCGGGGATATGCCGCCGGTATCAGGGCCGAGGTGCGGTCATTGGTGGCCTTTTCCCACGTGAAGGTCTCGCAGTTGGCCCACAGGGCGATGTCGAGCTTGTCATGGATGGCCCTCAACTGCTCCCAGTTGCGGCGCAGGCGGGGAAGGGGGAACGGCTCGCGCACGCATCCCACCTCGTCCTGGTAGGCTATGATGTCGACCTTCAGCTTGGCCAACTGCTGCGCGTAGGCAGGGTCGTCGAAGGCGGAGTCCACAATGCCGTAGGGGGAAATCATTATCTTCTTCCTCGGCGCAAGCGAGGTGGCGCAGGCGCTCAAGTCGTTGACGGCAAGCACGGCATGTTCCGACAAGATGGGGCACAGACAGTCCTCCACCGGCAAATACCATCCATAAAACGCCTTATTGTCCTTGTACAGGGCGGCCAGTTCCTTCATGATGTCCTTCTGCCGCTGCTTGATGGCCGGGTCGCGCAGGTTGTCATCCTGGTTCTTGGCCCATCCCGTGCTCAGGAACACCTTCATGCCCAAATCCGCCGCCTTGTCCATGATGGCGTCCACCGGGCTTTCGTTCCCCTCGGCATAAGCGTGGGGCATCAGCTGCGACGGGTAGAAGGCTTTCCCCTCGTTGGCCACCGCCATGAACACCAGGTACTCTATCCCCATTTCCGACAGTTCCTTCACTTTCTGGCGCCACATGGCCGGATCGGTGTTGTCCGTGTCCGCCGGGTTGGTATACTTATTCCTGACATCTTGGTACACAAGGTTTATCCACGTACCTTTAACTGGCAGTACCGGCGTGACCTGCGACCGGGCATTCATGCACAAAAGGAACATGAATGCGGCAAATATCATACATTTCCTCATAATCTGTCTCTTACTGTTTCTTGTCATAAGTTATCATCTCCGTTATCCATATCTTTCCTTGCGGCAAGGGGTTCTTCCATTTGAACGTCAGCTCGTGTGTCCCGGTTCCGCAGTCATAGCAGAAGAACAGTTCACACTTCCGCTGGTTGATGTCCAACGGCAGGCGTGTCGTCTCATAAAGTTTCCCGTCCAGATAGACTTCCATCTCCGCCACGTAATCAGAGGGTAATCCGCCCGCCACATAGCCTTTCAAGACGACTCCCGTACCGGTAAACGACAAGGGAGCGGCATCATCTATCGAATTTTCCACCACACGCTTGTCACGCACGTACAAGCCATCGAACGCCACTTCCAGCGGAACGGGCCGTACTTCCGGTTTGGGAATAAGATAGGCTCCATCTGCCGTCTTCACGCACGCATTCCGTTGCAGCATGGCACAGGCATGGTTGAAACTCAGTTCATAAGCCTTGTTCAAGCTGATGTATGTACCGTCGAAAGGAATATCCCCCACCTCGTAAAGGGCCTCCTTCCACTTCTCGGGTATGCGGTCATAGCCCAGCAAAGTGCCCAATATGCCCGCCGCCGTTGCCGGGTTGCAATCGGAATCCTGCCCCGTACGGGTGGCGATGTCCACCGTCTTGGAAAAATCGCCACCGCCATACAGCAAGCCCATGATGACATAGGCGCAATTTATCTTCGTCCCGATGTTCAGCGTGTTGTGTATCCCTTCGGGGCAGCCGATTTCCTCGCTCCACTTGTTTTGCAACTCGAACCACGTCCGTTTCCAGTCCTCAGGGTACTGCTTGTGCCAGGCTATCACATCGGCCATGCACTTGTGGAATTGGCTTTCCGCCGGGATGGCACGGAGCGCTTCCTTGACCACGGTTTCCACGTTGTCTTCCACATAGGCCAGGGAATACATTGTTGCCACGTAAACTCCTCCATACCAGCCGTCGCCGTAAGAGATAAGGTGTCCCACGCGGTCGCAAATCTCGGCTGCACGTTCCGGCATACCCGGCGACATGATACCCGCGAAGTCCGCCTCTATCTGGAAGTCGATGCAATGGGCGTGGGGATTGTTCTTCCAAAAGCCGCTTTCGTGCCCTTTCAATCCTTGCGACAGGTTGTAGCGGGCCATCTGGTTGGCGTGCCACAAGGGATAACCGGTACGCCGGAAAGCCACGGCGAAGGAGTCGACAGGAGCATCCAAGCCGCAACGCTCGAACACGTCCACAAACGTCAGGTCTACATACACGTCGTCATACAGCCCGGGGAAAGAGTCATACCATTTCTTGACAGTATGCTTGTCCCATGCTATGGGTATGTAATCTTGGATGATGGTACCTTGGAACTTGAACTCCGTAGCACCTCCATAACTGCAACCTATCGTCTGGCCGGCCCAGGCGCCTTTCACCTTGTCGAGCAACACCTGCTCCGACAAAGCGACGGTATTCTCTTCCCCGGCACAAGCCGACAAGCCTGCCAAAGAGCCGGATAACAGCAAGCAAGCTATACAAAACTTATTAACAGCATTCATACGTCACAAAGTTTTCATATTTATCGTACCACACCGACATTCGTACTGTCTGCCGGGAACACATGTTTCGCATAGTTATACCCGTCCCGCTGATAGAAGCGGACAAGGTGGTTCAAGCGGGCAAGGAAGTCGTCGTAGTCTTTCCGCTCCGGCTGCGTCCATTGCACCTCGGCCAGGGCAGCCATGCGGGGCAACACCATATACTCCGCGTATTCCGTTGTGGGGATGTATTCCGTCCACAGGTTGGCCTGCGCGCCCAGGATGTGTTTCTTCTGCTCGTCCGTGAGCGAGGCCGTCGGTTCAAAGCTGTACACATGGTCCACCGGGACGTAACCGCCTATGGCAAACGGTTCGTGCTCCGTGTCCAGCGACTGGTAGTAGTCGAAGTAGCAATAGTTGTTGGGCACCATCACCACATCGTGTCCCATTTGGGCGGCCTCGATACCCCCGGCAGAGCCGCGCCACGACATCACGGTGGCATCGGCAGGGATGTCCCCTTCCAGTATCTCGTCCCAGCCAATCACCTTGCGGCCCTTTGCCGCCAGATAGTCGGCCATGCGCTTCATGCAGTAGCTTTGCAAGCGGTCTTCGGCCGAATGCTCCTTGTCGGACTTCAGGTGTTCGTCGCGGATGCGCTTCTGGCATTTGGGACATTGCTCCCAGCGGGTGCGCGGCACCTCGTCGCCGCCTATATGGATGTATTCCGAGGGGAAGATGTCCGTAATCTCGTTCATCACGCCCTCCAGGAACAGCAGCGTATTGTCGTTCCCGATGCACAACACGTCCTCGAAGACACCCCATTCCGGGCATACTTCATACGGCCCGCCCGTGCAGCCCAGTTCCGGATAAGCGGCCAGGGCGGCAAGCATGTGGCCCGGCAGGTCCACTTCCGGTATGACGGTGATGTAGCGTTGGCGGGCATATTCCACAATCTCGCGCGCCTGCTCCTGCGTGTAGTAGCCGCCGTGGGGCGTGTTGTCGTACTCGCCGCTGTTGCGCCCGATGACGGTGCGGCTGCGCATGGAACCTACTTCCGTGAGCTTGGGGTATTTCTTTATCTCGATGCGCCAGCCCTGGTCGTCCGTAAGATGCCAATGGAAGACGTTCATGTTGTGCAGGGCCAGAAGGTCGATGTACCGTTTGACGAACTCCACAGGGAAGAAGTGGCGACACACATCCAGGTGCATGCCCCTGTATGCAAAGCGGGGAGCATCTTGTATGGTGGCGGCTGGCAAGAGGATGGCGTTGTCCGGGGCTTGGGCGGGAATGGACTTGCGGAGGGCCTGCACGCCGTAGAACACTCCGTTGGCCGTCCGGCCGTCAATCGTTATCTTTCCGGGCGACACGTGCAGGACATAGCCTTCCTTGTCGGCGATGCTGTCATTCAAACTGAGCACGATGGCGCCTTCCACGTCCGCACCGGCCTCCAAGGGAGCCGTTTCAAGACGGTAGCCCGTGGCCTGGGCGATGTATTCGGACAAAAACGCGGCATTGTGCTCCAGCAGCGAGTCGGCCTGCGAATAGAGTATGCGGGTACCCTTGTCGAGCCTGAAAGGGGCATCTTGGCATACCGCGATTTGTTGCGGGTTGGGGATGATGTCGTAAGAAGTCGCAACCTCGGCCTGCTGGCCGCATGAGGCAAGGGCCAAGCAAACGGCCCCGGCAAGTAGTGAGATTTTCATGAGAATCGTTTTTTAAAGTTACTGAATGAATTACTTGGCAGACTTGAAGTTCTTCCGGTACCAACGGGTATATTCCTCGTACAACCGCAGGGAGTCCGGGTGTCCGGCCACGATGTCGGTTCCCGGCTTGTTCATCTGGCCGATGTACTGGTAGCAAAGTATCTTGTCCACATACGGGGAGATGTTCTCCATCTGCTTCAGGATGCGGTTTTCGAACGATGCGGGCAACAGGTCGGCCGCAATGATGCCGTCCCTGAAGTAGAACAGCTCCATGTCCGCCCACAGCCGGGCGCGCGATGCCTTGGCGTGCGCCTTGTACAGCGTTTCGTAATACTGCGCGGACTTGGCCAACTCCGTATGGGTGGCCCCTATGCCGTCCTGGTAGGCGATGATGTCGATGTTCAGCTTTTCCAGCTGCCGCACGAAGGTGTCGTCAAAGCGGGCTTCCTTGATGAAATATGGGGCAATCAGGTTCACACAGGCCGGGGTGAGCCTGCGGGCAAAGGCGGCACATTCGTTCACGTATGCCACGCATTCGTCTATGAAGTACGGCTGCAACTGTGCCTCGTTCGGGAAGTACCAGCCGTAGAAGCTCTCGTGGTGCGCGTACTTTGCGGCCACTTCTTCCATGGAACGGAAGCGCTTCTTCTGCACGTCCTTGTCTATCATCATGGTGTATGCGTCCAGGTCGCCCCAGAAATCGTTGCTGACGAAGAACTTGATGCCGCACTCGTCGGCGGCCGACAGCACGGCTTCCAGCGGGTCGTCGCATCCCATGGGTATCTGCGGGGCGATGGCCGAGGGGTAAAAGGGCTTTCCCTTCAGAGCCACGCTCATCAGGACAAGGTAGTCCATGCCCACCTCTTTTATTTCGAACACTTTCCGTCGCCATTGGTCGGCCGTAAACTTGGCCAGCGGCTTATTCCAGATGCCGCCTTCCGACTCAGAGGAGTGTTGGAACTCGAACCATGAGCCGGATATCGGCTTTATCTTTTTCTTTTCCTCGTTGCTTGCCGGAAGCACGACAGCCCGGGACATGGCGGGAGCACACGCCATCATGGCCGTCCCCAGCCCTAAATACTTCAAAAAATCCCTTTTCTCCATTGTCTGTTTGTTTATTGTGTTAACTGTTTCCGTTTGTCAAGCCATGCCCTGTGCCCGAAGCAACAGGCTGTATGCCAGTACGATGCGAAGCCTATGCCCGCAACATGTCGCGAGCACGGACGCAACACGTTGCGGGCACGGGCGGAACGCGTTGCGACCGAGGACGGAACATGTCGCGCCCGCGGAGGGAATATAAGCGCCCGCCACAAGGCTACAAACGACCTCCGTCCCGCCATTTATTCCACGGGCTTCGGCTCAAGCTCCCACCCCATGAGGGTGGCTATGTGGGGAATGATGCACATGGCCATCTTCCGTTGCCCGCTGATGCCCGGATGCCATGCGGCCCCCAAGTCGGTGCTGCGGTTGTAGAGCTCGGGCGAGAGCTTCAGCAGGTGGACGTGCGGGTCGCCCGCCTCGGCCACGACAGCCTCGTAGTAATCGTACACCGGTGCCTGGATGCCCACCGGATAGAGGCAGAGTATGGGCATGTCCTTGCCATAGCTTTGCCGCAACTGGCGCAGTATTCGGAGGTAACTCTTCACGAACTCTTCCTTACTGGGGTGTGGCTTTGTGGAGAAGTCGTTCGAGCCCAGGTTGATGACGACCAGGTCGGGCCGGTAGCCCTTCGCGAAGTCCCACAACACGGTGGGCGACTCGTCGAAGGTGTTCATCATCTTGTCCTTCATGGTGCAGGCCGACGTGCTGAGCGAGTCGCCGTAGTTGCGCGCCGCGCCCCGTCCGGAGTGCGCTATCAGCGTATAGTCGGCATCGAAGTAGCGGGCCGTGACGCAGGCAAAGGCCAGGTCGCAGTTCTCCGTCCGCACCTCGAAGGGCTCGTCGGCATGTTTGCCCTCCACGCCGTAGCCGCACGTCAGCGAGTTGCCCATGAACTCAATGTGTCGCGCCTTCCGTGCGGGCGCAGGCAACAGCTCGCCGTCCGGTGCCAGCAGGAAGCGGTGCAGCGTCGTCCGCCCGAACTCCCCTTCGGAGCGTTTCTGGAAGCGTAGCGTGTGCGTGCCGCCGCCCGCACCGGAAACCAGGCTTATCAGCGTGTCGCGCCCGCAGACGGTGGCCACGCCTTGCGGCTCCCCGTCGAGCAGGACGTTATAGTAGCTCGTGCCCGTGTCCGACACGCGGATGGCAAACGTGTCGCCCGTGAAGCGTGCCTCCAAGTACGTGCCCGTCCAGTCGAAAGAGACGGAGCCTCCCGCGTCGGCCAGCGTGCGGCCCACATAGCGCACCTGCGGGGCATTGGCCGGATATTCCCGGCCTGCCGGGCGATGGTCTGCGGCCGTCAGCGGGGCAAGCCCCGACAATGCCAGCAGCAAGCATGAAACCAATGTCTTCATACGCTCAACGTTTTTGCTTCTTGGATTGTTTCTTCTTCACCTCTTTCAGGTACTTCACATAGCCGTTGAACAGGTCTATCGTGCGTTCCTCGCCTATGCGGATGGACATCTTCGGGTCGTTGAACACGCCGGGGAACTGATAGCACAGCACCTTTTCGAAGTTATCCAGCAAGTTCAAGTCCTGCACAATTTGTTCTATGGGGCGCGGGTAGAGCGACTGGTCGGGATTGAAGAGGAACGCCTCCAGGTCGAACCACAAGTGCGCACCGGCTTTGTCGCATACGCTTTGCAGCAAGTCGGCCGCCTCCTTTCCCGTCAGGTCGCCTTCCGGCATGCGTGCGAAGCCGAAGGGGCAGAGTATGTCCAGGTGTTTCATCAGCTCAGGGTACGTGTCCATGCCGTTGGGCACCTCGAAGCTGTTCGTAGCCAGCATCACGGGCTTCGACGGGGCAAAGCTGTTGCAGTACGACTTGAATTCCCTGAAGAAGTCAACGATATCCTGTTTCCTCTTACGCCGCAGCTCCGGCGTAGCCTCCCAGTTATCCAGTCCGCCGCCGCTCTCCTCGGACACATAGAAGGCATAGAAGGACTCATGGTGCCCATACATGTCCCACAACTCTTTGGCCACTCGCTTGTGCCATTCCAACGACTCCGGCGTGAAGTCGAACCATGCGAACATGCCCACGCCCATGAGCACGTGCATGCCTTGCTTGTCGGCCTCGGTCAGGATGGCTTCTATGGGGTCTTCGGCCGCAATGTCCATGCGTCCCGGATAGAGCTTGGAGGGATAAAACGCCTTGCCCGCGTAATTGTCCACGGTAAGCTGGTGCTTGCCCACATACTCTTGGTTGCGGAACACTTCCTGAATCACAATCACGTCCATCTCCACCTTGTGCATGGAGCGCACCAGTTCCTTCCATTGCTCGTCCGTCACCTTCTTGATGTCCTGGTTCCAATGTTTGCCTTCCGTCTCGCTCCAATGGTAGATGCCCACCCAAGCCCCGGAAATCTGCTCTATGGAACGTTTGTCCGAGTCTATCACTTCGACCTCTTTCACCTTGCGGTACACCTGGCCGTCCGATTCCACCTTCAGGATGACTTTGCCCTTGCCCACGCGGTCTTTCGTGGGCACGATGATTTTCACCGTGCCCGATTGTCCGGCGGAGAGTTCCACCGTCTCCTCATGCAACAGGCAGGCTTCTTTCTCCTTGCCCCAATAAAGGGAAACCTGATAAGACTGCTTGGAGGAAGTTTCGTTCACAATCCCTCCGCGGATGTCCAGACTGACCTGGTTGGTTATTTTCCCTGGGGGAATCAATGTCAGGCTGACCGCTTCCTTGGCCGACACGGCAGCCACAAAGAACAGGCACGCCAGGACAAAAAGGTTCTTCATATAAAAACGCTTCATAATTATTGCTTGTTAAAACTGTCAGGATATGTAATCTGGTATTCTATCTTTCCATTTGCCAGGCGGATGTACGAGTCGAAGCGGCGTTCGTTCTCCTTCAACACGATGACGCGGCAACCGTTGGGCAGGTCGTTGTAGACCGTGTTCCCGCCGGTGTAGCGGCCATAGGCCAGCAGGATGTTCTTGTACATGATGGCGTAGTCGTTATTGTGGTCGTGGCCCACGAAGGTACCCATCACGTCGCCGCACTCCTTCATGGAGAGGAAAAGGCCGGAGTTCCCCGTGGGGCAAGCCTCTCCTTCCGTCCGCAGCCCAACCATGCCTGCTTCATTTTCCGCAACAGCATACTGGTATTCCGGCAACGGGATGTGGAAGAACGCCAAGGCCGGCAAAGGCTGTCCGCCATTAAGCTCCGTGAACTTCTTGCTCTGTGCCCTGTACCAGGCTATTTGTTCGAACTTGATCCAAGCATAGCCGGGCACATCCTTCAACGAGGTATAAGAGTGCGAGTCGATGAAGTAGAGCAAAGCCGCACGCTCGTCGTCGTTCCTTCCCGAAGGGCATACAGGCAGGACAAAGTCGAGCACCCCGCCCGCACGCGGGGGCAGCAGGCTGTACTCCTTGCTTGCTATATAGTCATACAGTTCCGCACGGGTATGGTCGTACTCGTCGTCATGGTTTCCGAATACTACTGCATAAGGTATGTTCCGCTTGATGCACGGCTCCAGTACGATATCGAGGCCGGTAAAGCTCTCGTTCGATACGACCACGTCGCCCGTGAACACCACCATATCCGGCTGCTCGGCATCAAGCACCTCGTTAATCCTGTCCAACGCGATTTGAGAGTTTGCCTTGTCGTCCACTTTATAATGCGTGTCCGTAAACTGCACTATTTTGAACTCACCGTTCTTGTTGAATCTCAACTCACAATCTTGTGCCAATGAAGGCAGCACGCTGCACAACGCGCACAGCACAAATAACAGATTTCTTTTCATCGTTCTTTATTTTAAGCTTTTAATGATTTTCAGTAACAACTCCGGCTCGTCGGTCGTTATGTAGTCCACGCCCTGCCGGTAATACTTTTCCAATTCGTCTGCATTGTTGACAGTCCACACGTTCGTAAGCAGGCCCTTGGCATGGGCATCCTCCACCAACGAGGAATTCTTCCGGAAGGCATAATACGAATAGTCTATGCCGCTGATGCCGTCGTCCACCAGCTGTTGCAAGGTCTGTTTGTCCTCCCAAAGATAGAGCACCTTGGCCGTTGCGTCCAAACTGCGGATACGTTTCAGCACCTCGTAGTTGAAGCTGATGTAGAGCACGTCACCCTGCATCTTCATGCGGTGCACGATGGAGACGACCGAATCGGTCAGCTGCAAGGTCCGTGCCAAACCTTTCCGGGAGTCCTTTATCTCGATAACCGGATGCGTGGTGTTCTGCCCGCGGGCTTCCAGCAAGATTTCCTGCAAGGAAGCCACCGGGTCGTCCTTGCCGATGGTCTCTTGGAAGAGAGACAAAGACGTACTGTCTTCCACGGAAAGACCGTACACATGCGGGTCGTGCGAAAGCACCACCTTGTTGTCGGCCGTCAGCCACACGTCCATCTCCGAACCTTCGCAGCCCAGGCGGACGGCGTGTCGGAAGGAACGCAGCGAATTCTGCAAGACGCCCGTCCGCTTCCATGCGCCACGGTGCGCCACGACCCCGTTCCGGCTATAGCCGTCGCATATCAGCTCGAACTCGCACAGCTGCCCGTCCAACGCCAAGGTAATCCCGTAGCGGAAGGAAGCAGGGTCGTCAGTCACGGCCTTGCCCTTCTTCAGACTGAGCGTGCCCGTCTTGGCATCCAGCCTGAAGAGCGAAGCCGTGTCCTGCACAATCTCCGCCTCCGCCGGGGCGGGGCAAATGCGCCCAATCATGGTCCCCGGCTGCTTTACGGGAATCAGATAGTTATCCAAGACATACTTGGCGCCATCCGATGCCGTAACGCATGCCGTGGCCAGGAGAAGACCTATTATAACAATCAATCGCTTCATTGTCCCTTGGAAATATAACCGTTATCCTCCATGTACTGCTTATACCCGGCATAACCGTCGGTACCCTTCTTGAAGGTCACCCAACTGAAGTTCGTGATATGCTCGGTATACAGGCCGGCCACAAAGAGTTGCTCCTTCAGTTCCTCCCACTCTTTGGCATGGTAAGGCACATCGGGGCACGAGCAGCTCTTGAACGACTCGATGTCCACACCGAACTCCACGCCGTTGGCATCGCAAGCCTTCTTGATTTCAGCGAACCAGTTGGGCAAATCCACATCGAAGTCGGCAAGGCAACGCCCGCCACAGTCTTGCAAATATAAGAAATCTATATCGGGTGTTTGTGCAAACAGGCGGCCAAACCACTCGCCGCAGATGTCGGCCGGCATACCGCGCCACAAGGCGGGAGCGATGGATACCGACTTGTCGGACTTGCTCTTTATGTAGGCCGCCACGCCTTGCAGATACTGCGCCAGCATGGACAGGGCCGGTTCTTGCTGCCAGCCCACGGGATACGAACCGTCGTGGAACTCCTCGGTGATGTACCAGCCCGCCAGGCAGGGGTGGTTGCCAAACTGCGCGAACACCTCGTCGAAGAGCAGTTTGTTGCGTTGCAGGTTGCTTTCGTATTTCGTGGGGTCGGCGGAGTTGGTCTTGCTGTAGTCGCCCGGATAGAGGCCCAGAATGAGTTTCATGCCGTTACGTTCCGCGGCCTCGAACATCTTGTCTATGAAGTCGCATTTCTCCGTCACCCAGGGCAGGTTGGTGTTCTTGTAGAAGGAGACGTTCGTGGTCTCGTCGTCTCCCGTGAACTGCTGGGCGTACTGGATGATCCACGTGTCGATGCCGATGGCGCGGCTGTCCTTGAACTGCTGGTCCCAGTCTTCGCCAGCGTAGGCATCCTTGTTCAGCTGGATAAAGACGCTGGAAAACCTGGGCTTGCCGGGCACCAGCTCGTAGGACGTGAGCTGTTCCAGCGCGTCGATGCACACCGAGCCGTCGCACACCTCGTTCTTCTCGTTCACAATCTCTATGCGGTAGCCCTCGCAACGGTTGAGCAGCAGCTTGTCGGCCGTGGCCCCGTCGCCTTTCTTGTATTGGTAAAACGCGCTATAGGGCATCACCAGGCGGTTCCATCCGTCTTTGGAGAGAATCTCCTTGTCGTCGAACGCGTAGTACGACCAGCGTTTGCGCGAATTGTCGTGCGGGGCATCGGCCGAGAACTGCTTCTCGTCCTCTAAGATGATGAAGCGGAAGGTGCCCTTGTTGGCCGGATTCCCCTTGACCCAGATGGAAAGCCCCAACGGGTGGAACGACAGGTCGAAACGCCAGTCGCCCCAAGTCTGCTCGAAGTAGACGTATTCGGACTTCGAGGTCATGGGACGGCCGGAGAAATGATAGTTCAGTTGGAAACTGCCCACGCCTTCCTGCTGCGTCTCGGCCAGCTCATACGTGATGGACGCGTTGGTGGGTTCCTCGGAGGCGACGGGGCCGGTATGATATATTTCGCAACCCAGTTCGTCGAACGCGTTAATTATCTTCGTGGCCTTCGTGTTCGCTACCACTTCCGCCACGGCCTTTTCCAGTTCGAGGTTTCCCTCCTGGGGGCCTTGCTTGCCCTGGTCGTCCTTGCAAGAAGATAGGACGCACAAGGCCAACATGATGCTTAAAACACTTTTTGTCATATTCTTTTAGCTAATCGTTATTTCATCAGATACTGTTTATACCCTTCATAGTTATCAGTCCCCTTCTTGAAGGTGGCCCAACTGAAGTTCGTGATGTGCTCCGTGAACATGCCCGCCACGAGCAGCTGCTCTTCCAGCTCGGCCCAATCTTTGGCTTGCATGGGGATGTCGGGGCAAGAACAATTCTTGAACGACTCCACGTCGACACCGAACGTCACGCCATGCGCGTCGCACGCCTTCTTTATTTCGGCGTACCAGTTGGGTAAGTCCACGTCGAAGTCCACCAAGCAACGGCCACCCACGTCTTGCAGATAGAGCACGTCGATGTCCGGAGTCTGGGCAAAGATACGCCCGAACCACTCGCCGCAGAGGTCGGCCGGCATGCCGCGCCACAAGGCCGGGGCGATGCACACGTCTTTGGACGACTTGGACTTGATGTACGAAGCCACCCGCTGTAAATAGCCAGCCAACTGCGACAGGGCAGGCTCCTGCTGCCATCCCACGGGATAAGAGCCATCGTGGAACTCCTCGGCAATGTACCAGCCAGCGAGACAGGGATGATTGCCGAAAAGTGCAAACACTTCGTCAAACACCTGCGCATCGCGCTCATAAAGCTGGTCGTATACCGCCGGGTCGGTGGTGTCCGTAGTACTGTATACACCCGGATAGAGGCCCAGAATCAGCTTCATACCGTTGCGCTTGGCGGCCTCGAACATCTTGTTCAGCATGTCGGCATGTCCCACAGCCCAAGGCAGAGACGTAGGTTCGTAGAATGCCCACAGCTCATCCGTATAGGCACGCGTCCCTACGGGGTTGACTATCCACGTGTCGATGCCCACTTCCTTGCTGTCTTGTAACTCCTTGTCCCAGTCAGTCTGGTCGTACGTCCCCTTGAACAGCTGGATGAAGATGCTGGAAAAGCGCGGCTTGCCATATGACGGCTCATAGGAAGTGAGCTGTTCCAAAGCGTCGATGGAAAAGCGGAACTGGCCAGCCTCGTTATGTTCGTTCACAATCTCTATGCGATAGCCCGCACAGCGGTCGAGCCTCAAGCCGTCGTCCTGCCCGGCCGCGTTCCCCTTGGTCAAGGCAAATGCGGAATAGGGCATCACCAAACGGTTCCATCCGTTTTTGGCAAGAATCTCCTTGTCCTCGAAAGTAAAGTATCTCCAGCGGTTGCGCGTGGTGTCGTGCGGATGATCCGCGGCAAACTGTTCCGCATCTTCCATAAGAATGAAGCGGAAGGTACCTTTGTTGGCCGGATTGCCTTTCACCCAAAGGGAAAGCCCCAAGGGGTGGAACGACAAGTCGTAACGGTAGTCGCCCTGCAATTCCTCGAAATAAACATACTCCGACCGCGAGGTCATGGGACGGCCTGAAAAAGAATAGGCCAGCTCGAAGCTGCCGGAACCTTCCTTGCAATCGTCGTCCACCGTGTAGTCTATGGAAGCCTGTGTGGGTTCTTGGGCCGGGTCGGGCCCTATATAGTAGGCCACACAAGCCAGTTCGTCAAAAGCATTGATGGTCTTCACGGCTTTGGTGCTTTCCACCACGCGAGCCACTTCTTCTTCAAGCCCCTCGGCGGGATTCGGCCCGGGCGTGTCGCCACCGCCATCGTGTGAGCACGATGCCAAAACGGCCGCAACAAAAAGAGGTATCAACATTCGCATAATACAGGATTTCTATTGGTGGGAATTCTACAACATATCAACTGATATACAACATATTATCATCGCTTTACTCCGAACGCGTTCCGGGCACAAGCGCAACATGTTCCGAGCACGGGCGCAACGTGTTCCGTCCACGATCCGGACGTGTCGCCACGGCAAGCGGATTATGAAACCGGGCGGGGCAGGACAAATGCGCCTGCTCTGCCCGGTGTTTTTGTTCCCATCGGCTTGCAGTCGGCGAGAGTTTATCGGAGTAGAGGAAGCTCCCGCTGTCATGCTGAACGTATGTGAAGCATCTCCCCTTTGGAGATAGCTGGAATGGAGATCCTTCACTCCGTTCAGGATGACAGCGCAGAAGCGCCACTCAAAACCATTTCAACAAACCCTTGTACAAACTACATGGCAGATGGCCATGATTCTACATGGTTACATTATTGACGGAAATACGTCATCTTGTAAACTTGTACGATAGACTGGCTCGGGTCGAAACCTACAGCGGTCGTAGCGATGTAGACATCGTAACCGGTAGCCGTCTCTTCCTTGTAGACGGACACGTCGCCCCAGTTGAAGTAGTTCTGGATATAGCCCGTGCCTGCGCCTGCAAACAGTCGGAAGTCGTTATAGCCTGCGTCGGTCGGAGTCAGCTCCATCCTTGTGGGATCGGTAATGTCGAACACCTTCAGAGCACCCGCGCCACCGGCATACATGTCGGCCGTCATGTCGTACAATGCCAAGTACTTGTCGGCATCGCAGTCGAACACGTTGAAGCCCAATATACGCTGCTCGTGGTTAGCAATGTTCAACTCCGTCACCTCCATGGCCGACGTAAAGATGTTGAAGTGCGCCTTATGTTCGTCGTCTATAGCATATGCGTTGGTCCACTTGTTGTAGGCTATGTAGTGGTCGGAATCATCAGTCAACGAAGCGCGTTGCACGGCAGGAACTGAAGGCCAGTTGCCTCCTGCCGGACCGTAGCGCAGCTTGTTGGGCTGATCGGCCGGAGTCACCAGTTGGCCATCTTGCAATTCCCAGTAATAGATGTTCATGTCATTCTGCGTCAAGCCGTATATGTACGCCTTGCCTTCCAGCACGTTTCCTATCACGTTCATGTTATAGCCCAAGTCACCAGGACAGCCTGCAGCAGCGGTATAATCGAGGAGCAAGTGGTGCTGCATATCCTCTTCGGAATAGTAGTAAACCATGAACCCGGCACTATACACGTTCTCACGAGAGGTAATCAAATGGCCTGCATCGTCAAAGCGGGCTTTCATCATGAAGGTGCTTGCGGCAGGTATCGTCTTGACAAGTTCGCCCGTGTTCCGGTCATAATAATAGATGGAACCATTGTAATGCTGCAATACCAGGTACTGGTCGTTAACGGCGATACCGGTCGTGTTGCGGTCAGGCAATCCCAGATTGGTAGCATTCTTTTCCCAAAGCAACTCATACGTAGTCTTGGGCGGAGTGGGCTGCACGCGGATGGAGTGGTGGTGCAGGTTGCCCAAAGCATCGGTCACGGTCACTTGCAGCGGCTCCGTGAAGTCCATCTCACCCGTCATAGGCGGATTGATGTAACAGTTATGCTCCAAGCTCACCGTGCAGATAATGCGGGATACATCCAGCGGATTTTCGTCCGTGGTAGGCAGTTTTACAACGATTTCCTCACCCTCGGCATAAGGGCCTTGCTTTGTGGCATAATACTCTGCGGGGTTGTCAGGAATCTGCATCGTGACGTTCAGCAGCCCGTTGGTCTGGGTGCCATGGCTCTCGCTCAAGTCAGGCTTCTCGCAAGCGGCACACCCGATGCCGGCAAGCACGAAAAACAAGATTTTATATATTGCTTTCATAACGTTGTTCTTTTATTATTTCCATTCGTCAAATTGTTCGCAAGCCGGATTCTGCTGTATCTCCGAAATAGGCACCGGGAAACGGTCGTATTTCTCCAAGTAGACACGCGTCTTGCCGGCATCGCAATCCACCAGTTCGTATGTAAACGAGCCGTCGCTCTCCTTCACAGGCTTGACACCGGTCATGTGGGTATCGTTCAGCACGGTAGAGGCCAGTCCCCAACGGCGCAAGTCCCAAAAGCGATGTCCCTCGAAGGCGAGTTCCACCATACGCTCATGGCGCAACAGGCGCATGAAGTCGGTCTGTGTAGTGGCATCCACAGGTGGCAAATCCACCCGGTCACGCACTTCGTTCAAGGCGCTCAAGGCTTCCGTCAGTTTGTCTTGCATGGCCATGGCCTCGGCGTAAATCAGCAACACTTCGGCATAACGCATGTAGTAGTAGGTCAGATCGCAGGCATGCATTTCTCCCTTGGGAAGCGTCGGGTCGAACAGCTTGCGCATGTAGTAACCCGTGCTGGTGGTTCCGCCGCCCAGAGCGTAACCATCCTGACTGCCTTCGTAGGTATACAGCGTCTCGCCTTTCCACTCGCAGCCGTTATACAGGATGGAGGCATAGAAGCGCGGCTCACGGCCTTCGTACGGGTTGGCGGCCATGTCCGGGTCGTCCCAACTGAATTCGCGGCCATCGGCCATCTCATAGGCGGAAACCAGGTCTTCCGTAGGGCTTACCTCGGCATATCCTCCATCACTCGGCGGACAGTTGAAGTAGTCGAACGAGTAGTCCAATGTCTGGTACTGGTAACCGAACTCGATGATGCTCTCGTCGTTTGCCACCGGGGCGTTACGACTGTTGAGGAACAACTTGCCATAGTCGGAATAAAGCTCATAACCCTGCTTCATTACTTCGGCAGCGGCATTGGAGGCATCCTCCCAACGCTCGGCATAGAGCATGGCGCGGGCTAACATGCCCCAAGCGGCACCGCTGGTCAGTTCGCCCAGCTGCAAGCCTTCGGCACCTTTCACCGGCAAATGTTCTGCCGCGAACTTCAGGTCTTCGGCAATGAAGTTCCAGCACTCTTCCGGCGTGCAACGGGCATGTTCCCGTTCACCAACCCCTGGCAATTCCTTATAGAGAATAAAACTTGCCCCATAACGCTTGGCCAAATCGAAGTTGGCCACGGCGCGGAAGAAGCGTACCTGCGCTTCCGCTTGATTGGCAAATGTCTCGCTGAAGTTGGCACGGTGTTCCTCCAGTCCGGCCAGGAAACGACAGCAGTTTATCTGCCACGTGTGCCTGTTGCCCCACACATCGAACGGATTGCTTGCCGGCGTAATGGGCGTGTTGCCAAAGATGAAAGCGTTGATGTTCGTCGTAGGATTGTTCTCTTTCGTGATGTCGGCATAGCAATCATCGCTGTTATAGTATCCTGCAATCAGCGAATAGAATCCGTTGATATACAATTGCACGTTTGTTTCGTTGCTCCAAGCCACATCTTCCGGATACTCGCTCGTCAATTCCGGGTCGACGTTGCAACTGCCCAACGACAAACAAGTGGCAACCACTATTGCTGAAATCTTATTTCTTGTTTTCATTGACCTATATCTTTAAAAAGTTACGTTTAAACCAAATTCATAAGTACGCTGCTGCGGATAGTATCCTTGGTTCACACTCGGCATTTCCGGGTCGAGGTGGTCAAGATGCGAGAAAGTAAGCAGGTTGCCGCCGGCCACATAGGCACGCACGCGCTCGATACCCACTTTCTTGGTCCATTGCGTAGGCAGGGTATAACCCAACTGCAACGATTTCAGACGGACATAGGTACCATTTATTACCCACCAAGAAGATGACGGGCCACCATTGCTACGGTTCTCCGTGCTCAAACGCGGGTACTTGGCATTAGGATTATCCGGACGCCATGCGCCTTCAACCAGATAGTAAGGAGTGTTACCATCGGCATAGAACGGTCTTGTGTAGAACGTGTTGTCTCGGATGCCGCTGCTTGCGTAAATACCACAGAGATTCACGTCGAACAGGGCAGCTCCCTGCCACAGCATGCTGAAATCGAAACCGTTCCACTCGGCATCGATGTTCAGACCGTACATCATTTCGGGCACGCTACTACGGCCTATGGGCACCATATCTTGATCCCAAGTGATTTTACCGTCGCCGTTGATGTCTTTCAGCTTGATATCACCCGGCAGGGAGGGGCCAAACACAGCGCTATGCGCGATTTCTTCCTCGCTTTGGAACAAGCCTTCAGCTACAAATCCCCAATATTCACCCATCGGGCGACCAGTAGAACGCTTGTAGTCGGGCACATTCGGGTCTTCCACCGTCTTCAATATCTTGTTACGCGCCCACGATACATTACCTCTGACTGAGTAGTTGAATTTCCGGATGTTGTTGCGGTGCGACAGTACCAGCTCGAAACCACGGTTGTCGTGCGAGCCGTAGTTGGTGTATGTCGGGAAATAACCGCCTAACGACAAGGGGAAGGTTCCACTCTGTGCAGCAAGCGAACGGGTGGTCTTCATGTAGAACACATCCAGTTCCACGCCCAGCAAGCCGTTCCACATGCTCGACTCAAGGCCCACGTTATAGGTATCGGTCAACTGCCACTTCAAGTCTGGGTTGACAGGGGCGCTGATGCCCAAGTATTTCTGGGGCGAAGTGCCGAATATCACGTTCGGGTCTTTGGACAACGAAGCCGTAGAGAAATAACTCATGGTGTTGCTGATGGCACGGTCGCTACCCAGACGTCCGATAGAAGCACGCAACTTCAGGTTTTCCATGAACGGAACGGCTTCTTTGAAGAAATCTTCTTGCGAAATTCTCCAACCGATAGATGCACCCGGGAACACGCCCCACCTGTTCTTGGCAGGCAATGCCGTAGAGGCGTCTATTCTACTAACGAACTCGAACAGATATTTGTCGTCATAAGAGTAGTTCAGACGGACAACGTAACCGGCCCGCTTGTCGCGGCTATGGCCGCCCTGTATCAAGCTCTCGATGACCGTCGTTCCGTATGACATGTCCATGATGTCGGTAATGGGGAAATCGTCCTTTCCTGCAGACAAGCTGTTGCCTCTCTGGTCGGAATATTCGTACAGGAACAAGCCGGAAACCGCGTGTTTGCCGAACTTGTTGGAGTATTCGATGGTGGGCTGGATGGTAGTCCGCTTTTCGGCCACATACCATTGTTGCACGGTGGCACGGCTTGCGATACGGCCTGTTTGTACCACCGCCGTCCTGGTGGATTGGTTCCAGCAATACAGATCATAAGGTGTAAGGGCAGCTTTCACCATGGACGAAGTCCGCACGAACGAACCGTTCAACTTCAAGGTCAATCCCTTTACAAACGGAAGTCTCCACCTTAAAGACACGTTGCCCTGGAAGTTGGTGCTTTCCGTATTCCGGTTGCCCGACAAGTCACGGGCGGCCAGCGGGTTCTGGTTTCCGTTTCCGGCTTGGTTCAAGCTACCGATAGGCATGCCGTCAGTAGTATAAGGCTTCAGATAAGGATATGAAAGTAACGCCTGTTGGAAGATATTAGCGTAAGCATTTACTTCGGTAGAAGCACCCGGCTCGTCCTGATTGGCGATGTTACCGGACAAGTCCAATGAAATATCGAAATTGTCTGTAACCTTTGCATCGATATTGGAGCGGAAGTTATACTTGTTGTACGATGTCCCGTCGATAATACCGTTCTGGTTGTATGCACCCACGGAGGCAAAGAATTTCAAACGCTCCGTACCACCGGAGATGGAAACATTGTTGGTATAAGTAGGAGCCGTGTTCTTGAACAACAGGTCGAACCAGTCCGTATTGCCATAAATATGCTCATCCGGGCCCGGGTTGGAGATTCTCTCAATTTCTTCTGCCGTGAAGCGGCGTTGGGCTTCAGGCACCCCGTCCATTTCCTGGGCCAGGTTGTACCAGTAAGCATAATCCGGACCGTTCAAGAACTTCGGGAAATCTGTGTTCTGGCTAAGTGTTACAGACGAGTTCACCGTCACCGTGGGTTTCTGTACGGAACCGCGCTTGGTGGTCACCAAGATGACACCGGCAGCGGCACGCACACCGTAAACAGCAGCAGCCGTGGCATCTTTCAGAATGGTGATGGACTCGACTTCGTCCGGAGTGAATTTCGGGAAGTAATCGGTTATCACACCATCTATCACGACGAGGGGATTACCGTCACCGGCTCCATTACCACGAATGTAAAGGCTGGCTCCGTCGGCACCCGGCTGTCCACTGCTCTGCTTCGTCACCAAGCCCGGCAGACGACCGGCCAACGTGGCGGAAAGGTTGCCGCTCGGGGCTTTCTTCAGTTCCTTGTTCCCCACCTGGGCAATAGAACCCGTCACGTTAATCTTTTTCTGGGTACCATAACCCACCACAATCACTTCGTCCAAGAGCTCGGCATCTTCCCTCATCACGACCTTCAAGCTCTTGCGCCCTTTCAATGCGACCTCTTGAGTTTCATAGCCTACATAAGAGAACGTCAAACGGGCATTCAGATTCGGCACCACAATGGAGAAACGGCCATCCACATCGGTAATGGTGCCCGCCTTATGGTCATCCGCCACGATAGAAACTCCAATAAGCGGAGTATTATTCTCATCGTACACACTACCTTCTACCGTAACTTGGGCAAAAGCCTTTGTCCCCAAAGTAGAAAGCAACAAGAATAACAAATAGATACATCTGCTTTTCATTCTGCAAATTTTAAGATTAAACATTTCATATTTCTCTCTTCTCCAGATCTTCCAAAACTTTCCAGCACTGGTACAGTCCTCTGGGCACATGGAAACAGCCTTTCCACTTGCCACCCTTCAGCGGAAGCAAAACTTCGCCCCGCCTGTTCAGGTAACCGAACCACTCCGGATATTCCGCATCTTTAAAATGCGACCACACATAATCGTGCACCTTCCCGAACCATGACAGACAAGCCTTGTCGCCTGTCAACTGATAGCCTTTCAACAACGATATCAGCGTCTCGATATGCACCCACCACAGCTTCTGGTCCCACTCCAACTGTTGGGGAGGATTGCCCAGCCTGTCCATGAAATAATAGATACCGCCATATTCCTTGTCCCAACCGTAATCGAGCATGGTAAGGGTTACATTCTTGGCTTTCTCTATCAAGTCCGGACGATTGAGGCGTTTGCCCAGATCCATGATGAACCACATGGCCTCGATGGCATGGCCCGGGGTGACCTGCCTTCCCTCGAACGAGTCGGAAAGGGAGCCGTCGGCCAGCACGTTTTCTACAATGATTCCGCCAAGTTCGGGACGATAGAACACTTCCATCACTTCGTGGACGCATGCATCCATCGTCTTCCGCAGGAAATCCTCATCCAACAGATGTTCTATCTCCAAAGCCAAATTGCAAAGAATCATAGGCAGGGCAAAACCTTTCAGGTCGCGGGTTCCCGGGTACAGTTTGTTCCACCGCCCTTTCGGGTTATCCACTTTCGACAGGATAATGTCGAAGGTTTTCCTGGCAATGTCCGCATACTCTTCATTCCCGGTAGCCAGCCCCAATTGCCCGAAAGCCATCGTGGCAAACGTGTACGAGAAAATGTTATACGGATCCACCAAGGGATTGCCCTTCCTCTCTAATGAAAAATACCAGTTATAGTTCCCGTCGTGCCCGTACTTTTTCAGGAACTCCCCGCCCTGGATGGCACAGTCCAACCATTCCCGGCATTTTTCTACCTTGTTATAGAGCATAGAGAACATCCAAACTTCACGCCCTTGCATCCAAATGAATTTGTCGGTATCGTATACGTTCCCTTTCCTGTCCAGGCATGAGAAGTATCCGCCATATTCATGGTCTTGCGACTTCTCCAGCCAGAAAGGGAGGATGTTGTCCAACAATTCACCCTTGTACTGTTTTGATAATTCTTTAAAATCCATCTTACATCACTTATTATTTAAAAGAGGCTGGTAACGTTTTATCTGGTACCTATGAACCAGCCACTCTTTCCATTTACTTCTCCACCGTAGTATAGGTTATAATATCCCGTACCCAAATATCTGCACCTTGAACCGGATTTACCCACTTGCAAGTCATGACATACTTGCCATAGGGCTGCACATAATTGAAGAACAGCTCATGCTTGCGATGATTGTATTTCAAAGGAAGCTTGCAGACTTCCACCAAACGGTCGTTGAAATACACCTCCAGCTCCGCAACATAGTCTTCAGGGACTTGCTCGCCTTGCAATGCGCCTTTTATCACGGCTCCAACGCCCTCAAACTCAACAGGGGGAATATTACGTACCCAATTATCCACTACGACCTTCTTGTCGACTTTCAGGTTCTCAAAACCGACTTCCAAACGGGCCGGTTCCGGAATTTGGTAGTTGATATGCACTTCATTACTATCTACTGTGCCACCTCCTCTCTTTATCATTTCCAAAGCATGGGAGAAACTCAATTCGCTCCCTCTCAAAAAACTTACTGTATTGTTGAAAGGCCTGTCTGCAATCAGTTCCATCTCTTTCTTATACTTCTCCGGAAGGCGTTCATAACCCAACATGGTGGCCACGATGCCGCCCGAAGAAGCCGGATTACAATCGGAATCCTGCCCGGCGCGGGTAGAGATGTCTATGGTCTTCTCAAAATCGCCCTGGCCATAAAGCAATCCCAAAATGATATAGGCGCCATTGACATAAGTCTCAATATTGAAAGGAACGCCCACGCCGTCGGGACACGCCATATCTGCCGTCCCCCATTTTTTCTCTATCTCATTCCAACAGAGCCTCCAGTCGTCAGGATATTGCTTATACCAGCCTATTACATCTGCCATGCACGCATGGAAACGGCTTTCCGCCGGGATGGCTTTCAAGGCTTCCGTCACGATAAATTCCACGTCATCGCTTACATAAGCCAGCGCATACATGGCAGCTACATATACCCCACCATACCATCCATCTCCATAGGCCATGATATGCCCAACGCTATCGCACACGGTAACCGCGCTGTTCACCATGCCCGGAGACATGATGCCTGCAAAATCGGCTTCGATCTGGAAGTCCAGACAATTGGCATGAGGATTGTTCTTCCAATAACCGGCCGCATGGGGCGACAGACCTTGCAACAAATTATATCGGGCTTGTTGGTTAGCATGGCACAAAGGATATTCCTTGGCAAGGAACGCGGCCGCAAAAGAATCCACCGGGGCATCCAAACCGCACCTTTCAATGGTCTCCACAAAGGTCAAGTCCACATAAATGTCATCATACAGGCCACCACCGCCATCAAACCATTTCTGTATGCCACCAGCTTCCCAGTCAAGGGATATCGTGTCGGCAATCGTGGTTGACAGGTATTGGAACTCCGTAGGGCCACCATAGGTACAGCCTAATATTTGCCCGGCCCAAGCCCCTTTCACTTTGTCGAACAAGGCTTCTTGCGACATGGCCAACTTCAGTTTCCCACCGGGGGAAATGGAACATGCACAGATGGCTATAAAAAACGCCACAAACAATAAAACATCTCTGATTTTCATGGTTCGCTGAGATTACATTATTACTTCTTCATCCAATATCTTTCTATCTCTTCCAAAGACTTTCCTGTCGTTTCGGGCATCAGACGCCAAACAATCAGGATGTAAGGAATGCACATGACGGCAAACAACAAGAAGGTTCCGGCCGGAGTCAGGTTGGAGAGCAACCAAGGAGTCAATTGTCCCACGAGATATGTTCCCACCCACAAGGCAAAACCTGCGATGGACATGGCCATACCACGTACACGGGTGGGATACATCTCGGACAGGAACACGAAAATGACCGCGCTGATAGAAATGGCACAACAAAAGACATAGAACAAGAAAAAGAACAACAAGAACGTATTTCCCAAGCCCAATACTTCTCCGAAATGGAAGTAAACACCTATCAGCAGCAAAGAGACGATCATGCCCGAAACGCCATAGTAAACCAACTTCTTGCGCCCGATTTTATCAATAATGAATACTGCGATGACAGTAGTCAAGGCATTGACGATTCCCACCAAAACCTGGCTAAACAAGGCATCGCCTCCCGACAATCCGGCTTCCTCGAAGATGGAAGGACCATAATAAAGTACAGCATTTACACCCATGAACTGACCCAGAATGGCGATTGCCGCCCCTATCAGCACGGCCTTGCGGATGCCCGGTTGCAACAAGAATCTCCAATCGGACTTCGCTTCCGAGGAAATAACGGACTTGGTCTCTTGCATTTGCTTGTCGGCCTCATCCGCACGAACATAAATCTTCTGAAAAATATTGAGAGCCGACACATCCCGATGTTTCAGGACAAGCCAACGTGGGCTTTCCGGAATAAAAAAGATTACGATGAAAAAGAGAATGGATGGTATGCAAGAAAAGCCCAACATGGCACGCCACACCTCGGATACCATAATCTGATTCAGCCAACCAGCTGAAAAAACCACCCCGCTTAACGAGAAATCAAGCAAGTGATAGTTGACCAGATAAGCACCGAGGAAGCCTATCGTAACCGCCAACTGGTACAAAGAGACCAATCGTCCTCTGTATTGCGCGATAGACACCTCTGAAATATAAAGAGGAGACACCACGGACACCACCCCAATGCCTATGCCACCTAAAATGCGGGCAACCACCAAATGGCTGAAATCATTCACGAAAGCACAAGCTATGCCTGATGCCGAGAAGCAGATGGCAGCCACCAGCAATGTAATCTTACGTCCCCACTTGTCGCTCGCCTTACCTGCAAACAGCACACCTAAAATAGAGCCGACCAACGCGCACCCTACGAACCAACCCACTTGGATTTTGTCAAGTTCGAACTGCGTGGTCACCTGCGAAATTGTCCCGGAAATGACGGCCGTGTCATAACCGAACAGGAAGCCACCCAAAGCAGCCACTACAGATAAAAATATCAAATACGGAAAGTTTACACTCGATTTCATATATCAAAAAGTTACATTTACTACTTTATTCCAAAATACTCCTTGTATCTATCATACAAATGTCCCGCCTGCAAATAAGCCGACTGAGGACTCATAAAATGAGAGAATTCAAACGTAATGGCCTTGTCATAACCGGCACGCTTGGCTGCTTCCAACTTCAGCCGCAACTTATCGAACTTTATCGGCAGAAAACTGATGGGCATATCCCGATCGAACGTCTCCGCGTTCGTCCAGCATTTTATGCCATATTTATCTGCCAATTTCTTATTTACGGCAAAGAAGTCATCCAGCTCGTCGTAATCGATATGCCCGTCTTGGAAAGCACAAGCATCCACCACATCGTGAATGCCGGAGAAGATTTCATCCCACTCTCTTTCATGCTCCTGTACAGATATGGCATCTTCTTTAGTCAAACTTCCACTTGCCGCCATCACGGCCTTCTTCCCATCGATCCAAGGGGATATGAACGTCGGCAATCCACCGGACACTTCCTTGCATTGTTTCCCCATAGCATGGAACGCCTCGATGGCACCTTTCGTCGCACGGCTAATCTCCCCGCTAATGTACCATCCCGCAAAACTCTTATAACGCTCACCGTACGTACGCCAAACTTCATCAATCACATACTTATTATCTTCAATCTCCAAACTCAAATCGCCCGTGTCCCAATAATGCCCGGAATCATACAAGCCGAAATAGAATTTCATGCCATACTTCTCCGACAACTTCAAGAACATCTCCACGAGGTCAACAGAAGGCACATAACAGCCTTTCCGCAACAAATACGCAGAAGGATATGTAATAAACTTACGATAGCCCGAACGAATCATAATGACAGTATCGATTCCTACACGCTTCATATACTGGAAATCCTTATCCCATTCATCCTCTCCCCAATTCTGGTGAGGAATGTCATGCGATATTTCATCCAGAAACGTACCCGTTATGGGCAAAGCGTCTTTTCCCGACAACTGCAACGGTGCCATATTCATGGCAGACTCCAAATCATCGTAATCCGAAGCACTCAACAACGAAGGCATGGAAAACAAAGGAACTCCTGCCACAACAAGCTTTTTAAAGAAATCTCTACGACCGTTCATGTCTGCCAATATCTATTTTATTTAATGCTCGCCACAAATATACAAACTTTTATTATATAATCAATATATAATTTATTTTTTTATTAAATACAGCGCAATTATAGCCTGCACAAAACAAACAATCGGCTCATTTTTAAAGAAACAGACCCTTTTCCATTATCAAATCCACATTTAGATTCAACGATTTACCTCTCCTCCCCCAAACGGTACAAGCCTAATCAAAAACGCGACAACAAAGCAGAACTTTCATAATACACTTATTGCATTTTAAGCCAATTAGACACAAAGCACACCTTGCATCATCTTATTTTTTTAAAAGCATATTAAATTCTCCCAGAAAGACAAAACATATTTATTATCTTTGAGGCATAAAAGCTGAGACGATATGAAACACGAACTAATTACAGAAATAGACAAGGGGAACAAAAATAGTATTCTCAAGAAACGCATCATCACACATTATATATATAATGGGAGTTCTACGATTACCGATTTGGCAAAAGAATTGGATTTAAGCATACCTACTGTCACAAAAATCATCAACGAGATGTGTGAAGATGGGTATATTGACGATTACGGGAAATTAGAAACCAACGGAGGACGTCACCCCAACCTATACGGCTTAAACCCGACTTCCGGATATTTCATAGGAGTAGACATCAAGAAGTTTGCGATAAACATTGCCCTTATCAACTTCAAAGGGGACATGATAGAACTCAAGATGAACCAACCATATAAATTTGAAAACACACAAGAAGCCCTAGAAGACCTTTGCCAGCTTATCAGCAACTTCATCAAAAGCTTGGAGGTAGACACGAAAAAAATCATGAACATCTGCATCAACATTTCCGGCCGTGTCAATCCAGAATCCGGATACAGCTTCAGCATGTTCAATTTTTCCGAAAGCCCCCTTGCAGAGGTTTTAAGCCAAAAATTAGGATTCCACGTCTGCATAGATAACGACACACGGGCCATGACCTACGGCGAATACATGAAGGGATGCGTAGAAGGGGAAAAGAACATTATCTTTGTCAATATCAGCTGGGGATTAGGAATCGGCATCATCATCAACGGTAAGATTTATGCCGGCAAGTCCGGTTTTTCGGGAGAATTCGGTCATGTCAATACTTTCGACAACGAAATAATCTGCCATTGTGGAAAAAAAGGCTGTCTGGAAACCGAAACTTCGGGTTCCGCACTACACCGCATCCTAATAGAACGCATACAAAACGGAGAAAGCTCCATACTCTCCAAACAAGTCAATGAACAGAAAACGCCGCTTACGCTGGACAAAATCATCGAAGCCGTCAACAAAGAAGATTTCTTATGCATAGAAATCGTAGAAGAGATAGGGCAAAAACTGGGACGATATATCGCAGGACTAATAAATATATTCAACCCTGAACTCGTAATCATAGGAGGTACCTTGTCCTTAACGGAAGACTATCTGACGCAACCCATAAAAACAGCTGTACGGAAATACTCCCTCAACCTTGTAAACAAGGATTCTGCGATAACCACCTCCAAATTAAAAGATAGCGCCGGAGTCATAGGAGCCTGTATGTTGGCCAGAAGCAGAATGTTCGAAAGCTAAGGAGAAATGGTTTCGGGTTCAAAACGAGGGTAAACATCCCTGCATTCCATACTTTTTGCAGCAAAAAACAAAAAAAGTGCCCAAACGTATTGCAGGTTTCAAAAATATGCCTACCTTTGCAACCGCAATCGAGAAATAACCGATAGCAGCCCATAAAACGGTGCGGTAGTTCAGCCTGGTTAGAATACATGCCTGTCACGCATGGGGTCGCGGGTTCGAGTCCCGTCCGCACCGCAACAAACATTGGAAATCAATGTTTTGCAGAACAGACACCCGATTTTACACTTAACGATGTAAAGTCGGGTGTTTCCTTTATTGATTAACTCAGACTATAATACGCTGACCATATCAGACGGCAGACGGGGCATGGAATACATAATCTGCAAAAATATCACCTTTTGCAGAGTTCCCCCATAATGCAATGCCAAAATCCACATTCGCACCGCTTGCACATAAACTGTCGTAAGCGGTATCGCCGACATAAAGTGCTTCTTTGGCACTAATACCAGACAAGGACAAGTAAGTAATCAAAGGGGCTGGATTGGGTTTCGGATAAGGAGCGTCTTCAACACATATTACTCTGCTAAAATAACAGGCCATATCAAAAACCGACGCAAAATCCTCATTATACTCATTCCGGTTTTTGGAAGTGACAATACCCAATGAATATCCACCGGCTTTCAACGAGGTCAATAAAGCCGGAATACCCTCGAAGAGCCGTATGCTTGATTTATACTTCAACAGATATTCATTCCATTTGCGGTTCGCTGTCTTTGTGTCTGATATACCCAACCTGCGAAGTGCCACTTCACCCGGTATACCCAAGGCGAATTTCAATTTTTCGACCGGCATATCTTCCCGCAATATCTCTACAACGGTATCTTTTAGACTTTGCAGGATGGCGAATTCGGTATCAAGTAAAGTACCGTCAATATCAAATATAACATGCTTGTATTTACTCATGGCTTCCTTCGTTATCAATCTGTTTTATTACCCTGCAAGGATTTCCTACTGCCACACAATTTTCCGGAATGGAACGGGTTACTACGCTACCTGCTCCAATTACACTATTCCGTCCGATAGTGACTCCCGGCAAAATAATCGTCCCTCCTCCAATCCATACACCATCTTCTATCTTCACGGGCAAGGTATAAGTACGACAAATCTCTTGCCCTTCAGACCAGTTTTGTACCATACGTTCGTCCAAGCGTATAGAATGAGTTGCCGTATATATCTGTACATTTGAAGCAATCAATACATTGTTGCCAATATCAATGCGGTTATTATCTACGAATGTGCAGTTCATGTTTATTATTACTTTGTCACCAATGAAAATGTGTTTCCCGCATTCGCAATGGAAATCAATATCCACGTGCACACCCTTTCCAATGCCGCCAAACATTTCACGCAACAATTCCTGCCTGCGTTCATGGTCGGCGTAATCCGTTGCATTGAATTGTACCAGAAGACGCCGTGTGCGCAAAATCATTTCCGTTATCTTGGGGTCTTCATTACCGATAAACGGCTCACCAGCCAGACATTTCTCATATTCAGTTTTCATAATTAGACTTATATTTACTAATCGAATTTCACCTGCCAGTTTTCATCCTTATATGCAGAAAGACACATCTCCACCTGCTCCCTGTTGTTCTTTTCTTCAGCCAATACGGGGACTTCATCCAAACCAAACAACCGGATGGAATTTCTAATCATAGGATATTCAACGCATCAATCACATGTTGCACCTCGTCGTCGGTCATGGTAGGCCAAAGGGGAAGGCTCAATTCCTGGCTTGCCAGACGTTCGGTGACGGGCAAGCTGCACGTGCCGAGTTCTCCTTGTAAAACCTTCTGGCGATGAGGCGGCACGGGATAGTGCATCTGCGTATAGACCCCTTGGCTCTCCAAATGGCGCATCAGTTCGTCGCGGCGGGGAGTGATGACAGGAAACACATGCCACACGTGCCGCATCCGCCCGGCAGGCGAATCATCCAGATAGTAAGCTGCATTATAGGGCAATCCGTCACGGCAGGGACATCCCAACCGCTCCCAACAAATGCCGAGGGCATATCGGCGGGCAATGTCGCGACGGCGGGCATTGTCTTCGTCCAACCGGGGAAGCTTGACAGAGAGGACTGCGGCCTGCACTTCATCCAGCCGGCTGTTCAATCCGGGGAAATCATGAATATGCTTCACAGGCGACCCATAGTTGGCAATGCTGCGCACCATGCGTGCCAAAAACTCGTCATTGGTGGTTACGGCGCCGCCATCGCCCAGCGCACCGAGATTCTTGGCGGGATAAAAGCTGAATGCCGCAGCATGCCCCAAACTCCCGGCACGCCGCAGGGGTTGTCCTTCTTCAAGCGGAGGGAGGGCCGCACCATGGGCTTGGGCGGCATCTTCCACCACCAGCAGATTGTGTTCCCGTGCCACGCGGCAAATGTCGTCCATGCGTGCCAGGCATCCGTAGAGGTGCACGGGTAACAACACGCGGGTACACGGAGTGACGAGCCGTTCCATCATCTCCACATCCATGTTATGATCCAAGGGAGAAGGCTCGCAGAGCACGGGCCGCAGCCCGGCGCGAAGGACGGCGAATATGGTAGCTATGTAGGTATTAGCGGGCACTATCACCTCATCGCCGGGAACCAGCAGGCCCAATTCGCGATAGGCCAGCAGGATGAGAGTGAGCGCATCCAGTCCGTTGCCCGTGCCTACACAATATTTCACACCGCAATAGGCGGCAAACTCCTCTTCAAAACGCCGCGTTTCCTCGCCACGCAAGTACCATCCGGAGCGCACCACCCTGTCCACGGCTTCCGACAGCCGGGGCTGGAACGTGTCGTTCACGCGCTTCAAGTCGAGATAAGGGATGGGGGAACGGTCTGTCATATCATGGAATCCAGTTTCAGTTCGTAAGTATCATACGCCACGGCCCGCGCACCGAACCCCTCTTTTTGGAAGAGCAGTCCCTCGTTCAGCAGCCGGCCGCCCTGCTCGGTGCAGAGGCCGAAGTCGAACCAAGGCTTCGCCAAGTAACGTGACTGTATCAAGCGAGTGAACAACAGGTCGAGCGCACCGAGCCGCCTGCCTTCCGCCGAGGCCGAAATATATTGCACATGGGCCACAGTATCTGTTTCATACACCACGCATCCGGCTACCGTATCTCCCTCCAGACAGGCACGGAACAAACGGATGTTTTGCGGGAAACGCGCATGCAACAGGCATATCTCATCCAGCGAATGCACGGGCCGTACGCCGTGGGCATTCATCAGGTTTTCTTCCAATACAGGCCAGAAGGCAGCAAAATCCTCATCCTCCGTTATTTGCACCCCTGCGGTCTGCGCACGTTTGGCCTGTCTGCAGCGCAAGGTGCGGAACACGGGTGCTTTCCCGTTTAACCGTACGACGGACGAAAGGCCGCGTGCGGAAAGCCGTGCACCCATCCGCCACAAAGCATAAAGGTCTTCCTCGGCAGGCTGGCGGTGGTAAATGGCAGGCACGGCACGGTAGACCAACATGTCGGCACCCATGCCGCGCCAAGTGCGCAAAGCCTCGCGCAACGCCGCTTCCGCCTCACGGTAAGTCAAGCCGGGAGACATGAGCAGTCCGCCGTAGGTCAGCCCGGCGTGCGAATGGCAGCACGTGCCGTCCATGTTGGCAGGCAGCAGGGCGCGCAGACGGCCACCGCGGTAAAGCATGAGTGAGGCATCGCGGAAACGCTGGACATGATAGTCCATGTAGCCGCGCAGATGCAGAAAGGTAGCGTTACGCGCCGTGCGTACAAAAGTATCCCACTCGTCCTTTCGGCTGGGGACGTACGACACGGCTTGCCAACCTTCGGCCTGCGCGCGTGCAGGAATATCGGCCTCGGCTTTCATCTTTTGTTCAAGACGATACAATCCGGTTCGAGACGGATGAGGCGTTTCTTATAGAGGTCGCCCACGGCCTTCTTGAAGGTCTTTTTGCTGACTCCGAACAGGGCGTAGATTTCCTCTGCCGGACTTTTGTCATTGAGTATGGTGCGCCCGCCATTACGCCGGATGTGTTCAAGCAACGTGGCGGAAAAATCATCCACCTTGGCCGGACCCGGCTTTTGCAGGGCCAGGTCAATCTTGCCATCGGGCCTGACTTGGGCAATGTAAGCTTTTGCCCTCGTGCCCGGATAAAGGGGACGGAACACTTCGCCCTCGTAGAGAAGTCCTGCATAGCGGTTATCCACAATGGCTTTGTAGCCCAGCTCGGTCTTTTGCCATACAAGGATTTCCACCTCCTGACCCGGTTCGTAGGGAGGCATGTCCTTGTCAAGAAACTTCTCCACCTTGGCCGAAGCCATGATGCGGAAGCTCTCCTCGTCCAGGTGCACATGCACCACGTGGCGCGTGCCCACCCTCATGGCGGCCTTCTGCTCGCGGAAGGGCACGAACAAATCCTTCATCGGCCCCCATTTCAGGAAAGCGCCATAACGGTTGGTCCACGCCACTTCCAGACAGGCGAAGTCGCCCACCTGTGCGAGAGGCGTTTCGGTGGTGGCCACCAAACGTTCCTCGTTGTCAAGGTAGATGAACACGTCCAGCACATCGCCGGAGTGGCAGTCTTGAGGCACATAGCGTGCGGGGAGCAGTATCTCGCCCTCCTCCCCTCCGTCGAGGTACATGCCGAAAGGCACCTCTTTCACTACTTCCAGTTTGTTGAACTTTCCTAACTCGATGCTCATGTCGTTATACGGTTTTGTTTGCAAAGATAGGGAAAAATGCGGGACGGACAACGCGTCAGAAACGATAGAATCAAGCCTTCACACCACCCCCGCCGCCCGCAGAAACTCGTCGAAGTCCTTGAACGCCGGCACATGGTGCTGCTTCCACACGGGATATGCCTCGCGAAGCTGGGCGGCGGCACGGAGCTCCGGATGCAGGTCGGCCTCGTCGCCGCGCAAGAAGTGGACGAACTCTTCCTTGAAGTCCGTGGGGACGGGACGGCGGCCTTTTGCCCGGTATATGGCACGCGCCAACTCCAGCGCTTCGGCCACGGAGGCCTCCTTGCGCTTGGCATAGAACTCGTCTATGCTACAGATGACCCTGACGGGGATGCCCGCCGCCACGGAATTGGCGGGGATGTCGCGGTTGACCAGCGTGCAGGCCCCGATGACGCAGTTGTCGCCGATGGTGACTCCCTTGAGCACGGTGCAATGCACACCGAAATAGATGTTGTTGCCGATGGTCACCTGTCCGGAGGAGTTGAGGAAGTCGTGATACTTGCGCAGGAATACCGACGTGGCGTAATCGTGCGTCATAATGGTAAAATAGCGGTTCATGTCCACATGGTCTCCTATGCTGATGAGACACGGGCGCGTCTTGTCGATGATGGTGGTTTCCGGCGAACGGAACACGCAATGCTCACCTATGCGTATGCCCTTGTGGCGCAGGTAGCGTATGAATGTCTCATTGTCCTTGTGGATGTATGCGTTTTTCAGCGTCTTGAACAATCCCATAATACGTGCGTTTTTGGTATATGTCTGCAAAGATAAGGAATTTGACGGGAGGGAAAATGCTTTCAGACAAGGAATTTAAGCGCAACATGTTCCGACCGCGGGCGCAACGCGTACGGAGCGCGCCCGCAACACGTTGCGTGCAAACACGGAACATGTACGGAGCACGGGCGGAAAAGGGAGGCACGTCAGCCACATGCAAGTGCCTGTTATCCAGGAAGGACAGGAAAGAAGCAGCCTCACCTGCCGCTCTCGCCAATCAGTCGGCGCAGCTTGTCGTTGAAAACGTCTTGGCGCGCCAGTTCCTCCAGCGTGAGGTGCATGCGCCAACGCCAGTAGTTGCGCGGGTTGGCAGGCACGTTGATTCGCTCGGAGGCAATGTCGGGATTGCGCAGGCCTTCGTCCATCGACATCCAGTCCTGCCACGCCAGGATGCACAACATGGAGGGACTGTGCAAGTGGCGGCGCACCACCTCCTCGCAAAGCCATCCTGGTGCTTGTGCGGGCACGTCACCTTCGTACCCCAGTTCATGGTGAAAGTAGCGGGCGGACACGTCACGGTCTTCCTCCCACCAGCCACGCAGGGTACTCATGTCGTGCGTGCCGATGGTGCAGACCGAACAGGAGGGATAATCGTGCACATGGCCGAATTCTTCCCCAGGCTGCTTGGGCATACGCTCCACTTCGAGCGAAAGAATCTGGAGTTGTTCCATGACCCAGGGCACACAGCCCGGTACCATGCCCAGGTCTTCGCCGCACACCAGCATGGAGGTGGATTGCGTCAGCACGGGGAGCTTCTTCATGGCTTCCCGGTACCAGAAGTCGTTGTGACGGCAGTAGTAGTAATCGTTGTACAGACGGTTGAAGGCGTCTTGCTCCGGTGTGTCCAGTTGACGATAAATGTAGTCGCCCTGCACGGCGATACGCGGGTGGAACATCTCCGGATTATCCCTGTCGGGAATGAACAACACGTCGCTGACCAAGGCGTAAAGCCCTTCCCTCATGCGGTTGCTCTCCTCGTCGTCGCGTCCGGCAAAGTGGGCCTCTATCTTGCGCTGCGTGTCGAATTCGGGGCGCATGGCATACGTATCGCCATCCAAGCGCGTCACGAAGGTGTCACGCACCTGTTGCGCACGGGAGCCGAACAGCTGGTCGAGCATGGCGTCGTTGATGAAGGGGCGCGTCATGAAGTCCTTCCGGAAGCGGAGGCCGTAGCCCTGAATCTCGTCCACACTCATGGGCAGGGCCGGAACAAACTGTCCCAACAGACCGTGCACCGAGTGCAAGGGTATCTCCCAGATGCGGAAGAAGCCCAGTATGTGGTCTATGCGGTAAGCGGTGAAGTAGTCGGCCATCTTGCGGAAACGGCGGAGCCACCACCGGTAACCGTCCTGCTCCATGGCTTTCCAGTTGTAGGTGGGCATCCCCCAGTTCTGTCCGTTGGTGGAGAAAGCATCGGGCGGGGCACCCGCCTGCCCGTCCATGTTGAAGTAGTAAGGCTCCACCCAGGCCTCCACGCTGGTACGGCTGATGCCTATGGGTATGTCGCCCTTGACCACGACACCCCTTTCGCGCCCGTGGTTGCAGGCTTCCAGCAGCTGCACGTGCAGCAGGTATTGCACCACGCAATGGAAGGCCGTCTCCGGGTAAGCCTCGTTGGCGGGCGAACAGAGTTCGTCGGCCAGCGAGGCGCAGTAGGTAGCGTATTCGCCCCATTGGTTGAAGTCGGGCGTACGGAAGCGGTCGCGCAGGTAGCAGAAGGCTGCATAGGGGCGGAGCCAGTCCGCATTGTCGCGGTAGAAGGCGCGGTAGCCGTCCGATGCCAGCATGTCGTCCTTTTCTTGCAGGAACACGGCCTTCAGGTAGGCACGCTTCCAGCGGTTCACTTCCTCGTAGTCCACTTGCGACAGGGCGTTCAGCGCACGGCGTTTCTGCTCGAATGCGGCGGCCTGCTCCGCATCGCACAGCGGAGGCAACTGACGCACATCCACGTACATGGGATGGAACGCGTAGATGGAGATGCTATTGTAGGGATAAGAGTCGGTCCATGTGCCCGTCATGGTGGTGTCGTTTATGGGGAGTATCTGCACGGCCCGCTGACCGGTGTCGGCAGCCCAGTCGATAAAGGCCCTCAGGTCGCCGAAGTCGCCCACGCCGAAGCTTCCCTCCGAACGGATGGAGAACACGGGGATGGCGCAACCGGCTATCCGGTAATTCTCGCCGGGAAAGAAGATTTCCTCCTCCGGGCCTGCATAAATCTCGCCGGGATGCAGGACAGGCGTGTCGAACGCACGGTTGTCACCTTCCTCCCATGCCGCGATGCCGCCGTCTTCAGGCCTGACGGCCACATATTTGTACTCGAAGTGCGGCGGGAGCGAGGCCGCGGCCACCATTGCCTGCCACATATGGGGACGTACCTTATGCATACGCACCGGGGCCGATTGCCCCCAGTCGCCCAAGGCGGGACAACCGCCTACGAGGGCGGGAACCTCATGCCGGGCATTCCCGGAGGGAAACAACGCACGGAACACCACTACCGCCTCCCTGGCGGCAGGGGGCGGACATGTCCCCCCATCGCCCTCGACATGGGTGCAGAACGCGGAGCTGAAGCGGTGGGCTGCCATCGGCAGGTCGCGCCAATGGTCTTGCAACAAATAATGCCCGCCTCCACCCGCACCGGGACAGAACGTGTGGGGAATGGCCCCGAACTCGCGGCGCACACTCCGGCCCTCGCGGCACACTTCGTAACGGTAGGACACGGGCGCGGCGGGAAGCTCCGATGTGTACGACCCCTCTCCTTGCCAGTTGTATCCGTCGGCGGTGGACAGTTCCACCACCGTGTCTTCGCCCACGAGCACGCGCAGGTTCTCGCCCCATACGGTGCGGTACTGAATGCGAAAGGTTATTCTCATGCTATGTTTCGGTATTGGTCATGACAATATGCCTGCAAATGTAACGAGAAAAGGCCAACCGCGCAAACCTGAAGCCCCTCTTGTGACATGTCTGCACAGGCAACATCCAGGCGGTTTACTCGCAACGTGTTCGGAGCGCGGACGCAACACGTTGCGAGCACGGGCGCAACGCACTCCGAGCACGGACGGAACACGTTGCGGGCAAAGGGCCGGAAAACGGCGGGTTGGGGCGGAAGGGATTTCCCGGAGAAAAGTTTCCCATTCCCCTAAATATTACTATATTTGCGGTGGAACGAAGGAAGCCGCGAACGCTCCCTTGATATCGAGAAACACAATGAAAAAGTATTTGTTACCGCTAACCGCCGCGCTGTGCATCGCCCTGTCCGGCTGCCGCGACGCGAAACTGGCCGAGGCCGCCGAAGGAACTTGGCAAACCACATTGGAACTGAAAGACGAGTATGGCACGCCCTACGACCAAATGCAGACCTACACCTTCAAGCACGAGCCGGATGCCCTGAAGGACGGCGGGACGTTCGTTGAATACACCCTAACCACGATGACGGAGGAGGTGGAAGACATCGAAGTGACCTACACGACCGAGACCTCCATCGAGGGAGAATGGGAGGTCATCTTCGGTGACCTGTACCAGACGTATTGGCTCCAGACACTCGACGTGGCCGTTACGGACGTGGACTATCGCCTGTCCGACAGAGCAAGCCTCGACACGCAACTGGACTACCTGGGCGCGGCCGTGGTCTACGGCATGCTCGGCCAGGAACCGATAGACAAAGACGAGCTGGCCGAGGAAATCCGCAAGAATGCCTACCAAGGCTTCTACGCGTCTTACGAGGAGTGCAACGGCATGGACGGCGAAGGCTCTTGCTACGACGAGCTGACGATAAAGAACGGTATCATGGAGTTCAACACTTCGGACGTGGGACGCATCCGGCTCAAGAAGGCAAAGTAAGAAAAACACGCCGTCTGCGAAGTTCCCGCAAATTCGTTATCCTTTTATTAGTTTGTTCTGGCGTTTTTCCTTACTTTTGCAGCCATAATGCACTAATAAGAATACAAAACGATATGAAAACAGCCATTATAGGAGCAGGTAACATGGGAGGAGCCATAGCCTGCGGACTGGCACAAGGGACACGGGTCGCCACAAGCGACATTGTCGTATCGAATCCTTCACAAGAAAAACTGAACCGCTTGAAGGCACAGTTTCCCGACATACAGACCACGCACAGCAATGCCGAAGCCGCCAAAGACGCCGACATCATCATACTGGCCGTCAAGCCATGGGTGCTGGACAAGGTACTGATGGAGTTGCCGCTGCACAAGGGGCAAACATTGGTGTCCGTCGTGGCCGGGCGCAGCTTCGACGAGATACTGAGTTTCCTTCATACGTCATCCTTGCACGGACGCGTGCCCGACATCTCGCTCTTCCGCGTCATTCCCAATACGGCCGCAGCCATCGGGCAAAGCATGACGCTGGTATCATCCCTTAATGCCACACCCCAGCAACAACAGCTCATAATGGACATGCTTGCCCCGCTTGGGCCGTCCATGCTGTTGCCCGAAGAGCAACTGGCCGCCGCCACGTCGCTCACCTCGTGCGGCATCGCTTATGTGCTGAAATACGCGCAAGCTGCCATGCAAGCCTCCACGGAACTGGGCATACGCCCCGCCGACAGCCTGCACATGGTGGCCCAGACGCTGAAAGGAGCCGCCGAACTCCTGTTGAACAACCATGAGCATCCCGCCGTGGAGATAGACAAAGTGTGTACCCCCGGCGGCCTCACCATCAAAGGTATCAACGAACTGGAGCACGGAGGTTTTTCATCTGCCGTCATCAAGGCCCTTAAGGCAAGTGCCGTATAAACCGCATAAACGGACGGACGCCCCGCGAAGGGCACAACCTCACCGCAAAACCGCCATTACGAACAACAAGCATTTATATAACTGATTATGGACGAACAAATAAAACAAATAGCCGAACGCCTGCGAGGACTGCGTGAAGCCATGGAGCTTACGACAGCCGATGTGGCACGCGACTGTGGCATAAGCCAAGCCGAATACGAACGCGCCGAGTCGGGCGAGTACGACATATCCGTCAGCATGCTGCAACAAATAGCCCGCCACTACGGCATCGAACTGGACGCGCTGATGTTCGGCGAAGAGCCCAAAATGAGCGCCTACTTCCTGACACGGGCAGGCAAAGGGGTAAGCGTGGAACGCACCAAGGCCTACAAGTACCAAGCCTTGGCCGCCGGCTTCCGCAACCGCAAGGCCGACCCCTTCATCGTCACCGTCGAGCCGGACAATGCCCCCATGCACTACAACAGCCACGACGGGCAAGAGTTCAACCTCGTGACAGAAGGACGCCTTTTGCTGAGCGTGGGCGGAAAAGAACTGGTACTCAATCCGGGCGACAGCATCTATTTCAACTCGAAACTTCCCCACGGGATGAAAGCCCTCGACGGAAAGACAGTACGTTTCCTCGCAATCATACTTTAAACGAACAACGGTGAACGAAGAATCAAGAATAAAACTATGATAGAAAGATTCCTGACCCAAACCACATTTACTTCCCAACAAGACTTTATAGACAACCTACACATCATCGTGCCGAACAACTTCAACTTCGGATACGACGTAGTGGACGCATGGGCAGCCGAGCAACCCGATAAGCCCGCCTTGCTGTGGACTAACGACAAAGGCGAGCACCGCCAATTCACTTTTGCCGATATCAAACAATACACCGACCAGACAGCCTCCTACTTCCAAAAACTCGGCATTGGGCACGGCGACATGGTAATGCTCATCTTGAAGCGACGTTATGAGTTTTGGTTCAGCATCGTCGCGCTGCACAAACTGGGTGCGGTGGCCATCCCCGCCACACATCTGCTGACCAAGAAGGACATAGTGTACCGCTGCAACGCGGCCGACATCAAGATGATTGTGGCAGCGGGTGAAAGCGTCATCACGGACCACATCAAGGCTGCCATGCCCGAATCGCCCAGCGTGAAGCAATTGGTAAGCGTGGGACCGGAAGTGCCCGAGGGCTTCGACGACTTCCATAAGGGAATAGAAAACGCACCCGCCTTCGTCAAACCCGAACGCCCCAACACCAATGACGACATCTCGCTGATGTACTTCACCAGCGGTACGACAGGCGAACCCAAGATGGTGGCGCACGATTTTACCTACCCGTTGGGACATATCGTGACAGGCTGTTTCTGGCACAACCTGACCGAACAGAGCCTGCATCTCACCATTGCCGACACGGGATGGGGAAAGGCTGTATGGGGTAAACTCTACGGGCAATGGATAGCCGGGGCAAATGTCTTCGTATACGACCACGAGAAGTTCACGCCGGCGGACATCCTGCAAAAGATACAGGACTACCACGTCACCTCGTTGTGCGCACCGCCCACCATATTCCGTTTCCTCATACACGAAGATTTGACGAAATATAATCTCTCGTCGCTGCAATACTGCACCATAGCGGGCGAGGCGCTGAACCCCGCCGTGTTCGACACCTTCAAGCAGCTGACGGGCATCCGTCTGATGGAAGGCTTCGGCCAGACGGAGACCACCCTCACAGTTGCCACCATGCCGTGGATGGAGCCCAAGCCGGGAAGCATGGGGCTGCCCAACCCGCAATACGACGTGGATCTGATAGACAGCGACGGCCGCTCGGTGGAAGCCGGAGAGCAAGGGCAGATTGTCATCCGCACAGACAAAGGCAAGCCGCTGGGCCTGTTCAAGGAATATTACCGCGACGCGCAGCGTACCCGCGAAGCTTGGCACGACGGGGTGTACTACACCGGCGACGTGGCTTGGAAGGACGAGGATGGATACCTGTGGTTCGTGGGCCGGGCAGACGATGTGATTAAGAGCAGCGGTTACCGCATAGGCCCCTTCGAAGTGGAGAGCGCGCTGATGACACACCCGGCCGTTGTGGAATGCGCCATCACCGGCGTGCCCGACGAGATACGGGGGCAGGTGGTGAAGGCCACCATCGTCCTCGCCAAAGACTACAAGGACAAGGCGGGAGACGCGCTGGTCAAAGAGCTTCAAAACCATGTGAAACGGGTGACGGCCCCCTACAAATATCCACGCGTCATAGAGTTCGTGGACGAACTACCCAAAACCATCAGCGGCAAGATACGCCGCGTAGAGATACGAAAGAACGACGGGCAATAAGCCCGCCGTTCTTTTTATAAGAGCTTTCTTTCCAACCGTACCTATATCACCGCACGCGCTCCACGTCTTCCGTGCGGAAGAAAGCCTCGGAATAGCGCACGCCCCACAGGTCGTAACGGTCGAACTGCGCGGACATCTTGCGCGAGAAGTTCTCCCAACTGCGGCGTTCGGGCACGGACCAGGCGTTCTCGGCCAAGGCGGAAATACGCGGGAACAGGAAATACTCCACCTTCCACGTCGTGGGGATGTACTCAGTCCACAGGCAGGCTTGCGTGCCCCATACCAGCTTCTCCTGTTCGACGGTCAGCGAATCGGGCACAATGGGATAGGAGTAAACTTTCTTCAGCGACAGCGGGCCGCGCGGCGCAACGAGCTGAGCCGTCCGGCTCTCTTTCGTGTTGAAGTACGACCATCCGGAAGAGGTAAATATGGTACGATGGCCCGTGCGGACGGCCTTTGCGCCCTGTTGCGGTCTGCGCCAGTTCATCACCACGCAGTCCTCCGAAATGCCGCCTTCCAATATCTCGTCCCAGCCTATCAGGGTCTTGCCCTTTTCGTTCACCACGCCTTGCACGAAGTGGATGAAGTAGCTCTGTAAGGCTTTCTCATCCTTCAGCCCGTTTTCCTTCATGAACTGCTGCGTTTCGGGACAGTCCCGCCACCAACGTTTGGCGCACTCGTCGCCGCCCACATGCACGTACTGGCCAGGGAAGAGGTCGCACACCTCCGCGAACACGTCGCGCAGGAAGCTGAACACCTCCGGTTTGGGAGCCAGCACGTTGTTGAACTTGTTGAAGATTCCCCACGTTTGGGCGCACTTCTTGGGTTCGTCCGGCGTGGTGCTGAACTCAGGATGGACGGACAGCACGGCCATGCAGTGGCCGGGTATGTCTATTTCGGGAATCACGGTGATGTGGCGTTCGGCAGCATAGCGCACCACCTCGCGCACGTCGTCCTGCGTGTAGAAGCCTCCGTACGGCAGGGGGTGGTAGGTGCCGGGATACAATCCGAATATCTCGCCCTCGCGTGTGGAAGCCTGGGCCGTCAGCTCCGGGTGGCTTTTCAGCTCCAGCCGCCAAGCTTGGTCGTCGGTCAAGTGCCAGTGGAAGTAGTTGAGTTTGTGCCACGCCAGGAAGTCGATGTAGCGTTTGATATACTCCACGGGGAAGAAGTGGCGCACCACGTCGAGGTGCATGCCCCGGTAGCCGAAGCGAGGACTGTCCTCTATCTCCACCTCCGGCAGGAAGGGCAGCACGCCGGCCCGCGTAGGCAACATCTGAATGAGGGTCTGCACGCCGTAAAACACGCCTGCGGCATCGTTGCCCGACACGCGCACGCCGCCCTCCGCCGAGACACGCAGCAGATAGCCGCCCTCCGGGCCTCCGTTGGAAAGGTTCTCCAGATAAATGCCGGGACGGCCGGCCTCATCCGCCGCAGACGCCTTGCGTTTCCCCTTCTTGGGCGACGGCACGGCTTGCAAGGGGATACCCAGATAGCGGTCGGTGTAACCGGCCAAGTAAGAGGCCGTGAAGTCCAGCGCGGCATCGTTCACCCGCACGGGCGTGCCGGGGCGCAACTGGAAGGAGCTGTCGCCCACATGTTTCACTTCGCGCGGTTCGGGGATGATGTCCAGGCGCGGTTCCGCCTCCTGCGCCTGCCCTGCAAGCGCGGAAGCCAATAAGGTTGCAATCATAAAGTACTTCAAAGACATATGAATCATCGTTGTTTTTCATTCATAGATAACATGCAGCACATCAGGCGTTTGTTCCCAACGCGTTGCGGGCGTGCTTCCAACATGTCGCGAGCGCGCTTCCAATGCGTTGCGAGCACGGACGGAACGCGTTGCGGACAAAGGGGCAAAAGCCTTGCACGATTGTCCCCGCAAATATAAAGCTTTTGCGAGAATAAAAAGAGAAAAGGTTTATATTTGCAGCGGATTGGGGCGCACGGGGAAACATCTGCCCGCCGCGCCCCGCCGGAAACCCCTAAATACGCATAAGGAATATGACACATACCCACCGCAAGGCCCTTCGCCCGCTGCTGCTCCTGTTGCTCTGCCTGCTGTGGCCCGACATGGCGAAGGCGCAGACGGAAGCCGGGCGGACGGAAGCGGCAGGCGACTCCGTGGCCGCGCACGCCCGCTTCATCCACCGCCTCGGCGTGGCGGGAAGGCTGGGCTACATCTACTCTACCAACTCGTTCCTGAGCGGGGACAACCGCAAGGGCGAACCCATCAGGCACAACTTTTCCGGGCATTTGGAGTACGCGGCGGCTTTCCGCCCCGGCAGCCAGACGGAACAGGTGTATCCCGGCACCTACCAGGGCGCGGGACTGGCCATGTTCGGCTTCGGGAACTACCCGGAAGTGGGCACGCCCGTGGGGCTGTACGTGTTCCAAGGGGGACGCTTGGCCCGCCTGGCCCCGCGCCTGACGCTCGACTACCGGTGGGGCTTCGGGGTGGCCTTCGGCTGGCATCCCTTTTGGGACGAGGGCAACGAGGCCAACATGGTCATCGGCTCCAAGACGAACGCTTACATGAACCTCGGCATACTGCTGAACTACGCCCTCTCGCCCCGCTTCGACCTGCGCCTGGGCGTGACGGGCACGCACTTTTCCAACGGCAACACGCGCTACCCAAACGGGGGACTGAACATGACGGACTTCGAGGTAGGACTGGCATACAACTTCAACCGCCGGGCCGACGAGCTGCAGCCCGGCCCGTCAGGAGCCATCGTACCCGCCTTCCCGCGCCACGTCAGCTACGACCTCACGCTCTTCGGCTCTTGGCGGCGTAAGGTGGTCAACGCCCCTTGGGGACAGGCCGCCGCACCCGGCACCTATGGCGTGGCGGGCTTCAGCCTCGCACCCATGTACAACCTGAGCTACAAGTTCCGCGCCGGCGTGTCGCTCGACGGCTTATTCGATGGTTCGGCGGGCATCACGGCGAGCGAAGACAGCGAGTTCCACACGCCCAAGGCCGGCAAGCAGATGTCGCTCGGCCTGTCCGCCCGCGGCGAGTTCGTGACCCCGTTCTTCTCTATCAACATAGGCCTCGGCGCGAACATCCTGCACAACGGGGGCGACCAAAAGGCATTCTACCAGACGCTCGCCCTGAAGATGCGCGTCACGCACGACGCCTACTTGCACGTGGGCTACAACCTGAAGAACTTCCACGACCCGAACTTCCTGATGCTGGGCGTGGGATACACCTTCGGCAACCGCAGACCTCTGCTGCGCTGACACGACCATACCGGAATACCAATCCATAAAAGTCAAAACCATCATGAAGAAATGGAAAGAACAAGCGTGCGACGGCTACCGCCTCATCACGCAACAGGGGGGAGCCACGCTGGGCTATTCCCCCGAATCGGGCCTGCGCATCATCGAGCAGGACGGCTATGCCTTCAAAGACCTGGACGGCGACGGCCAACTCAGCGTCTACGAGGACTGGCGCCAACCCGTGGAACGGCGCGTGGACGACCTCGTGTCGAAGCTCAGCATCGAAGAGATTGCGGGCCTCATGCTCTACAGCAACCATCAAGCCGTGCCTGCCACCTCTTACGACGTGTCGCCCTACGGCGGCAAGCCTTATGAGGAAAGCGGTGCCGCCCCGTGGGAACTGACCGACCACCAGAAGCGTTTCCTCAAGGAAGACCACCTGCGGCACGTGCTGGTCACCATCGTGAAAAACCCGGAGACCGCCGCCCGCTGGAACAACCGGCTGCAGGCATATGTGGAAGGTTTGGGTCACGGCATCCCGGCCAACAACTCGTCCGACCCGCGCCATTCGGCCCGTGCCGACGCGGAGTTCAACGCAGGAGGTGGCGGGCACATTTCCACTTGGCCCAGCCCGCTGGGGCTGGCCGCCACGTTCTCGCCGGAATTGGTGCGCCGCTTCGGCGAAGTGGCTTCCGAGGAATACCGCGCCATGGGCTTCACCACGGCCCTGTCCCCCCAGGCCGACATCGCTACAGACCCGCGCTGGTACCGCTGCCATGGTACGTTCGGCGAGGATCCCACGCTGGCCGCCGACCTGACACGTGCCTACTGCGATGGATTCCAATCTTCGGACACGCCCGACGGGTGGGGAGCGCAGAGCGTGAACACCATGGTGAAACATTGGCCGGGCGGCGGGGCCTGCGAGGCGGGGCGCGACGCGCACTACGGATTCGGCAAGTACGCCATCTTCCCCAACAATAACTTGCCCCTGCACAAGCGGGCGTTCACCGAGGGAGCCTTCCGGCTGGAGGGCAAGACACGGTCGGCCTCGGCCGTCATGCCCTACTACACCATCTCCGTGGGCCAGGGCTGCGAGATGGTGGCCAACAGCTACGACCCCGACATCATCACCCGCCAACTGCGCCAAGAGGCCGGGTTCGACGGCGTGGTGTGCACCGACTGGCTGGTGACGGCGGACGAAAAGCATCCCGGAGTCCACTCGGGCAAGCCTTGGGGAGTGGAAAAGCTCACCGTGGCGCAACGCCACTACAAGGCGCTGATGGCCGGCGTGGACCAGTTCGGCGGCAACAACGACAAACTACCCGTGCTCGAAGCTTACCGCATGGGCGTGGAGGAGCACGGCCAGGAGAGGATGGAGCGGCGCATGCGCCAATCGGCACGCCGCCTGCTGCTCAACATCTTCCGCACCGGACTGTTCGAGAACCCCTACCTCGACCCTGCCCGTTCGGCCCGCGTGGTGGGTTGCCCTGAATACATGGCAGAAGGCTACGAGGCACAAGTCAAGAGCACGGTGATGCTGAAGAACCACGGCGACATCCTTCCTTTGAAAGGGCGGAAAAAGGCATACATCCCCACGCGGCACCTCCCGGAATACCGGGGTTTCTGGGGAACGATGGTGGCCGCACGCGACATCGTGCCGGTGAGCCGCGCGCTGGCTTCGCGGTATTTCGACGTGGTAGACACGGCCGAAGAGGCCGACGTGGCCATCGTCTTCATCGAATCGCCCAACGGCGGCAGCGGCTACAGCCTGGACGACCTGGCGAAGGGCGGCAACGGCTACCTCCCCATCAGCCTGCAATACGAAGACTATACGGCGCGCAAAGCCCGCCCGGTCAGTCTGGCCGGGGGCGACCCGTTCGAGCCGTTCACCAACCGCAGCTATCTGGGAAAGACCACCCACACCGTGAACCGGGGCGACATGCTGCTGGTGCAAGACGTGAAGCGGCAGATGGGCGACCGCCCCGTCATCGTGGCCGTCAACCTGGCAAACCCCATGGTGATGCGCGAGATAGAGCCGTATGCCGACGCGCTGTTCGCCACCTTCGACGTACAGAACCAAGTGGTGCTCGACCTGGTGACGGGAGCACACGAGCCGTCCGGTCTGCTGCCCATGCAGATGCCCGCCGACATGGACGCCGTGGAAGAGCAGGCCGAGGACACACCCCGCGACATGCGCTGCCACACGGATGCCGACGGCCATGTGTACGACTTCGGCTACGGCCTCTGCTGGCAAGGCGTCATCCGCGACGCACGCACGGAAAAGTATTGCCGCTAAGCCCCGTCCGCACCGAGACACACAAAGAAACAGGCCGTATCCGCCTCACGCGGATACGGCCCCCTGTTGAGAATTTATGGATAAATCGTAAGAAGCCTTATTCTCTTACTGTAAAAAAAGAGTTCACACGTATTCCTCTACCATATACATATCGCTCACGAAGTCCTCTACCACCCGTTCCAGGTTGCTCCGCGCTTCGTCCGGCGTTTCGCCATACGCGCTGCAAAGCAGGTTGTCCATGTAGTAGGCAAAGAACCCGCCGCCCTTGGCGGCCTCCACCGTGAAGTCTGCACGTTGTTGTATCATAGCATCGTTCTCCTTTCTTTTTCTACTGCAAATGTAGCCCCGCCGTATTACGGAAAGATGTCAAAAACGTTATAATAGCATGAAAAGTGCCTGCAACCTGCGGGCAATACGGCCCCGACATACTTACCCACCCGGGTGGTTCGATATCCCCACCCCCGTGGGACGATATTCCCACCCGGGTGGAGCAATATACCCACGGCCGTGGGTAAGCAAGCGAAAGGGCTGGGAAGGAAAAGGCATAAGGCCGGGAATACGGGACAAGGAGCCTCACCGATCCAAGGCCGGTGCGCCTACCCCACCGTGGCGTCGGCCTTGAGGCGGTCTTGCAGGTAAAGGCTGTCTATGATGCCGTCTGCCAGACCGATGACGGGCACGTGCACGAAGTCGGCCTTCACCAAGCGGGCGATGGTGAGGAATATCTCTGCGGCGGGCACTATCACGTCCGCACGGTCGGGCTTCAGGCCGTATTGAGTCATGCGCTGCTCCGGCGTGAGCGGCTTCAGCTCGTCATACAGGCGTTGCAGCGAGGCCACCGGCATGCGCTGGCGCTTCTTGTCCTTGTCCGACGCCAGGCGGTAGAGCTTGTTGATGTTGCCGCCCGAACCGATGATGTTGATGCCTTGCACGCCCTCGGCAAGCTGTGCCAGGTCGGCCTTCATGGCCTCCCAGGTTTCCGGCTTCACCAAGCCGCTCAGCATGCGCACGGTACCTATGTTGTAAGAGCGCGAGTGCGTGAGTTCACCGTTGAGCAGCAGGTTTACCTCCGTGCTGCCCCCGCCCACGTCCACGTATATGTAGTTGCCGCTGCGGTCTTCCAAGCACTCCACATGGTTGTTATACACCATGCGGGCCTCTTCCTGTCCGTCTATCACCTCGATGTGTATACCGGTGTCTTTCTCTATCTTCTTGATGACGGCCTTGCCGTTGGAGGCGTCGCGCATGGCCGATGTGGCGCAGGCGCGGTAGTCCGTCACGTCGTAAATCTTCATGAGCTGGCGGTAGGCCTTCATCAGGCGACGCAGCTTCACCGCCTTGCCTTCCGTGATTTCCCCCAGGGGAAACACATCGAACCCCAAACGCAGGGGCACGCGCAGCATCAGGGCCTTGGACAGGCGGCAGGCCTGCGCATCGTCACACTCTTCTACTTTCTTGATGAGCAGCCGCACGGCGTTGGTGCCTATGTCTATGGCTGCGTAGCACTTCTTACACATTGTCCTCTTTGTTTTTGTAGTAGTTATAAAGTTCTTCTTGCGAGCGGAAGGGCATGTTGTCCTCCGTGGTCCAAGGTTGGTTCCCGCCCTTTCCGTCCACCACGCGTCCTTGACAGGTGTCGCGCAGGCCATAGTCCACCACGCGCTTCAAGTCGGCCTTGATGTCGGGGTCGTACACCGGCGTAATCACTTCCACGCGGTTGTCGAGGTTGCGGGGCATCCAGTCGGCCGAGCCGATGAAACACTTCTCCTCTCCCCCGGATGCGAAGATGAAAATGCGCGAGTGCTCCAGGTAGCGGTCTATGATGCCGCAGATGCGCATCGTGTCGCTCAGTCCGGGCACACCCGTCACCAGCGAGCAATTGCCCCGCACCAGCAAGTCCACCGGCACGCCGTTGGCCGAAGCCTCGTACAGCTTCTTCACCATGACAGGTTCCGTGATGTGGTTTATCTTCACGCGGATGTAGGCAGGTTTGCCGGCCAGATGGTTCCGGATTTCATCGTCCACAAGCCGGACGAACTTGCGCTTCATCTCGTTGGGCGACACGAGCAGTTCCTTGAAACGTACGGGGGCGTAGGGTTTCTCGATAAAGCGGAACACATTGTCCACGTCACGCACAACGTTCCTGTCCGCCGTCATCAGCATGTAGTCGGTATATACCCTGGCGTTGCCTTCGTGGAAGTTTCCGGTGCTAATGCAGGCTATGTCCGGCTCCCTTTTCATGCCGATGTGCGTGATTTTGGAGTGCACCTTCAACCCCTCCACACCGAATATGACGTGGATTCCCTCGTCCTGCATCAGTTTCGACCAGCCTATGTTGGACGCTTCGTCAAAACGCGCCAACAACTCGATGACCACAGTTACCTTTTTGCCGTTACGGGCAGCGCAAATCAGGGCGTTCACCACCTCCGATCCTTTGGCAAGGCGGTAAAGGGTGGTCTTGATGCTCCGGACCTGCTTGCTGATGGCCGCCTCCTGCAAGAGGCGTATATAATAATCGAAGCTGTGATAGGGCACATGTATGAAGCGGTCTTTCTGGTGGATTAGTTCCAGCAGACTTTCCCCGCCTTCGAACTCGCGCTTTTGCAGCGGCTCCCATGTGGGGTATTTCAAGTCCTTGCGCCCGCAGTCGGGGAACGACATAAGGTCTTTATGGTTATGGTAGCGCCCGCCGGCCAACACCGTGTCCAGTTTGTCGAGGTTCAACTTGTTCATCACGCGCTTTTGCAAGTCTTTCGGCATGGCCGCGTCGTATATCACGCGCAGGGCGTCGCCCTTCCGGCGGCTCTTCACGCCCTTGGCAATCTTCTGTAACATACCGTTGCGGAGGTCGTTGTCTATCTCCATCTCCGCGTCTTTAGTGAACTTGAAAGCATAAGCCTCGAAGTGCGCGTATCCCATGCCACAAAATATCAACGGAAGGCAAAAGCGTACCACATCGTCCAAGTACATCAAATAGTTGTTCACGCCATTGCCCGGCAAGCGGACGAAACGCCCGCACACGGCCACGGGCAGCGACATGAGAGCATACTCCACACCCCTCTTGCCCTCCGGTTGCATCTTTATGGCCAGATAGATGTTCTCGTCCGTCTCGTTGGTAAGTTGCTTCACCTCCGATAGCCAAATGGGGCTGAGGAAACCACTCAAGCGTTTGCGGAAAAACTGGCGTACAAAGTCCTGCTGCTCTCCATTAAGCTCGTCTTCCTTCAGCAGGAAAATGTTTTCGGTACGCAGACACTCCGTCACATGGCGGATGGTATGTTCGTACTCCTTGGCATAGCGGTTGTTCAGCTTGGTAATCTGCTTTATCAGGCGGGCCACACGCTCCCGCTCGGTTTTCACGCTCTTGTCATCATACTCCACAATGCGGCTTAGCGTGGCCATGCGCACACGGAAGAACTCGTCCAGGTTGCTGGAGTAAATGCCCAGGAAGTTCAAGCGTTCCAACAACGGTACCTGTTCCTTCATGGCTTCTTGCAAAATGCGGCGGTTGAAGTACATCCAACTAAGGTCGCGGTCAATATATGCGGCCGACAAGTCTTTACTGCCAACCTGTTTCACTTTACCCATAGTGTATCCTTTACATGTTTGTTTCCAAATAATGTGTCCCATACAAGAATAAACCGGCAGACCGTTTCCGGGCCCCCGTTCTTTATTCAAGGTAATTTGAGTGTAAAGGTGGCAAGGAGTTGTTGCAAACATGTTGCACCCATGTTACAAATACAAGAAACCTGCACGAAACCGCTTAAAGATAAAAAAGAATCCCTTGCCGAAACACCGTTCGACAAGGGATTTACGTACCCGGAGCGGGACTTGAACCCGCACAGCCATTACTGGCCAAAGGATTTTAAGTCCTTCGTGTCTACCATTCCACCATCCGGGCAACCTGTTGTTACTGGAGCGGCAAACGAGACTTGAACTCGCGACCCCAACCTTGGCAAGGTTGTGCTCTACCAACTGAGCTATTGCCGCTTAATGCGAAATGATGGCTGCAAAGATAAGGAGTTTCCACGGCACAGCCAAACATTTCGTATGAAATGTGCACCGGATCAGTTCTGTACACGGAGGTTATCGCCGGCCAAGGTGACTTTGTAGGAACGCAATATTTCACCCCCCAAGCCATCACTCCGGGTGCCGTTCGCGCTAAGGTTGAACACGGCCCCGCACTCCGGACACCGGGCCGTACCCAAGCCGTCGTCTTCCACCTCGAGCGACACGCTTCGCGAGGCTTCCACCGGGCAAGCGGCGTCATAGGCACAATAAAGCGGATTGCCCGCGTCGGAGAAGACAGACTGTCCGATGATAAGCCCGGTATAACCCACCGAAAGGCCGTTGACGTTACGCGTCACCTTCAGGAACTGTCCGGGCATGGTTATCTTATAATAGGGAGACTGGTTGAGGTTGCACGAAAAGGAGAACGACACGGACGGAATGGAAGACTCATACGTCTTGCCGCATCCGGCCGCACCCATGAGCAGCACCAACGACACAAACAGGAACTTGCGCATAGATACCCTCCTCCGTCAATCCCTGCCCAACAGGGATTTTTCGGCAGCCTCCATCCCGGCAAAGCCGAAGCCGTCCACCACTTGTTGCATCAGGACCTCTATCTTGTCGTTGCACAGGTTACCGATGCTCCCTTCGTGCGTGTGGTGCACAGCCTTGGGGTGCGAGAAACGGCCCGCCTCTATGTCCAGCCCCACTTTCTTGTAGGCATCGCGGAAAGGCATGCCTGCGCGGGCCAAACGGTTTACCTCTTCCACGCTGAAGATAAGGTCGTAGCGTCTGTCGTCCAAGATGTTTTCGTTCACCTTTATCTCACTTATGATATACGTTGTCATGCGCAAACAGTCTTTCAGTTCTTGGAATGCGGGCAAGAACACCTCCTTGATGATTTGCAGGTCACGGAAATAGCCGGACGGCAGGTTGTTCGCTATCATCATGATTTGCTGCGGTAGCGACTGTATCTTGTTGCACTTGGCACGTGTCAGCTCGAATACATCGGGATTCTTCTTATGGGGCATGATGCTGGAGCCGGTGGTACAGTCGTCCGGCAACTTGACGAAGCCGAAATTCTGGCTGTTGAACAGGCAGGCATCGAACGCCAGCTTGGAAAGCGTGCCGGCAATGGTGGCCAAGGCGAATGCCACGTTCCGCTCCATCTTGCCCCGTCCCATCTGGGCATAGACCACGTTGTAGTCCAGCGAGTCGAAGCCCAATAGACGGGTAGTCATGGTACGATCCAGCGGGAAAGAAGAGCCGTAACCGGCCGCCGAGCCAAGCGGATTGCGGTTACACATCTTGAATGCCGCCTGCAGGAACAGCATGTCGTCCACTAAGCTCTCGGCATATGCGCCGAACCACAGGCCGAACGACGAGGGCATGGCTATCTGCAAATGGGTGTATCCCGGCATCAGCACGTCTTTGTAGCGTTCACTTTGGGCGATGAGCTCGGCAAAGAGGCGTTCCACCTCCGTGGCGACATCCTTTATCTCGGCACGGGTAAACAGTTTCAGGTCGAGCAGCACCTGGTCGTTGCGCGAGCGGCCACTATGTATCTTCTTGCCCACATCGCCAAGACGGCGCGTCAACATCAATTCCACCTGCGAGTGCACATCCTCCACACCTTCTTCTATCACGAACTCGCCACGCTCGGCCTGCGCATAGATGTCCTTCAACTCGGCAAGGAGCATCCGAAGCTCGTCGGCGGAAAGCAGCCCTATGCTTTGCAACATCGTGATGTGAGCCATGGAGCCAAGCACGTCATACTTGGCCAAATAGAGGTCAAGCTCGCGGTCGCGCCCCACGGTGAACCGCTCTATGTCCTTGTTGACCTGCACGGATTTTTCCCAAAGTTTCTGAGCCATATCGGTATATTTTTAGTCTAAACGGTTTACGTATGTTGTCAGTACGGAAAGCTTGCCAGCGCGTCGGCCATCTTTTCCACGCCGTCTTGCAGGGGCTTCTGAATCATGACCTTCACGAATGTGCTGACCTCCAATCCGATGGTCAACTTCATCTTGCATTGCGTGTCGCCTGCGGGAAGCAGTTGAATCCAAAGGTTGAACGGCAGGGGCGACTGCGTGGTACCGAACTTGATGCACTTGCACGGTTCCTTCTCCACAATGCTGAGCGTGATGGTTCCCACGGGCGGCACCTCTATGCTCATGCTCTCGGCGTCGAAGGTCAGGTTCTTCACCTTGTCGGCCGGGAGGCTGTCTTTTATCTTCTCCAAGTTGTTCAGGTCGGACAGTTTGGCGTACACCGCCTCTTGCGGGGCGTTCACCAGCTTTACGTTACTTTCGAATTTCGTCATAATGCAGCGTTGGTTCAAAACAAAAGAAGAACAGCCCGGACACGGGTGCATCCGAACGGTTCTTCCGCTTATAAAATCTTATGAATTGTATATACTGAAAAAACACGTTGCCCTTACACTCCGGCACACCAATGTGCGGGGTCTTTGCGCCACTCGTTCAAGGTTTCCACGTCAGAGTCCTTGATGTAGCCCGTGCGCAACGCCACTTCGAGCACCGCCTCGTAGTTGGTGAGCGTCACCAGCGTCACCTTGGCATCCTTGAAAGCCTTCTCGGCCACGGGGAAGCCGTAGGTGTACGATGCCACCATGCCTATCACTTCGCATCCGTCGCGCCGGATGGCTTCCACGGCTTTGAGGCTGCTGCCCCCGGTAGACACGAGGTCTTCCACCACCACGACCTTCATGCCGGGACGAAGCTCGCCCTCGATCAGGTTTTCAAGCCCGTGGTCTTTCGGAGTGGAGCGGACATAGACAAACGGCAGGTTCAACGCATCAGCCACCAAGGCACCTTGGGGTATGGCTCCGGTAGCCACGCCTGCAATGGCGTCCACTTGCCCGAAACGTTCCAGGATGAGCCGCGTGATTTCTGTTTTCACAAAACTACGGAGCGAGGGATACGACAACGTCTTACGGTTATCGCAATAGAAAGGCGACTTCCACCCGGAGGCCCAAGTAAAGGGGTTGTCCGGCTGCAACTTGATAGCCTTAATCTTCAACAGTTTCTCCGCAAACAATCTTTCTAAAGTCTTCATAGCCATTCCACTTGTTATTAATTCCGGCACAAAATTAAGGAAAGGGAATGAAAATCGGCACGAGGCGGGGCATATTTTTTCATGCCGGCTCGTCATTTTCCTCCGCCACTTCCATGCAGAGGCGTATGTCGTCCATTTCGAATCCCCGGCTCAAGGCAAAGCGCACCAGTTTGGCGTTGCGCTCGCGTTCCTCGCCGCCACGCACGCTCTTGCGCTTCGAGTCGAGCAAGCCGCGCAATATCCGCAAGTACTCCTCCTGGTCGATGGTGGCAAGGGCCTGGCCGTACACCAGCGGGGAAATCTTCTTCAGGCGGAGAGCCTGGGCTATCTTGGCCTTGCCCCACTTGTCGAAGCGGTATTTGTCGTTGACAAAGGCGCGGCAATAGCGGTCTTCGTCGATGTATTTCTCGCATACCAAACGCTCCACCACGTGCTCCACCACGCCGTAGTCCACGCCCCAACGCTGCATTTTCTCGGCAACCTCGGAACGGCAATGTTCGGCAGAAGCGCAGTAAGCCGCCATGCGGTCGAACGCTTCGCCCTCAGTCATTTCACTTATTTGTCCCATATATGTGTGTTAATTACGAAATCTATTCCTTAAGACAGGCCGGTCCGCCTCCGGGATGGCGCAGCACCACGAATCGGTCGTTGCCTGAGAGGTCCTTCAGCAGGCGCATGTCGCCATAGCCCTGTCCGCGGAACAGTTGCAGCAACTGCGGGCCGTAGGCGCGGTTTATCTCCAGATAAATGCGTCCGCCGGGCTTGAGCCTTTCAAGCCCCAGCCGGCCTATGCGGCGGTAATAACGCAGCGGGTCGTCGTCCGGCACGAAAAGCGCCTCGGAGGGTTCCCAGTCGAGCACCTCGGGCGCCATGTCGCGCTTCTCGGCCTCGGCCACATAGGGCGGATTGCTCACGATGACATCGTACTGCCCGCCGTCCTGCGGGTCGCAGGCGAACACATCGCGCAGACGGAAGTCCACCGCGGCATGCAGCAGGCGGCAGTTGGCCTGCGCCACTTCGAGGGCACGGGGCGACACGTCCCACGCACAGACTTCCGCACCGGGCATTTCAAGGGCCAGCGTGACGGCTATGCAGCCGCTGCCCGTGCCCACGTCGAGCACACGCGGCGTGCCCGAAAGTTCGCGCAGTATCAGTTCCACCAGTTCTTCCGTTTCCGGACGGGGAATGAGCACGCCCGGCTCCACATGGAAGTCGCGGCCCAGGAAGCGCGCACGGCCCAGCACATACTGCACCGGCTCATGGCGGCACAGGCGGGCGAGAATGCTTTCCAGCTTTTGCTCGTCTTTTGGAGATAAAGTAATATCTTTGCCCAGGAAATAATCCGCCGACGACAGGCCCAGCTCCTCGCAGCACACCACGCGCGCCAAGGCCGAGGCTTCGGGCCGTGGATGGCAACGGGCAAGGGTGTCACGGATATATTTTACGGAGATGTCCATCGGGGCTGGCATATCAGCTGTTCCGGGGTGCAAAAGTAGCAAAATATTTTCATTACGCAATGCCCCCGGAAGCGCAACATGTCGCGAGCGCGGACGCAACACGTTGGAAGCAGGAGCGCAACGCGTTGCGAGCACGGACGGAACGCGTTGCGAGCAACGGCGGATAATACCTACTGGAAACCAGAATAATATGAGAGATATGAACCAAACAGGAAACATAAGGACAGAAGACGAAATGTACATGCGCCGCTGCATCCAGCTGGCCAGGAACGGATGGTGCAACACGCCGCTCAACCCCATGGTGGGCGCCGTCATCGTATGTGACGGACGCATCATAGGCGAGGGCTACCACGTGCGCTGCGGCGAGGCCCATGCCGAGGTGAACGCCATACGCTCCGTGGCCGACCCGTCGCTGCTGCGGCGTTCCACGCTGTACGTCAGCCTGGAGCCGTGCTCACACTATGGCAAGACACCACCCTGCGCCGACCTCGTCATCGAAAAGGGCATTCCCCGCATCGTGGCCGGATGCCTGGACCCCTTCCCCGAAGTGGCGGGGCGCGGACTGGCCAAGCTGCGCGAGGCGGGGCGCGAAGTGGTGACCGGCGTGTGCGAAGAAGAATGCCGCACGCTCATCAGCCGTTTCGTTACCTACTATACCCGCCACCGCCCCTATGTGACGCTGAAGTGGGCCGAGTCGGCCGACGGGTTCATCGACCGCCAACGCGAGGACGGGCGGCCCGCCATCTTGTCCAGCCCGCTGTCGGCCATGTTGGTGCACAAGCTGCGCGCCGAGCACATGGCCATCATGGTGGGCACGCGCACCGCGCTGCTTGACGACCCCTCGCTCACCGTGCGCCATTGGTACGGGCGACAGCCTCTGCGCGTGGTGCTCGACCGCAAACGCCGCCTGCCCCGCACGCTGCACCTGTTCGACGGCAGCGTGCCCACGCTCGTCGTCACCCAGTCGCCTCCCCCGGCACGTGCCAAACGGCTGCCCGGCGTGGAATATCTGGTACTGGACTACTCGCGTGACATCCTGCCACAGCTGATGCTCGCCCTGCATTCGCGTAACATCCAGTCGCTGCTGGTGGAAGGCGGCAGGGAACTGCTGCAATCGTTCCTCCGCTCCGGGCTGTGGGACGAGGCCTTCGTGGAAGAATCGCCCCTGCGGCTGGGTTCGGGCGTGGAGGCTCCCGCGATAGACAAAAAAAATTTTTGCGAAACCGTGCAGCATTTCGGCAGGTACATACGTCATTATAGGGCACAATGACAGGAAACAGAACGTCCTTTGCAAGAGGAAATTCGTCGGCATAAGCGGCTCTTTTATCTATAATTTTATATAAAACTTGGCAATAAAGGGTCAGGCACAACGAAATGTTTCCTATTTTTGCACCTCGCAAACCTTGCCGGATTGCCTCCTTTCCGTCCGCCCGAACAAGGCGCAACACGGGAACGGAATACGGCAGGGCTATAAAAACTAAAAAGAAGGAACTTTATATTTGACAAGTAACCAATGAGAACCCAATTTCTGTCGATCATCGCGAGTTTTCTAATATTCTCCGTCTGCATCAGCTCCTGCCTCGGTTCGGAAGAGGTGGAAGATTACAGCACCGACGCCACGATACACGCCTTCAGCCTCGACACGATTCACGGTATAGACTACAAGTTCGAGATAGACCACATAAAGAACCTCATATATAACCTCGATTCGCTCCCCATGGATGCCGACACCATCATCGACAGCATCCTGGTGACCATGACCGTGCCTTTCACGGTAACATCGGCCGACACGGTATTCAACACAGAAAACCACCAAGACCTTTTGCCCGCCATGAACCAGCAGGGACAAGAGGGCATCAAGTTCAAAGTGTATGCCCCCGACGGCCTTACCACACGCGATTATGTGCTGCAAGTGCGCGTGCACGAACAAGATCCCGACTCGCTGAAGTGGACCAAACTGGATGCGCTCAACACCTCCGCACCCTCTACGGGCAACGCCCGCAAGGCTGTGGTGAAAGACGGCGAACTGCTGCTCTACACATCGGCCACCGAGATGTATAAGACATCCACCGCCCCCGACGCTTATGGTTGGAGCGGTGCCATCGCCGTGAGCGGGCTTCCGGCCGATGCTGACATCACCTCGCTCATACAATTCTCCGGCGACCTGTACATGCTGGCCGCAGGCGACGTCTACACCTCCGCCGACGGCGTAACATGGCAGAAGAACGACGCGCTGAGCGGCAATGTCACCGCGCTGGTGGCCAGCCTGCCGCACGATAAGGTGACGGGATTGCAGCCTACGCTTTCTGCCATCCGCCAAAATGCGGACAACACGCAATCGTTCTGCACTACCACCGACGGGCAAACATGGAACACGGGCGAGACGGTACCTCAGGGATTCCCCACGCAACAACTGCAATACACCATAGAAACCAACCGCGCCGGCCTGAACAAGGCTGTCGTAGTGGGCTTGCCACACGCCGACGAAAAGAAGACCATACCTTGGTTCACTACCGACGGCAAGGGTTGGGGCAGCCTCGAGACCACGGCAGACAACAAGTGGTGCCCTGCCATAGACCGTCCGATGCTGACATACTACGGCGGCAACTACCACCTGTTCGGCGGCCAGATGGATACCATCTACTCTTCCATCGCAGGCATTGCATGGTACGGGGCCGACAAGAAGTTCCGCCTGCCTGCTGAATTCGAAGGCAAAACAGACTACACCATAGTGGTCGAGCCGACCGAAGACCCCACCGTGTCTGCCGCGGACAAACGCGACTTCATCTGGGTGATATTCGGCGGCAACAGCACGGAAAACGAAGTGTGGCGCGGAAGGCTCAACAAGCTGGGCTTCGAGCGGCAGTAAAATAAATCGGCGCTTACGCCGTTCTTAGCTATATATATAATGTATATAGGACGGAAAAAGAAAGTACGGCATGAAGCGGATGTTTAAGATATGGGTTCTCGGCATGTTGCTAGCCTTGGCGCCAAGCCTTGTCCACGCACAAGACGAGGAATACACATGGGAACTTGGCGCCTCCGTGGGAGGAAGCTTTTACATGGGCGACGCCAACTTCAGCAAGCCGTTCAAAGACACGGGAGCGGTCGGCGGACTGATGGCACGCCGCTTGCTGAACCCGCACATGGCCATCAAGGCCAACCTGACCGCCGGCAGGATATCCGGCGACACGAGAGACTTCGACAACGCCTACCCTGACGGGGCTTGGACGTCGTTCCGGCGGACAGTCTTCGACTTGGGTGCGCAGTTCGAATATAACTTTTTGGGATATGGTACGAACGCCTACCGGGGCGACCGCCGCTTTACGCCCTACATTTTGGGCGGCGTGGGACTGACCCTGGCCACGAGAGGAAGTAATACGTTCACCGTCAACTTCCCTGTTGGAACCGGCATCAAGTACAAAGTGGCCTCCCGCGTCAACATAGGATGCGAGCTGACCATGCGCTTCACGCTGAGCGACTGCTTGGATGTGGAACATGAGTCGGGGCTACAGTTGAACGACCCGTACCAGATAAAAGGCAAAGGCCTGAAAAACAAGGACAGTTATGCACACGTCCTCTTTTTCCTGACCTACGACCTTTTCCCGAAATGCAAGGAATGTAATAACTGAGGACAATGTCATATAAGGAACAAATAGACATGAGCCGGATACCACAGCACGTGGCCATCATTATGGACGGCAACGGCAGATGGGCCAAGCAGCAAGGACGCGAACGCAGTTACGGCCACCAGGTAGGTGCCGAGACGGTGCACATCGTCGTTGAAGAGGCTGCACGTCTGGGCATCAAATACCTGACGTTGTACACCTTTTCCACGGAAAACTGGAACCGTCCCGCCGCAGAAGTGACCGCTTTGATGAGCCTGCTCTTCGATTCCATTGAAGAGGAAACGTTCATGAAGAACAACGTCAGCTTCCGCGTCATTGGCGACATGGGAAAACTGCCCGAAAACGTGAGGCAACGCTTGCAGACATGCATAGAACACACCTCACGCAACAACGGCATGTGTTTGGTATTAGCTCTAAGCTACTCCTCACGCTGGGAAATCACCAAGGCGGCCAAAGAGGTAGCCCTCGCCGTGCAACGCGGGGAACTCTCGCCCGAAGACATCGACTCCCACCTGCTCGCACAACGACTGGAAACCAATTTCATGCCCGACCCCGACCTGCTGATACGCACCGGGGGCGAACTGCGGCTAAGCAACTACCTGCTATGGCAATGCGCCTACTCCGAACTGTACTTCTGCGACACATATTGGCCTGACTTCCATCAAGAGGAGTTCCATAAGGCCATTTGCGCCTACCAAAAGCGGGAACGACGGTTTGGCAAGACCAGCGAACAGATAAGTTGAACGGAAACAAGAGTAATATGCAACCTACTTTTAACTCATATAACACACTTTTCAACAAAATGCACTATCGTATCTTCTCCATACTTTTGGCCATCACCTTTTCGCTGGCCGGCACTACGGCAGGCATGGCACAAGAAGCCAACAGCAATGCAAGCGAGCCAGCGGAGACACCTGTAATACTCTACTCCGGCACACCCAAGAAACGGGCCATCGCCGATATCAAGGTGGAGGGCGCACAAAACTACGAAGACTACGTGATAATCGGACTGTCCGGACTGTCCAAAGGCCAAACAATCTCATTACCTGGCGACGAGACCACTCAAGCCTGCAAGCGCTACTGGCGGCACGGCCTGTTTGCCGACGTGAGCATCACCGCCGACAAGGAAGTAGGCGACAGCGTGTGGCTCACCATCCACCTGACCATGCGGCCCCGTGTGTCCGAAATACGTTACCATGGTGTGAAGAAGTCCGAACGTGAAGACTTGGAGGAAAAAATCGGCCTGATAAAAGGCAGTCAGATAACCCCTAATCTGATAGACCGTGCAAAGACCCTGATAAAACGCTATTTCGATGACAAAGGCTTCAAGAACGCTGAAGTCATAGTTACACAAAAGGACGACTTGGCCCACGAGAACCAGGTAATTGTAGACATAGAGATTGACAAGAAAGAGAAGATAAAGGTGCACCATATCGAGATTGTGGGCAACCAAGCCTTGACAGCCAAAAAGCTGAAACGGGTAATGAAGAAAACCAACGAAAAAAGAAAGCTCAGGAACCTGTTCCGTACCAAAAAGTTCGTGGAAGAGAACTATGAGGCCGACAAACAGCTTATAATCGACAAGTACAATGAACTGGGATACCGCGACGCCGTCATCGTACGCGACAGTATCAGCCAATATGACGACAGAACCGTGGACGTGTTCATGGAGATAGACGAAGGGCAGAAGTACTATCTGCGCAACGTAACGTGGGTGGGCAATACGTTGTATCCCTCCGAGCAGCTGGACTACATGCTGCAAATGAAGAAGGGCGACGTATACAACCAGAAACTGCTTGACGAGCGTCTCAACACAGATGACGACGCCATAGGCAACTTGTACTACAACAACGGCTACTTATTCTACTCCCTCGACCCGGTGGAAGTGAACATCGTGGGCGACTCGATAGACTTGGAGATGCGCATATTCGAGGGCAACCAAGCCTCCATCAACAAAGTCAGCATCAGCGGTAACGACCGTTTGTACGAGAATGTGGTACGCCGCGAGTTGCGTACTCGCCCGGGACAGCTGTTCAGTCGCGAAGACCTGATGCGTTCCATGCGCGAGATACAGCAAATGGGCCACTTCGACCCCGAGCAAATAACGCCCGACATCCAGCCACGCCCTGAAGACGGGACGGTAGACATAGACTACAAACTTGTCTCCAAAGCCAACGACCAGGTGGAATTCTCTGCCGGATGGGGCCAGACAGGTATCATCGGAAAGCTGAGCTTGAAGTTCACCAACTTCTCGCTTGCCAACCTGTTACACCCGGGCGAAAACTACCGGGGAATCTTACCACAAGGAGATGGACAGACGTTGACCATCAGCGGACAGACCAACGCCAAGTACTACCAGTCGTACAGCATTTCGTTCTACGACCCGTGGTTCGGAGGCAAGCGCCCCAACGCCTTCTCCGTATCGGCGTTCTACTCACGACAGACGGACATAAGCAGCCAGTGGTACAACAACGCCTACTACAACAACTACTGGAACAGCTACTATAGTGGCATGTACGGTTACGGCATGTACAACTACGGCGACTACATGAGTTACGAGAACTACTACGACCCCGACAAGTCGGTGCAGATGTTCGGTGTGGCTGTCATGTTCGGAAAACGCTTGAACTGGCCGGACGACTTCTTCCAGTTCTCCGCCGAGCTGTCGTACCAGCACTACAAACTGAGAGACTGGCAGTACTTCCCCGTGACCAATGGCGACTGCAACGACCTGAGCCTCAACCTGACGATAGCGCGCAACTCTGTGGACAACCCCATCTATCCGCGCCAGGGCTCCGAGTTCTCGCTGTCCGTACAGCTCACCCCACCCTACTCGCTGCTGAGCAACACGGACTACAGCCAGTACAACCTCTCGAACCAAGATGATGTGAACCGCATGCACAAGTGGGTGGAATACCACAAGTGGAAATTCAAATCCAAGATATACATCCCGTTGCTCGACCCCTACACCAAGAAGCACACGCCCGTCATCATGAGCCGTGTGGAATTCGGATTGCTGGGCCATTACAACAAATACAAACGTTCACCGTTCGGCACATTCGAAGTCGGTGGCGACGGCATGTCCACCTACTCCAGTTACGCCACGGAGACCATTGCCCTGCGCGGATACGAGAACGCTTCGTTGTCGGGCTACCGCAACGAGGGCTATGCCTACGCACGCATCGGACTTGAGCTGCGCTACCCGTTGATGCTCGAAACGAGTACCACCATCTACGCTTTGGGATTCGTGGAAGCCGGTAACGCATGGCAAGAGGTGAGCGACTTCAACCCGTTCGACCTGAAGCGTTCGGCCGGTGTGGGTGTCCGCATCTTCCTGCCGATGATCGGTATGATGGGTATCGACTGGGCATACGGTTTCGACAAGATAAACGGCAGTATGCAGTACAGCGGAAGCCAGTTCCACTTCATACTGGGACAAGAGTTCTAAATTGTGTAACCATAAACAACGTACCAACATGAAAAAAGCTTTGTTCACCCTGATGTTGCTGTTTGCCGCAGGCATGGCAGCCAACGCACAACGATTCGCCTTGATCGACATGGAATATATCCTGAAGAATATCCCGGCCTACGAACGTGCCAACGAACAGCTCAACCAGTCGTCGGCAAAATGGCAGGCCGAAGTGGAAAAAATCGCGGACGAGGCGCAGACCATGTACAAGAACTACCAGTCGGAATCCGTATTCCTGTCCGAAGAGCAGAAGACCCAAAAGGAAGAGGAAATCATAGCAAAGGAAAAGGAAGCCGCCGAACTGCGCCGCCAGTATTTCGGTCCGGAAGGCGAACTGTTCAAACAGCGCGAAAGCCTGATGCGACCCATACAAGACGACATTTACAATGCCGTGAAGGAGATTGCCGAACAAAAAGGCTACGCCGTGGTGACCGACCGCGCCTCGGCTGCCAGCATCATATTCGCCTCGCCCAGCATCGACATCAGCGACGAGGTACTGGCCAAGATGGGCTATGCCAACTAAGCGCACCAGCTGGTTCAAAGGGGTATAAAGCCCCGGAGGTCGTCAAAAATAGCCTTGTTTTCTTTGATATACACGGGGTTTACATTATATTTGCACCCGTCCAATGACTAAACTCTAAAAAAAAATAAACATCATGCTAAAAAAAATCGCAATTATCGCAGCCATGTTCGCCCTGCCATTGGGGGCAATGGCTCAAAGCAAATTCGCGCACATGAATTCACAAGAGGTAATCACAGTCATGCCGGAATTCACGAAAGCGCAAGCCGACCTTGACGCCATGTCGAAACAATATCAAGACGAGATGAAGAGGACAGAAGACGAGTTCAACAAGAAGTACCAAGAGTTCTTGGCACAGGCCGACTCGCTGCCCCAAAACATCGCCGAACGTCGCCAGAAGGAGCTCCAGGACATGGCACAACGCCAGCAGCAGTTCCAGCAAGACGCATACCAGGCCATGCAGAAGGCACAACAAGATGCCATGGCTCCCATCTACAAGAAACTGGATGACGCCATCCAAGCCGTAGGCAAGGCCGAAGGCGTGGTTTATGTGTTCGACCTGGCCCGCACGTCCATCCCTTACATCGGAACGGAGAGCATCGACGTGACTGCCAAGGTAAAGGCTCACTTAGGAATTAAATAATAACGAGAACAACGGCTCTCCCCCGTTCCTGCTTCTTGCAAGGACACCGGGGGAGAGCCTTTTTTATACCTGCACATGAACCCCACACTACCGGCCGCACCCGGCCCCATCGGCGTGTTCGACTCCGGATACGGCGGGCTGACCATCCTGGGCAAGATGCGCGAGGCGCTCCCGCAGTACGACTACATCTATCTGGGAGACAACGCCCGTACCCCCTACGGCACCCGCTCGTTCGAAGTGGTATATCAATTCACCCTCCAGGCAGTAACCAAACTTTTCGCCATGGGGTGCCACCTCGTGATACTGGCCTGCAACACCGCGTCGGCCAAAGCCCTGCGCAGCATACAAATCAACGACCTGCCGCACCTCGACCCCTCGCGGCGCGTGCTGGGAGTGATACGCCCCACGGCGGAGTGCATAGGCCCGCTGACACGCACCCGCCACATAGGCGTGCTGGCCACCGCCGGCACCATCAAGTCCGGGTCGTATCCCATGGAGATACACAAGCTCTACCCCGACATCACGGTACACGGCGAAGCCTGCCCCCTTTGGGTGCCGCTGGTGGAGAACAATGAGCTGATGAGCCTGGGAACGGACTATTTCGTGCGCCAGCACGTAAACCGCCTGCTGGAACAGGATGCGCGGATAGACACCGTGATACTGGGCTGCACGCACTACCCCCTGCTGCTGCCGAAAATAGAACAGTACATGCCCAAGCGCATCACCATCGTGACGCAAGGCGAGCTGGTGGCCGCCAGCCTGGAAGACTACCTGCGCCGCCATCCTGAGATGGATGCCGCCTGCACGCGCGGGGGCCAATGCCTGTATTGCACTACTGAGGCCGTGGAGAAGTTCACAGAGTCGGCCTCCGTATTCCTCAAACAAGCCATAGACGTGCGCCACATCTCGTTGGAATAAACGAAGCATACCCCTTCAGAAAGCATCATACCGCCCCTTTACTCGCAACGTGTTCCGAACACGGACGCAACACGTTGCGAGCACGGGCGCAACATGTACGGAGCACGCTCGCAACATGTCGCGAGCAACGCCCTCATATACACGCCCTGCAAACCGCAGGGCAGATGCGTTTTTTAACAACCCGAAGCAAGACTTTCACAAAACTATTCGCTATATTTGTGAAACAGAAACCCCATAAAACGTACAGCCATGAAAGGAGAAGACAAAAGCAAACTGGTATCCGTGTTCGACGGCTCGCTATGGGAAGCCGAACTCGTGAAAGGATTGTTGAAAGACCGTGGCATAGAATCGGCCATACAAAACGGCTTGTTGGTCAACAACACGTTGCCGGAGACCGCCATCGCCGTGACGGTGCTCGTCAACGAGGCAGACCGCGAAGCGGCGGAAGCCATCGTCCGCGAACGGGGAGACAAGGAAACGCCTGCCCAGTAACGGCAGGCGGACAACCAAACCACCACAAAGAAGAATGAAACAACAACTGAACAGAATCGCCGTGAAAGTGGGCAGCAACGTGTTGACCCGCCCCGACGGCACGCTGGACGTGACACGCATGTCCGCCCTTACAGACCAGATAGCCGCGCTGCATAAACGGGGCATGGAGGTGATACTCATCTCGTCGGGAGCCGTGGCATCGGGGCGCAGCGAGATACTCCCCACGCGCAAGCTCGACAGCGTGGACCAGCGGCAACTCTTTTCGGCCGTGGGACAAGCCAAGCTTATCAACCGCTATTACGAACTGTTCCGCGACTACGACATTGCCGTGGGCCAGGTGCTCACCATGAAGGAAAGCTTCGGCACCCGACGCCACTACCTCAACCAGAAGCGTTGCATGACGGTAATGCTGGAGAACGGCGTAATCCCCATCGTCAACGAGAACGACACCGTGGCCGTAACGGAGCTGATGTTCACCGACAACGACGAGCTGTCCGGCCTGATAGCCTCCATGATGGACGTGCGCCTGCTCGTCATCCTCAGCAACGTGGATGGCATCTACGACGGGCCGCCCTCCGACCCCGCCTCGCGCGTCATCCCCGAAATCCGGCCGGGGCAGGACATCGGTTCCTGCATACAAGCCGGGAAATCGAGCTTCGGCCGGGGAGGCATGCTCACAAAGACCGGCATCGCGCGCAAAGTGGCCGACGAAGGCATTGCCGTGGTCATAGCCAACGGCAAGCGGGACAACGTGCTGCTGGACATCGTGCACAACGAGTTGCTGTGCAACGACCCCGATTCGCCCGAGTTTGACACCCCGCTTGCCCTGCTGACATACACCCGCTTTGTCCCCGCGCCACGGCCCGTGTCCGGCGTGAAGAAGTGGATAGCCCACAG
>CALUGY010000036.1 GCA_944320295.1 uncultured Bacteroides sp.
GAAATTTACCGCATATTGCAGAATTTGTGACTGTTTCCAAGTCATTACCTCGTTTTTTGAGAAATGCTTATAAGTAGCTTATTTTTAATATATTCCTATTTCAATATCGTTTTTTTCGACAAAATCGCAGCACGCATATACCCCTATATATCAACTATTTATTATCAACATTCTAATCTTACCGAATAATTTTTCTGCTTTTTTATCGCTTTTTCGTTGTTTATTTGTTATATTATTAATATATTTGAGGCGATTATAAACTTCGTTCGCGTTATTTTACAAAGCAGACAAAACTTTGCAATACCGCCTATGATTAACCTATAAGTCCTATGAAGCGAGGAATTTTTATTCTGATATTTTCATTGTTCGCGGCGTGTACGCTACGGGCGCAGATTGCCATCGACTCCATGCGGATTTACTATCCGCAAGGATACAGGTATATTGTCCCTACGCTGCGAAACAACAGTAGCGAGTTAGAGCATTTCATAAAGTCAGCCAGCAAGGCACTACAGGAGGGCCAGCTAGACAAGGTGGTCATCAAGTCGTACGCCTCACCCGACGGGACGGACAAGGCCAACAAGGCATTGGCCATTTACCGCGCCGGCGAACTGGCATCGTACCTCAAGCAACATGCCGGCTTGTCCGACCGCGTTGTGGAGAAGCATTCGGAAGGAATAGCATGGGGATTGCTGGGCGAAATGGTGCAAGCCTCCGACATGAAGTACAAGGATGAGGTGCTGCACATATTGGAACACACGCCTGTATGGGTATTCGACCAGCAAGGCAGAGTCGTCGACGGGCGGAAGAAACAGTTGATGGACTTGCACGGCGGGGTACCATATAATTATATGTATAAGGAGTTCTTCCCCGACCTGCGGAGCAGCATAGCCGCCGTGCTCTACGTGCGGCAGGAGGTGCCGGAGGTGGCCGAGGAGACAATCCCCGCCGAACCGGAACAAGCCGAGCCACCCGTACAAACCGTGCAACCGGAGCAGCCGGCAGAACCGGTACAGCCCGAACCGTCCGTCACGCCCGAAGCGAAGCCCAAGCCCTTCCGCCCCATCATCGCCGTCAAGACGAACCTGCTGTACTGGGCGACGGTCATGCCCGACTTCCACAGCTACACGTTCGTGCCCAACCTGGAGATTGAGTGGTTCTTCAAAGACCGCTGGTCGCTGGCGGGCACGGGCAACTATGCCAAGTGGGGGTACGGCGACAATGAATACTTCGGCATCTCGTCGTGGAGCATAGAGCCGCGCTGGTGGTGCAAGGGCGACGGGCAGTACCGCTGGCTCTACATCGGGGCATATGGCCAGGTGGGCGACTACGACGTGCAGAACGACCGCGTGGACCGCGACGGCAACACGGGCAACCTGTGGGGCGCGGGACTGTCGGTGGGAGCCGTCATCCCCTTCAGCAAGCGGTGGGGACTGGAGATTGGCATCCGGGGCGGCTACCGTCACGGCGAGGTCAGGGCCTACTCGTATGAGGCGCCGGCCTACTTCTTCGACTACGAGGCCACGGACAACCATTGGGGCATCACGGGCATCAAGGCATCACTCTATTTCCGTTTCGGCAAAAGTTCTAAATAATAAGCAAGCTATGAGACAGACCACAGAACACATCAAGATACTGCTCTTCGCCGCAGCATTGTCCGCCGTGGGCGGATGCACCGAACGTGAACTTTCCGAACGCCCGGCAGACGGGCCGCTGATCGTACACCTGGAGTGGCCCGAAGGGGCCGGCGGCGACGACGCGACGGTGGACGGCGCGCACCTGCTGCTCTACCGCAGCGACGGCTCGCTGCACCAGCGCATAGAGTGTGAGGCCGAGGGACACGAGTGCCGCGTGCCGGCGGACACGTACACCATACTGGCCGTCAACTCCGACCGGGCCAACACATCGTACGCCAATCATGAGTCGCACCAGCAATGCCGCCTCCTGGCCGACGGCCATCCCACCGAGGAGGGCGTGCTGATGCACGTGGGCAACGTGTACAGCACCGGGCTGCAGGGCGTGGAGGTGCGCCCCGGCAACGCCGCCACCGAGGTGACGCTCCGGCCGGAGAACAGGGTGAAGCTCATCACCTTCGACATCGACCCGGGCTACATAGAGGCCATCGCCTCCATGCAGTTGCGCATGACGGGCGTGGTGCCCTCCGTGCGCATGGCCGACGGCGAGGACATGGGCGAAGAGTCCCAGCACCTGCTGGCACAGGCCGCGGCGAAGGGCGACGGCAACTACCAGGCCCGCATGTCCGTCTTCGGCTGGAGGGGCGAGAACATCGTCACCGCAGCGTTGGAATATACCGACGGCCGTCCGGGCCAGACCACCATCCCGCAGGACATCAGCGGCCAGCTGGCATCCCTGCCCGATGACGGCGGCACCGTGCACGTCACGCTGGAATTGCCCGACGGAGGACAGCTGCACTTGACCGTCACCGTGGGCGAGTGGAACGAAGGCACAGGCTCTGGCATGGTGGGCGGCTATGGTTCATAGTAGCGGAGGCAAAAACTCGACCTCGGTCGACGTAGTTCCTCGACCACGGTCGACACCTCGCCTCGACTACGGTCGACAAGCTGCCTCGACTACGGTCGACAAGTCGCCTCGACTGTAGTCGACAAACCGCCTCGACTGCAGTCGAGTTTCAGCCCTCCCCGTAGGGGCGGCTACACATTATATAATATATGACGACAACCATCAAACTACACACCATAGAGTTATGAAAAAGACGATTATTCCCGCGCTGGCCATCATCCTGCTGGCCGGCTGCACCGAAGACAACGGACGCCCGAGCATCGAGCCGGGCCAGGACGGACTGGTGCCCATCACCCTGAGCACCGTATCGGCCACCACGAAAGCCCCCGTCAACACGGGAGACGGCTTCACCGCCGGCATTGCCGGTTGGGAGAGCGACGCCACGGCCGACTACACCGCCGTGCCCACCTGGTACAATACGGCCGAAATCACCGCCTCGACCAGCCCAGCGGGCATCACGCTCAACCCCACACGCACCTACCACGCCGACCCCTCGGTGAAGACCTACATGGCCGCCTGGCACCCCGCCAGCGAGCCTGCCGACGGGCTGGTGACCTTTGCCAACACCGACGGCCAAGTGGATGCCATGACCGCCGCCCCCGTCTCAGGCTCGGCCCGCGACTATGAGGGCAAGACGCTCGCCTTCAGCCACCCCACCACGCAGATAAAGTTCCTCGTGGTGGCCGACGCCAGCCTTGACGCGGGCACCCGGATAGAGTCCATCACCATCAAGCAGGCACAGCTGCCCGTGGGCTTCGACCTGAGCAGCAGCACGCCCGCCGTGACCTATGCCGCCGCGGCCGACCTGCCCGTGCCCGCCATCACCCCGGCCGAAATCACCGCCACCGCCGCACAGGCCGGCGCGCCCGTCATGATAAAGCCCCTCGCGGGCAACCAGATGACGCTGGACGTCACGACCTCGGAGGCCCACTTCGCCAACGTGGTGGCCACCATCGACGACGACACGGACTTCCAGCCGGGCAAGGCCTACGCCATCACCCTCACCTTCCGCCAGGCGGACATCCTGCTGAAGGCCACCGTCACGCCGTGGGACTACTCCGGCCAGGGCAGCGGCATCATAGAGTGACACACACATTACGGACAAACTAAAAACAACACACCGATATGAAACGATTACTTTTACCCCTCATGGCCGCCGCCATGCTGGCCGCCTGCTCGGACGAAGCCTCCGACCCGCGCAACCAGGCCTCGCAGGCCGAAATCAAGCTCGCCTCGCAAGCCTTGAACGTCACCACCAAAGCACCCTTCGAAGGGACGATAACCAGCGGCAACCCGCTGCGCGCCTTCGTGCCCGCCACGTCCACCTCGGGCGACTACACCACGCCCTATGACGGCACGCACGGCTACATGCAGTTCACCGCCAACGGCACCACCGCCGTGGGCTTCGTAAGTTCCACAGACTGGACCACATCGGCCGCCAAGCAATACCCGGCCGACCCCGCCGAGTTCGTCTACCTCTGCGGACTGTATCCGCACGATGCGTGGGGCACGTCCCTCACCACCACCGCCAGCGCCACCATCGACGGCAAGACCGACCTGATGGCCGCCCCGCAAGTCTCCACCAACAAGGAAGACGTGCAAGAGGGCAACTACGAGATGCTCACCTTCAAGCACCTGCTGACGCGCCTCAACCTGGAGATTGCCGCCGAGAACCAAGACGCCGCCGACGCATGGGGCCAGGTGACGAGCCTCCAGCTGACCAAGGTCGGCACCGCCCAGCCCGCCAACCAAGCCACGGTGACGCTGGCCACCGCAACTGCCACCTTCTCCGGCACGGCCTCCCTGCCCTGCTACCTGGAGGACGACCAATCCATCACCGCCCTGGCCCTGCCCACGAAAGACGCAGACCCGGCCGAAGCCTATGTGCTCTGCCAACCCGTTGACGCAAGCACCGGCACCGGCCACTACACGCTGACCGTCACCACCGCCGAGCACACCGACCCGTACGACATCCCCCTCACGCTACAGTACGACGCGGACTACCAAGGCAGCAAGGAGAGCACCGCCGGACAGGCATTCACCGTGACGCTCACCTTCAAGGCCACCACCATCCAGGCCCTGGCCCAAGTGACCCCGTGGCAAGAAGCCGGTTCCTCGGAAGGCACAGTACAATAACCGGACAGACAACGAATGAAATAACTCTTTAAAACAAACAGACAAATGAAAAAGATTCTATTATCCATGATGGCAGTTGCCGCATTGGCCAGCTGCTCGCAAGACGAACAAGTGAACATCAGCACCGGCGAGAACGAAATCGTGGCCGGAGCCACCACGCTTAGTGTGGATGCTGCGACCAAGGCGCCGGTAAACAGCATTCCCGCCGCAGGGCTGCTTGCACGCGTGCCAGTATCTCAAACGGACGGAAACTACGCTACCGAATGGCAAACCAATGAAGGTTACATGAAATTCATGGCAGCTGACCAAGCAACAAGCTTCTGCAACAGTACAGGCACCAAAGCCCCCAAGTTCTATCCCGCAGATGGCAACATCTACCTGTGCGGCCTGTATCCGGAACAAGGCTGGGGAACGCTGTCTACTACTGCCACCGCTACCATCAATGGTAATAACGATTTGATGGCCGCCGCGCAAGTCACCACCACAAAGGACGATGCCCCCGACAACTTCAAGACATTAACCTTCAAACACCTGTTGACCCAGCTGCGCATCCAGTTCCAAGCCGCAGACCAGGCAGCTGTAGACGCATGGGGCAATATCACGAGCCTCAAGCTGCTGAAAAGCGACGGTTCAACGCCTATAGAATCGCAAGCTACCGTAACCTTGAAAGACGGCACGGCAACATTCAGCGGCTCTGGTACTGTCAACTTCTTCCAAGCCACCAGCAAGACCGCCTTCACAGACGATGTGTATGCGGCCAAGGCTCCGACCACGACTGCCACCTATGTGGCCTACATTCTCTGCCCATCCACCACAGGTGACGGAAGCACAGGCGCAGAATACCAACTGGAGATTACCTCCGCAGGCGGAGCAAAAGAAGTAGTAGCACTCGACCTGATGGAAGATACCGATACCCACTTCACCGGCCCTACTGCAGGTAACGCCTTCGACATCCTGCTGAACTTCAAAGCCACCGAAATCAAAGCCATGGCATCCATCACCCCATGGGTAGACAAGGGCCAGACCGAGGTGCCCGTCGGCGAATAACCCCGCCCCTTCCCCGCAACGCGTCGCGAGCAAACGCGCAACGCGTTGCGGCCACGGACGGAACACATTGCGACCACGCCCGCAACACGTTGCGAGCAAGGCCGCCACACCACACAGGCCGGGCGGGGTTGGATCTCCCCTCCCGGCCACAAGGCAAAGGCGCGTCAAAAACAGGAACGCCCGTCATCTTGTCATGCTGAACGCATGTGAAGCATCTCCCTACAGGAAAAAACAAGCAGGAGATTCTTCGCGTTGCTCAGAATGACAGGAGAAAAGAACCGGACAGATCCGTCCTGACGCGCCCGCACAGAAACAATAACGAAACAACAGAACGAAAGGAACAACACATGGACTACAGTAAGTTTTTCCGGCAAGCCACGGGGCTGGTGCTCATAGGAGCGCTCGCCATAGGCTGTACAAAAGATGATGCAGGAACCGACGGTACAGACAGTTCCATCATGATATCCCCCTCCGTGCTCTCTACTGCCAATGCTGAGGCGGGAGATGGTAACCCTTCCGGCGCGGTGGATGGGCTGACGGAGGAGCTTACGCTGTACTTTATGAGGGCGGATAATCCCATAGCTTACGGTACAGGATATATGGCCACTTACGATGCTACACCGCGTGTGGGTACACGTACCCCAGGCCCGGACGAACAAGCCGTAAACTTTACTCCCGCAGAATACTACAATATGGATGGTTCCAACACGCTGATGCGCGGCTGGTATCCTCAAGCCACTTCGTTTACGGCAACTCCCATGGCGAGTGTCACTTGGACATTCACCGGTGCGCAAGACATCATGGTGTCCAACTACTTAGTAGGAAACCGCCAAGACCGAGGCATAGACGGCCGTCCGGACAACGTGTTCACCTTCGAGCATATGCTCACGCAACTCCAATTCTATGTATACGCCGAGACGGATGCCGCTGCACAGGCTTGGGGAAAGGTGACATCCATAAAGGTAAAAGGGCAAAACAATAGCTGCGCTTTCATGCCCATGATGAACGATGCAGCACCAACTATGACCCCATTAACAAACTGTTGTACATTCAGCGGCTCGGCGAACCTCTCCGTTTACGGTATCCCGACTGATGGCGTAGAAATCCCAGCCAAAGCTACAGAAGCCGGAGATAACGGGCTGCATGGGGCGAACGCGGCAGGCATCATCATGATTAAGCCAGCCGCAACAGGCAGCCCATTCTCCGCCACCATAGAGATAACCACCCAATTGCCCGGCGAAGGACCAGAGACAACCGAAGTGGAAATCCCCGCCGAAGGTGCCCAAGTAGATTCCGACTTCGCCGCCGGCCAGTCCACCAAAATCATGCTGAACTTCCTGACCCGCGACATCCAGGTGATGCTCATGCCTGCCGACTGGATAGAAGTCTCCGGCGAGAACATGGACGTAGACTTGGGCGTGGCCGAATAACCAACGAAAAAGAAAGGAACGCGATATGAAAAAGAATTTCTTAGAAACAGGCAGCCTCTGCGGCCTCATGCTGGCCCTGCTGCTATCGGGATGCACACAAGAAGACCTGGCCACCCGCAACGCCGGCCCGGCCGACGGCCTGACACGCATCACCCTGATGCCCGACCGCACCGAACAAATCGTGATGCGCAGCCTCGCTGGCGTGGACGAGAACGGCATAAACAACGTATGGGTCATCCAACTCGATGCCAGCGGTAACGTGGTGACTGACGACAACAACCAGGAACTGATACAGCAATATCCCTATACCTCTACCGACGGCAAGGGAGATATCACCGCCGGAGCGGACGGCAAAGGCGACACCATCACCATGCGCGTAGACCCAGAGACGGCAGAGGTGTGCTTCGTGGCCAACACCACGTCCAACTTCTCTGACGTGACGGACAAGGCCGGCATCGAAGCCGTTACCAAAAGTATCACCAACGAACAGAGCCTTGTCACCGAACAGGGAGGAAAGAACTACCTCCCCATGTCCGGCACGTGGACGCCACAGGCCGGGCAGGACAACACCGTGCAGTTGCAACGCGCCGTGGCCAAGCTCAGCGTGACGGTGGCCTTCGACCCGAAGACGCCCGGCGACGGTTTCGCCCTGAGCGGCATACAGATAAAGCAAGTGGCCAACACGCTGCAATTCTATCGCGACTACGCCACCATAGAGAACACTCCCTACCCCACCCTGTCCGCCACCACAGACTACGATGCCATGCTGTATGACGGCTCCGATGGCGCAGAGACCGAGGGAGTGGTCGACCTGGCCACCGAATGGGGCACGTACTATATGCCCACCGGTAACGCAGCCTGCAAGGGCAAAATCATAGACAACAGCACAAGCCGTCCCGAATTCACATGGTACCTGCCCGAAAACGCCCGCGGTACCGGCTCCGCCACCAACCAATGGAATAAGAACACCTCCACCGCCCCCACCGGACAGGCCAACTACTGTACCTACTTAGAGATAACAGGCTTCTACCTGACAGACGGGCTGGTGGAAGAAGTGATATACCGCATCTACCTGGGAGGCAACAACACCGACGACTTCAACCTCCTGCGCAACCACCACTACATACTGACGGCCACCATCAAGGACAAGAAGCTGGTGGACACGCGCATCACCGAATACACCCCACAGAACTACATAGACTACACGGACAACGACTCGCCGTGGTTTGTGGCGGCAGCCAGAGAAGACGACAACGCCAACTGGCAAAGCCCGCAAGTGGAAGAAGGTTGGTCTGTGCCTTCCATAGAACAAATCATGGTGGCCTACGCCTACAACCCGGAGCGCATTTACGGCACCAACATCTACTGGCTCGACAAATATGACGAGACGCAAGGCCGATGGTCCATAAACATGAACATCGGCGAGGTACTACCCAACACCCCGACGAGCGGCGACGTACAGTCTTACATGCTACGTGCCGTAAAGACATACACAGGTAGCGACAAATACCCCTATGTAAGCGGAGAAAACAAAAACATCATCGTGTCGAGAGACGAAAACGGAGGCGCGAAGGAAGAGTACATACGCGACCCGGCTACCACACCTTGGGTAGAAGGAGAATATGACAACACAGATGCAAGGAACAGGGTGGCTAAAAGGCTGGAGGTCGCACCGTTCACCACGGAAAATGAGGAATGGATACGCCGCACTTGGGCAGATGCCAAAACTTATTGCGAAAACTACGAACACGACGGGAAAAATGATTGGCGTATGCCCACCCAACGCGAACTGATGCTCATCTATGCTATTAACGACCAGCTGGGTGATGACTATAAGTTCAGGACGAAAACGTTCGACGGGCTTGAGGATGGTAGCCCTGGAGTTCATCCGGAACTGGCACAACACATCTACTATTGGTCAGGAACGGACGACAGCACCATCGACGGGAATGCTTGGAGCGTATGTTTCTGCAACGACGAACAAGAAGGGCGCGGCGTGTTGCAAGGCAAAACCGAAGGCTATCCCAAAACGGAAATGAACTTCGTGCGCCCCGTGCGCGACGTGACGGAGTAGTCCCCGCCTGGCCAAAGGTTGCATAACAAAATAACGATGGAACAATCGCCCATCATCCTGTCATGCTGAACGCATGTGAAGCATCTCCCGCAGGCATGAGGGAGACCCTTCGCTTCGCTCAGGGTGACAGGATGGGGCGCGTGCATGTTATTGTATAGAGACGTAACGTGTCGCATCTTCACTTCATGTCCTGTGGCTTCCCCGACATGACAGGCCTGTGCGCAGCTCCGGCATCATCGGCGAGGCGTGAAGCGCAGGGCAGCCCGGAGGCGTTAAAAAGAACAAGCCTGTCTGAGCGAAGCGAGTTCTTGTTCTTTAGCCGGAGGGTGGTCCGGAGTAGCCGCACCGGTGCAGCCGGCAGCCTTTCTTCGTGGTACCTTCTTCTTTCGCCTGCACGAAAGAAGAAGTACGGTAACTTTGCTTAGATGCGCGCTACGAGTTACGAGCTACAGGTGATGTCCTTGGAGAGATGCTTCACGTATGTTCCCTTAAACAGGACGACCTGTCACCCTCATGTCTTACGGGAGATGCTTCACATGCGTTCAGCATGACAAGGAATGCAAGAATACCCCGCACGCTACTCCCCTCCCTGCGGGGGAGGGGCCGGGGGAGAGGCTTCCTTCTTCTCGCGATAGTGCCGGATGAAGCGTTCCAGCTCGGCGGCGCCCTCCGACGTGGAGATGCCGCGCAGGAAGGTGAACATAATGGACTCGTACACTTCGAGGAAGGGGTACGTCTCGCACAGCTCGCTATCCATCAGCAAGCTCAACTGCTCGTGCAGCAGAATGCCCAGGATGTGGAAGTTCACATCGTCGCGGAACAGGCCCTGATCCACTCCCGCCTTGAAAAAGTCTATGGCCGCCTCGGAGAAGCAGCGGTCGCCGGCCATCACCTGCTCGTAGGCGCGGGGATATTTCTTGATGTCCTCAAAAAACTTCTTGTTTGTAGCGTGGTAGTTCTCAATGCTGCGCAGGAAGTGCTTCAGCAACACCTCCAGCACGTTGGACGATGCCTCAGCCACCTGCCGCACATACTCCATGTTTTCCTCGCGTCCCCGGCGGATGCACTCCATGAGCAGCGTCTCCTTGTCGGCAAACACCTCATAAAGCGTGCGCTTCGATATGCCGAAGGTCATGGCGATGTCGTCCATCGTGACGCTGCGTATGCCCTGGCGGCTGAACAGCGTTGTAGCCGTCTCGATGATTTTTTCCCTCAATTCCCGGCGGGAGGCCGGATGCTTTACATGCTCGTCCATCACAACAAAAATAATAACCTTACTGAACCTTGCACGCCTTTCCTGCCCCAGGACAAGGGCTCGGAACATGTCTCCAGCCCCTCTGTCCGCCACCCGCGCCTGCAACATGTTGCGAGCACGGACGCGACGTGTTGCGAGCACGGGCGCAACATGTACGGAGCGCAAGCGCGACACGTTCCGCCCCCAAGCGCCATACATACGGCCCGGCAGGGGACACGACGACAGGCTCATACGGAGTTTAACCGAGACAAATATACAGAAAGGAAACTCAAACTGCAAGGGAAGTTTCCGATTTTTTCGCCATGCAAGGGCACAAAAAGGCGGAAGGCACACCGGCGGGGGCACAAGGGGCGTGCCTGCCCGGCGGTCTGCCTTCCGCAATCTTGCGACGAATGCCGTCCGAGGGGGTGTCGTCAGTCTTCCAGGAAGTAGTCTACCGTGGTGACCACGCGCACCTTCTTCACGAAGGGCGTGTTGGCATCGCGGTCGGTAATGGAGAATTGGCCTTGCGTGGCGCGCTTTATCTTGCCCAGCTCACTTTGCGAGTCCTTGGCAAACTGCCGGGCGGCCTCACGCGCGTTCTTGGTGGCCTCTTCTATCATCTGCGGCTTTACGATATTCAGTTGCGTGAACTCGAACACGGGCGTGTAGCGGTAGTCGTCGGCATTCAGGGCGATGCCCTTCTTCAACAGTTCGCCCTGTTCGGCCATGAGCGAGCGCACAAGGTCCACCTGATTCGACGTGACGGTGACGACGGACGTCACGTTGTAGCGGTAGGAAATGTCACGCTGCGAGGCGTAACGGTCGGCCTTCAAGTCCACCACCTGCGGGGCGCTGACGGTTATCTCCGTATCGCTTAATCCTTTTCCTTTCAAGAAGGAAACAATGACGGCGTTGTTGGCCTTTATCCTGTCGTAAAGCGACAGCAGGTCATCGCCGACTTCCTTGTAGGTCAATGGCCAAATCACCTTGTCTGCCGGGTACTCCTGTTCGGAAAGTCCTTTCACGCTCACCACGCGGTCTTTCCCGGCGAAGTTGTCCAAACCTTTCTTGATGCACCACCCGGCCAAGAATATGCCGAGGGCGATGCAGATAGCTGCAAAATTCCTCTGTGCCATATACATGCGTTTTTAGGTTAGGCCGGCAAGATAGGCTTTTTCCACTATCCGCCCAAACGGCCTTACATTCATTTAACATCTTTCTGATAGTAACCGGATTTCCAGGGCACGGAAAACGTCGCTGGCATGTTTATTCCCTAAGCGGCAGGCTGTCGCCCTCGGCCAGGACACGCAGGTAACGCCACATCACCTCGGCGCATTCGCTCGTCTCCTTCGACAAGCTGTCGAGCAATGCGGGGTGGCCCTGCAACAGTTCGGCCATGCGTTCCTTGCCGACAAAGGACGAACGCCCGGTCTCGGTGTCGATTTCATAGAACACGCGCTCGTTCACCAGTCCCGATGCGGCGATGGCATCGCCCACGGCACCGCCCAGCTTCACGGCATCGGGGGGCGTGGCCGTACTGGAAGCCACTTGGCCTACCGGCTGGGCGCAATAGAATATCCTGCCACCCACCCGCACGGCAGAGGCGTACCAGCCTCCCAGGCGGAAGCGCTTGTAACGCATCTTCCTGCAATTCACGTAGAGCGAGGTGTCGATGCGCACGGCATAACAACGCTTGCGCAAGTAGCGGCTCAACCCACGGTTGCCCACAGCCTCTATGCGGTAGTCGGCGCCCCCCATCAGGTAACGCTGGTTCTTCGTGCGCTTCTCCACGGTAAGGATGCTCACGGTGTCGCCGCGCTCCTCCACCAGTTCTTCCAAGTTGGAATACATGATTTGCTGGGCCGCACAAGGCAAACAGCCCAGCAGGGCAAGGATGATGTACAGAGTGATTCGTTTCATAGGCTGTCCCCCCTCTCATTTCTTTTTCGAAAGCTAAAGTAAGCCATTTATTGCAAACCGCCAAATATCTGCGCGAAAAGCTGGTTCTGTTCCGGCCTTTTGCCTACCTTTGCCGACAATTCACGGAAAAAAGACACTACGCGACATCTATGGAAAAGACAGAGCAACTGGCCGCCGGCTATCGCCACGAGGCGGACGAAGCACACCGCGCACAGGAACGGACGCAACGCGCCATTTACCGCACGGGAACCCTCCGCCTGCTGGCTTTCGCGGCCGGGGTGGCCGGTGCCATCATCTTCCGCCATGAGGCATGGTATGTCCCGACAGGCATCATCGCGGCCGCGCTCGTGCTTTTCACATGGTTGGTAAAACGCCACAACCGCCTGTATAAACGGAAGGATTACCTGGAAACAAAACGCCGCATCAACGAAGAAGAACTGGCCGCGCTCACGGACTACGACACCTCGGCCTTTGACGACGGCAGCCGGTATGCCGACCCGTCGCACCTCTATGCGTTCGACCTCGACGTGTTCGGCCCTCACTCATTGTTCCAGTACATAAACCGCACTTGCACGCCTATCGGCGGGGAGCGGCTGGCAGCATGGCTGGGCCACCATCTGGAGAGCAAGGAAGAAATAGAGCAACGGCAAGCCGCCGTGGCCGAACTGGCCGGAAAGCGGGAGTTCAGGCACGAGTTCCGCATCGCGGGACTGCTCTACAAGGGCGAAGCCACAGACAAAGACACGCTCTGCGCATGGGCGGCAAGCCCTTCCGTGTTCCGCTCCCGACGGTTCACACGCCTGTTGCCCGCCACGGTGACGGGTGCCAACGCCCTCTGCCTCGTGTTGACGCTCTGCGGACTGATGCCTGCCAACGTGTGGGGCATGGTGTGGGCGTTGTTCCTCACCATAAGCTTCTGCTTCACGGGACGCATCAGCAAGGTACAGGCGACATATGGCAAGCAGCTGCGCATACTGGGCACGTACGCCCGCCTGTTGCGCCTGACAGATGCCGAGGACATGCAAAGCCCGCTGCTGCAAGAGGTCAAAGGCCGCATAGGCAACGGACGCGACCGCGCCTCGGAAGCCATACGCCAACTGGCCAAGCTGATGGACAGCCTGGACCAACGGAACAACTACCTGATGTACGTGCTGCTGAACGGTACCTTCTGTTGGGAACTGTGGCAAATCATGCGCATTGAGGCGTGGAGGGAACACCATGCCGGCTGCCTGCCACAATGGCTCGAAGCCGTGGCCGATACGGACGCGCTCTGCTCGCTCGGCACCTTTGCCTATAACCATCCCACATACGCCTACCCCACCCTGCTACCGCCGGAAGAAAACGGCTTCTGCTACCGCGCCGAGGCGTTGGGCCACCCGCTGATGCGCCGCGACCGCTGCGTGCGAAACGACATGCAGATGGAAGGCCGGCCCGCGTTTATCATCATCACCGGGGCCAACATGGCGGGAAAAAGCACCTATCTGCGCACCGTCGGGGTCAATTTCCTCTTGGCATGCTGCGGCATGCCTGTCTGTGCCGAGCGCATGGAGCTTACACCCGTACGCCTGGTGACCAGCCTGCGCACCAGCGACTCGCTCAACGACAACGAGTCGTACTTCTTCGCCGAACTGAAACGCCTCAAGCTTATTATCGACAAGCTGCAAGCAGGCGAGCGGTTGTTCATCATCCTGGACGAGATACTGAAAGGCACCAACTCGCTGGACAAGCAGAAAGGTTCGTTCGCCCTCATCGAGCAGTTCATGGCGTTGCGTGCCAACGGCATCATCGCCACGCACGACCTGCAACTGGGCCATCTGGCCGACTTGTTTCCCGGCCTCATCCGCAACCTTTGTTTCGAAGCCGACATCACCCGCGACGAGCTCACCTTCTCCTACCGCCTGCGTCCCGGCGTAGCCCAGAACATGAACGCTTGCTTCCTGATGCGGAAGATGGGCATCGCCATGACAGACTGAAAGCAACAAAAAACATGGGGCGGCCTCCTCACGGAGCCCGCCCCATTCCATTCTTTTTATCATGAAATAACCTAATGGTTCATTTAGTCTTTGCAGCTCCAGGGCTTCAGCTGCTTGAAGAAATCATTGCCCTTGTCATCCACGAGTATAAAGGCGGGGAAGTCCTCTACTTCTATCTTCCAGATGGCTTCCATTCCCAGCTCGGGATATTCCACACACTCTATGCTCTTGATGTTGTTCTGCGCCAAGATGGCTGCCGGTCCGCCAATGGAACCCAGGTAGAAGCCTCCATGCTTCTTGCAGGCATCGGTCACCACCTGGCTGCGGTTGCCCTTGGCCAGCATTATCATGCTGCCGCCGTGGTCTTGGAACAGGTCGACGTACGGATCCATACGGTTGGCCGTGGTGGGGCCCATGGAACCGCAAGCCATACCCTTCGGCGTCTTGGCCGGACCAGCGTAGTAAACGGGATGGTCCTTGAAGTACTGGGGCAGCTCTTCCCCACGGTCCAGACGTTCTTTCAGTCGGGCGTGGGCTATGTCGCGGGCCACAATGATGGTACCATTCAACGAAAGGCGGGTGGATACAGGATACTTGGTCAGTTCCTTCAGCACGTCGGCCATCGGCTGGTTCAAGTCGATGCGGACCACATCACCTTCGCCGGCCTTACGCAGTTCGGCGGGAATGAGTTCGCCGGGGTTGCTGTCCAGCTTCTCTATCCATATGCCGTCCTTGTTTATCTTGCAGCGGATGTTGCGGTCGGCCGAGCAGGAAACGCCCAGGCCCACAGGGCAGGAAGCTCCGTGACGCGGCAGGCGGATGATGCGCACGTCGTGTGCCAGGTACTTGCCTCCGAACTGTGCGCCCAGACCGATGCGGTGAGCTTCGGCCAACACCTGCTTCTCCAGCTCCACGTCGCGGAAAGCGCGGCCGTATTCATTGCCCGTGGTGGGCAGGTTATCGTAGAAATGGGTAGAGGCGAGTTTCACGGTCAGCAGGTTCTTCTCTGCCGAGGTGCCGCCTATGACGAAGGCGATGTGGTACGGGGGGCAGGCCGCCGTGCCCAACGTCTTTATCTTTTCCACCAGGAAGGGCACGAGGGTGCCGGGGTTCAGTATGGCCTTGGTCTCCTGATAGAGGTACGTCTTGTTGGCCGAGCCGCCGCCCTTGGTGACGCAGAGGAACTCGTACTCCATTCCTTCAGTTGCCTCGATGTCTATCTGTGCGGGCAGGTTGCACTTGGTGTTCACTTCCTCGTACATGGAAAGGGGTGCGTTCTGCGAATAGCGCAAGTTCTCTTCCGTATAGGTCTTGTACACGCCGAGCGACAAGGCTTCTTCGTCGCAATAGCCAGTCCACACCTGCTGTCCTTTCTCGCCGTGGATGATGGCGGTGCCGGTGTCCTGGCAGAAAGGAAGCACGCCCTTGGAGGCTACCTCGGCATTGCGCAGGAAGGTGAGGGCGACGTACTTGTCGTTGTCGCTGGCCTCCGGGTCGGTTAGAATCTTGGCCACCTGCTCGTTGTGGCTGCGGCGCAGCATGAACGACACGTCGCGGAAGGCCGCATTGGCCATTGCCGTCAAACCCTCCTTTTCTATTTTCAGGATGGGTTTTCCTTCAAACTCGCTGACGGACACGTAGTCCTTGGTCAGCAGATAATACTCTGTGGTATCCTTGCCCTTCTCGAACATGGGCTGATACTTGAACGGAGGTATTGTTGCCATAATTACTGTTGTTAATGAATTGATGATATTTCGGTGAGGCAAAGATAGCGAAAGGTGAGCGCAAAGACAAAATGAAAACGCAGTTTTCTATGTTGGCTCTGCCAAACCGCATCCTATCTTCGTGAAACAAAGGTAATAAGTATTATCGAAATATTTCACTAATTCCCGCCGCTTCCGTGCCGGACGGGGTGTTTTTTCGCATCTGCCGGGCGGTTTGGACGCAACATGTCGCGAGCACGGGCGCAACGCACACGGAGCACGGCCGCAACGCGTTGCGAGCAAGGGCGGAACATATTGCGGATTATCCGGGCATATCCACCAAGGTCAGGTTCCAAAAGACGAAGTCCCAGCCGGAGCCGTCGTCCGCATACTTCAACAGCCCTTTGGCGGTCAGCCCGGCAGGATAAGAGAGGTCGGCGAAACGCCAGTCGGTGGAGTAGGCCACGAAACCGTCGCCAACGAGGCACAGCACCGTCCCGTCAGGGGTATCCAACGTCTGGAGCTGCTCAACATACAGGCTGAAGAACTGCTCCTTGAGGCCGTTGCCGAAGGCGTGGTCAAACTGCACCGCGTTGTGCGACAGGCTGTACACGTCGTCCATATCGTAAGCACTATAGCTGATAAGCGCGGCGGCCAGTTCCTCCGGGCGGGAAATTTCGTAGGGGGATATTTCCACCGGCTTGTATTCGCGCCCGGCATAGCTCCCGATGTTGACATAGTAAGATTCGCCTTCCTCCACCACCTTGCCGCTTGTGTCGTAGGTGATTTCGCGCCAAGCCGTGGAAGGCGGCCAGTTGATGTCCGCGCCTTGCAACGACAGGGCTTCCCGGTCGTAGAGCAGGGGCACATAGGCCTTGGCCTTGTAGCGGTTCAGTTCGTCGGACACATCCTCCACGTTGCCGTAAGACAGCAGGTAGGCCGTCTTGCGGTCGCCCTCCGTCAAGGGGTAGAGGTATATGCAGTTCGACGTGACATAAGTGCCGTCTTCCACCACAAGCGCGCAGCTGTCCGGCGAGAAGTACAGGCGGAAGTACGTGTCCACCACGTGCTTTTTCTCCCAATCGGCACCGCCCACCCACGTCAGCGAGTCTTTCCGGGTGGTGAACAGCTTCTCCTTGTTCCCCGCCTTCAAATCGTAGTAGTACAGCGAGTAGACGGCGTTGCTCGGGCCTTCGGGCTCGGTGTTCGGGCGGTCGGTATGGACCCACAGCGCGTAGTGGTTCTTCATGCTCCACGCCAGCACGGTGTCACCTGTGGCTTGCAACTCCGTGCGCAGCCGCGCCAGTTCTTTGGAATAGTCATGCCCGCAGGAGGCAACCATGCAGGCCATGGCCCCGATGCACAGGGCCTTGCACAAACGTTTTGTTACTTTCATGACATCAGTATGTTGTTATGTTACGGATTTCCCTCCACCGCCTCCATGCGCCCTATCAGCTCGTCGCCGAGCGCGGTCTTCACCTCTATGTGCTTCAAGACGGCGGTGACGAAAGGATTGCTCTCGAAGAATCCGCGCACCTGCTCGAAGTCCTGCTCCTTCTCCGCCCGCGAACCGTCGACGCCGAAGCCGGTCATCGAGGCCATGGAGAATTCCTTCTTGGCATCTTCGTAAAGCATACGGTCCAGCCCTACCACGGCCTCCTGCCATTGCCGAACGATACGGATGATGTCTGCCGCCGTGGCCTGCCGGGGGTCGATGCCGTAGAACTCCTGCAAGCGGTCGTAGGCCCACGTCCATTCGTAAGTATAGTAATTGGCGTGCATCCGGGCGAACTCGGCGTTTATGTCCTTCAGGCGGTCGATATCGCCGCGCTCTATGCCGTCCATCAGGCGATCCACCTCGCTCTTCGGTGCGATGAGGCCGGAGATGTCCACCCACTCGCCGCTGCCTATGGACGTGTCGGGCCGGAGGCGGTCTTGTATCTCCTTGTCCGTGTGGAAGGCGATACCCTCCAGGTGCTTTATAACAGAGTTGCCGAGGAACTTGTGTATGGCCGTCTCGTAAAGCCGGATGCCCTTGACCAAGGCCGAATTGCGTATCTTCGCGCTATGGAACGAATAGACGTCCGAGAGCTCGCCGCTGGCATGGCGCAGCCGCTGCAACAGGTCGCGCCCCTTCAGCATCTTCTGCACGGTGTAGGGACTCAACAGGTTGTAGTTTATGTAGTCCAACTTGCAAGGGTCGGTACGGCCATCGCGTTTGGGCCACTTCTGTGCGTCGCGTATGGTGCCCACGCTGCGCAGATTGACGGCCGGGGCCAGGAAGGTGGTGTTGTTCTGTTCTATCAGGTAAGAGAAGGGCAGGTTGGTAGTGTCGGCATGGTTCACGTGGCGTCCCATGACGAGCGAGAACGCCCCCACCCGTGCAGGCCACAGGATGTAGGAGTCTGATGCAGTCTTGGCCCCGCGCTCCAACGTGCCCTGGTGTATGGGGCCGAGCTTGTACATATGATTGCTCTGGTTGGAGCCCGAACCTGCGTTCATGAACGAGAACATGCCTGCGATGAGCAGCGTGGACTTGTGGTGCGTCACCGTGAAAGGCCCTGCGAAGATGGCGCATGCCTCGCCGTTCTCTCCCTGGCAATTGCTGAAGAACAACGAGTCGCTGGCCAGGTAGCCGTGCCCCAGGCGACAAGCCTGTCCCACGAAGCAGCGGGAAAGCATGGCGCCATCGTCCACGTGCGAGCCGCTGGAGATGATGAAGTCATCGCACACCACGCCGTGCCCCACGTGGACGGGTGCATCGGCATTGCTGTTGATGCTTCCGTTGCGCAGACGGCCGGCCCCCTCTATGCGGCAGCAATCGCCTATGCGCACGTCGCGGATGGCTCCCGTGTTAAGTATCGTCACGTGCGAACCGATGGTGCCGCAGGCCGAGGCATGTTTGCGGGCGTAGAACTCCGTTATCGCGCGGATACGCGCTATCAGTTCCGGGCGGTGGCGGTACAGGGCCATGATGTAGGCCAGGTGCGCGGACAGTTTGTCGCTGATGAGCACCTCGCGCCCTCCGGTCTCGTTCAGCACGGACACCTCCACGCCGTTGCCGAAGCTGGAGATACCGTCCACTAAGATGATGTCCACGTTCTCAATGAACGTGTCGTGCCCTATCTCATAGTTGGCAATGTAGTTCTGTATGTTCTCGATGCAGCAGTTGTCGCCCACCGAGACGTTGTGCAGCGTCACATGGCGCAGGCCCGAATGCTTGCGGATGCCGCCGGGCAGAACGAACTCGCCCTCGAACACGCCCAAGCGGACTTCGCCCGAAAAGCGTGTGTGGTGCACATGGTCCGTGTTGAAACCGACAGCCACGGATACCCTGTCCCAGTCGTCGGCCAGGCAGGACTGCGCCTGCAAGCGTGCAATCTCCTCTGCTGTCAGCTTGCGGTAGTTCATGCTTCCTCTTCGTAGTTTTGGTACAAGAAGTCGTTATAAGGGTACTTCTGCACGTGGAGTTCCTTCACGCGCTTGTATACCTGTGCCTTGAACTCCTCCAGATTGGTTTTCTGACGGGCGGAGATGAAGAGGCAGTTGTCTTCCATCTTGGCCATCCACGTGTGCATCAGTTCGTCCAAAGTCCAGTTGGCCTTGGTGCGCGGGGTCAGGTCGTCCTCGGCCTTCTGCACGTAGGTGTAGGCGTCTATTTTATTAAACACAAGCACGGTGGGTTTGCCGGCTGCCCCGATATCGGCCAGCGTTTTGTTCACGACCTCTATCTGTTCCTCGAAGTCGGGGTGGCTGATGTCCACCACATGCAGCAGCAGGTCGGCCTCGCGCACCTCGTCGAGCGTGGATTTGAACGAGTCCACCAAGTCGGTAGGCAACTTGCGGATGAAGCCCACGGTGTCGCTCAGCAGGAAGGGCAGGTTGTCTATGATGACCTTGCGCACGGTGGTGTCCAGCGTGGCGAAGAGCTTGTTCTCGGCAAACACCTCGCTCTTGGCCAGAAGATTCATCAAGGTGGACTTGCCCACGTTGGTATATCCCACCAGGGCCACGCGGATGAGGCGGCCACGGTTCTTGCGTTGGGTGGCCTTCTGCTTGTCAATCTCCGCCAGACGCTCCTTGAGCAGCGACATGCGGTTCAGGATGATACGGCGGTCCATTTCGAGCTGCGTCTCGCCGGGGCCGCGCAAGCCCACGGAGCCTTTCCCGCCGCCCGCGCCGGAGCCGCCGCCCTGACGTTCGAGGTGCGTCCAGAGGCGTTGCAGGCGCGGCAACATGTACTTGTACTGTGCCAGCTCCACCTGCGTCTTGGCGTTGGCCGTTTGCGCGCGCATGGCAAAGATGTCGAGTATGAGCGACGTGCGGTCCAGTATCTTGACCTTCAGCTCGCCCTCGATGTTGCGTATCTGCTTGGCCGACAGCTCGTCGTCGAAGATGACCATGCCTATCTCGCGTTCGGCCTCTTCCTCGTCCTTGATGTATTGCTTTATCTCGTCCAGCTTGCCCTTACCCACGTAGGTCACGGAGTTGGCCTGGTCCAGCTTCTGCGTGAAGCGCTTCACCACCTGCGCCCCGGCCGTCTCGGCCAGGAATGCCAGTTCGTCCAGGTATTCGTTGGTCTTGCGCTCGTCCTGCGTCTTGGTGATGAGGCCCACCAGCACGGCGGTCTCCACCTGCGCCTCGGATATCACGAATTCTTTCATTGCCATAGTTTCCTTGCTTTTTTCTGTTGCGTACTTGCCCCCGCGCGACAACCGCGCACGATAGGCGGGCACAAACTTACAATTTTTTCCCGACATATGAAAAAACGTGCCCCCGCAAGAGGGGAAGACCTGCGCGTGCGGCGCAGCCCGGCAACGCGACACGTTGCAGCCACGGACGCAACACGTTGGAAGCACGGGCGCAACGCGTTGGAAGCACGCTCGCAACACGTTGCGCCCGCCCGCTGTATATGTGACAGTTACGCCCCGCCCAAAAGGATTTTTCCTGTAAAATGAGCCGGAGAAAAGAGGTAAACCCAATCCTATTCCCTATCTTTGCAACAAGATGTAACGACAAGAAACCATGGAACAGAAACGGACTGAAACAGGAAACTCCAACCCGATGAAGCTCATCTTCAACTACGAGGACATTTTCTACAGCTTTTATTATGACGACCTCGGCGCCTGCATCCACCGCTCGCGCGAGTATGCCATGAACTACGTCTGCTCCGGCGAGATGGTGCTGGACAACGGCAAGCGGCAGATACACGTGGGCAAGGGCGAATGCGTCTTCATCCCGCGCGACCACCACATCACCATGTACAAGAAACCCTGCGACGGCGAACGCTATTGTGGAATCTTCCTGAGTTTCACCCGCAACTTCCTGCGCGAGATGTATGCACAGGGAGGGCCGTACAAGGTGCCGGTCGACACGTCGAAGCTGAAGCCGGAGGTCATCAAACTGCCCCAAACGGCGGAACTGGCCAGCCTTTTCGCCTCGCTCAGCCCCTTCTTCGACCCTACGGTGAAGCCGCAGGGCGACTTCATGCGCCTGAAGATGCAGGAGGGCCTGCTGGCCTTGCTACACATAGACCGCCGCTTTGCACCCACCCTCTTCGACTTCAACGAGCCGTGGAAGATTGACATCCTGGACTTCATGAACCAAAACTACATGTACGAGCTGTCGCAAGAAGAACTGGCGCACTACACGGGCCGGAGCCTGGCCACCTTCAAGCGCGACTTCAAGAAGATAAGCGACCTCACGCCGGAAAAGTGGCTCATACGCAAACGCCTGGAGGTGGCCTATGCCCTGATGCAAGAGGGCGGCAAGAAGATAGTGGACGTCTGCGCCACCGTGGGTTTCAAGAATCAGTCCCACTTCTCCGCCGCGTTTAAGAGGCAATACGGTGTCGCACCCACCGCCGTGGCCCTTTCCTAACAATTGACCTTTTCAGCACACATCTTTGAGCCTCACAGCAATCATGCCGTGGGGCTTTTCCGTTACCTTTGCCTCCGTGTAAAGAACAAACCAAAACAAACCAACAAATAAACCAGGAGGAAAAACTATGAACATGGAATTCAACCTTTTCACCCCCACCAAACTACTCTTCGGGCGGGGAAAACTGAACGAGCTTGCCAACCAACAGTTGCCGGGCAAGCATGCCTTGCTGCTCATCTCCAGCGGCAAGTCCGTCAAGGTGAACGGCACGCTCGACCGCGTGACTGCCCAGCTGGATCAAGCCGGTGTGACCTACACCGTCTGCAACAACATTCACGAGAACCCTTCGAAGGAAGTGGTGATGGAAGCCGCCGCCTGCGCCCGTCAGAACGCGTGCGACTTCATCCTGGCCCTGGGCGGCGGGGCCGTGCTGGACGCTGCCGTGGCCGTGGCCGCCATGGCCACCAACCCCGGCGACTTGTGGGACTACGTGTGCGGCGGCACGGGCAAGGCACAACCCCTGCAATATCCGGGACTGCCCATCGTGACCATCGCTACCACGTCGGGCACAGGCTCTGAAATAAACTGCTGGGGCGTCATCTCCAACCACGAGACAAAGGAGAAAATCGGTTACGGCGACCCCGCGCTGAACCCCGTGCTGGCCATCGTGGATCCCGAACTGATGCGCACCGTGCCCGCAAAGTACACCGCTTACCAAGGCTTCGATGCCCTCTTCCACAACACGGAGGTGATGATCAGCCGCTTCGTCAACGTGCTGAGCGAGCCGATAGCCCTCTCCGCCATCGGGTATATCGTCAAGTACCTGCCTCGCGCGGTAAAGGACGGCAACGACATCGAAGCCCGCGAGGCCGTGGCCTATGCCAGCACCATCGCCGGACTGACCATGCAGCTCACCAGCACTACGGCTGAACACTCTATGGAGCACGCCATGAGCGCCTACCACTACGACCTGCCCCACGGTGCCGGCCTCATCATGATTTCCAACGAGTTCTACCGCTTCTTCGTGGAGAAGCACGCCTGCGACGGACAGTTCATAAAGATGGCGCGCGCCATGGGCATCGAGAACGCCTCCCGGCCAGAAGACTTCCTCACCGCCCTGGCTGCGCTGCAGAAGGCTTGCGGGGTCGACGAGCTGAAGATGAGCGACTACGGCATCCGCTTCGACGAGTGCGACACCCTGGCCCGCAATGCCCGTGAAACCATGGGCGGCCTCTTTGCCGCCAACCCCTGCGAGATGACGCACGAGGACTGCAAGGGCATCTTCGAAAGGGCGTACAGATAAGGACAACGTGGCAACCTTGCATTATGGATCGGCGCGATTTCATCAAGAAATAAGCCCGAACCACGTATACAATAATTCCAACATAACAAAAGCACACGTATGAAGAATGTATTGATCATCTCATCCAGCCTGCGCCCGAACAGCAACTCGGACGCGCTGGCAGAGGCCTTTGCCCGCGGAGCGGCAGAGGCCGGCAACCAAGTGGAGACCATCAGCCTCAAGGGCAAGGACATACGCTTCTGCAAAGGATGTCTGGCTTGCCAGCAGACGCAGAAGTGCGTCATTGCGGACGACGCCCCCGCCATCGTGCAGAAAATGTACGGGGCAGACGTGCTGGTTTTCGCAACCCCCATCTATTATTACGAACTGAGCGGACAGCTGAAGACATTGCTCGACCGCGCGAATCCCCTGTATGGCACGGACTACCACTTCCGCGACATCTACCTGCTGACCTCCGCGGCCGAAGACGAGGAGCAGACCCCTGCACACGCCGTGACAGGCTTGGGCGGCTGGATAGCTTGCTTCGAGAACGCACGCCTCGCAGGCTCGGTGTTTGCAGGCGGAGTGAACGGGCCGGGAGAGGTGAAAGGCCACACGGCATTGACTTCGGCCTACGAGATGGGAAAGAATGTATAACCTATAAACAGCAGAAACAGACATGAAGAAATCGTTTATCGCAGCAACCGCCCTGGCCTGCCTCCTTGCCTCCTGCGGGACAAAGAGCGCACAGGACACCGGCAATCCGCCCAAAGCAGAAAGCAATATGGAAGAACAACTGCCCCTGACGCAAGAGTGGGACAAGGTGTTCCCGCAGAGCGACAAGGTGGACCACACGAAGATTACCTTCCACAACCGCTACGGCGTGACCCTCGCCGCAGACCTCTACATGCCTAAGGACGCCACAGGCAAGCTGCCCGCCATCGCCATGAGCGGCCCCTACGGTGCCGTGAAGGAGCAGGTGTCCGGCCTGTACGCGCAGACATTGGCCGAGCGCGGCTTCCTCACCATTGCCTTCGACCCCTCGTTTACCGGCGAGAGCGGCGGCCAACCGCGTGCCGTCTCCTCTCCCGACATAAACACCGAGGACTTCAGCGCGGCGGTGGACTACCTGGCCACCCGTGACGACGTGGACCCTGAACGCATCGGCATCCTCGGCGTGTGCGGCTTCGGGGGATTCGCCGTCAATGCCGCTGCCATGGACACGCGCGTCAAAGCCACGGCCGCCATCACCATGTACGACATGACGCGCGTGTCGGCCAAGGGCTACAACGACGTGAACGACAATGCCGACGCCCGCTACGCCATGAAGCAGCAACTCAACGCCCAACGCACCGAGGACTACCGCAACGGCACCTACGCCCACGCCGGAGGCAACCCGGAAGTAGCACCGGCCGACGCGCCGCAGTTCCTCAAAGATTATGTGGCCTTCTACAAGACCAAGCGCGGCTACCACCCCCGCTCGCTCGGTTCCAACGAAGGGTTCAACACGACGGCCGTCCTCTCGCTCATCAACATGCCCATCCTGGCCTACGCGGGCGAGATACGCAGCGCCGTGCTCCTGGTGCATGGCGAGAAGGCCCACTCGCGCTACTTCAGCGAGACCGTCTACAAGCAGCTGAAGGGCGACAACAAGCAGTTGCTCATCGTGCCCGGCGCCGTGCACACCGACCTCTATGACAACTTAGAGAAGATTCCGTTCGACCAGATAGAGACGTTCTTCCGCACGTACCTGAAGTAAGAAAGGACATCCTTTTGAGTGACACACAGTCCCTTGCCGTACACGCACCGGCAAGGGACTTTTTTGTGCCCCGCCTCCGCCAGCCCGCCGGGAAAAGGCAAGAGCCACAGGGCGCGCGGGCGCAACACGTTGCGAGCGCGTACGGAACGCGTTGCGAGCACGGCCGGAACACGTTGCAGCCGCAAACGTAACGTGTCGCACGCAACGTGCTCCATTTCCCGGAAAAATCCCTATCTTTGTTTCACGAAAATAGGATGCGGTTCGGCAGAAACAAAAAAGAAAACTGTGCTTTCATTTTGTCTCTGCGCTCACCTTTCACTATCTTTGTTCCACGAAGACAGGATGCGGTTCGGCAGAGCCAACATCGAAAACTGCGTTTTCATTTTGTCTCTGCGCTCACCTTTCACTATCTTTGCCACCCGGCAGGGGAAACCATGCCCCCGCATGTCCCAACACGTAAAACGAAAAACAACAAGATATGGACAAAGAAAAAATCATCCTCACGGGAGACCGCCCCACCGGACGTCTCCACATAGGCCACTACGTAGGCTCGCTGCGCCGACGCGTGGAGCTGCAAAACTCCGGCCTCTACAACAAGATTTACGTATTCATAGCCGACGCACAGGCGCTGACCGACAACATGGACACGCCGGAAAAGGTGCGCCAGAACGTCATCGAGGTGGCGCTGGACTACCTGGCCTGCGGGCTCGACCCGGCGAAAAGCACGCTGTTCATCCAGTCGCAGATACCGGAGCTGTGCGAACTCACGTTCTACTACATGGACCTCGTCACCGTGTCGCGCCTGCAGCGCAACCCCACGGTGAAGACGGAGATTCAGATGCGCAACTTCGAGGCCTCCATCCCCGTGGGCTTCTTCACCTACCCCATCAGCCAGGCGGCCGACATCACCGCCTTCAAGGCCACGACCGTGCCCGTGGGCGAAGACCAGGAACCCATGCTGGAGCAGGCACGCGAGATTGTGCGCCGCTTCAACCACATCTACGGCGAGACACTAGTAGAGCCGGAAATCCTGCTGCCCGACAACGCCGCCTGCCTGCGCCTGCCCGGTACCGACGGCAAAGCCAAGATGAGCAAGAGCCTGGGCAACTGCATCTACCTCTCCGACGATGCCGACACCGTGGCACAGAAAATCAAGACGATGTATACCGACCCCAACCACCTGCGTGTGCAAGACCCCGGACAGGTGGAGGGTAACCCCGTGTTCACCTATCTGGACGCCTTCTGCCGCCCCGAGCACTTCGGACGTTACCTGCCCGACTATCCCAACCTGGACGAACTGAAGGCGCACTACCGCCGTGGCGGACTGGGCGACGTGAAGGTGAAGAAGTTCCTCACCGCCATCATGCAAGAGACGCTGGAGCCCATCCGCACACGCCGCAAGGAGTTCGAGCAAGACATCCCCGCCGTGTACGACATGCTGAAGGCGGGTTGCGAAAAGGCGCGCGAAGCCGCCGCCGCCACGCTGGACGACGTGCGCCGTGCCATGAAGATAAACTACTTTGACGACGCGGAACTGATAGCCGAACAGGCGCGCAAGTTCAAAGGGGAATAACCGGTATCCTCCATACATCAGGCCCCTCTGCCCATGAAGCGGCACAATGCTGCCGGCCGACACGGGAAGAGGGGCTTGTCATGAAATGCAAGTGGTGCGCCACCGGCCAGCGATGACGCACCACAAAAACAACTAAACCTAAAAACAAACCAATGAAAAGGCTACGCGGCACGTAGTCACTTCACTTCTTTTCCAGATACCACGATGTGCTGCACATCGACGTCGCCCATGGCCCAGTTCATGAAAGGCTTGCCGTCCTTCAGGCCCACGTTGCCGAATCCGGTCTCCGTGCTCAGGAAGCTAGTAAAGTCGCCTATCTTGGAGTCGATGTACAGCGTCTTCTCTACTGCGTCGTAGCGCACGCCCGTCAAACCCTGTAACAATCCGTAGCTCGACATGGCACGTGCGTACCAATGTCCGCATTCGTATTCATCAAACGGGTTGCGCACGCTACCGTCATAGCGGTCGCGGCAGGCGCGTACGATGTCCAGGCCCTTCTCCACCTCGCCGTTGAACATGAGGTGCGATGCCACCTGGTACTCGATGCCCGTCCATACCTCGTCGCTGTAGACGAAAGGCAAGGACAGCTTGCCACCATGAGGCCAACTGCACAACAACAGGCCGCCATCATCGCCAAAGGCGAACGACGGGCGTTGGGGGTTGGCATGGTCTTCCAGATTGTCCTTCAAATTGTATTTATGCACGGCCACCAGATGGCTCTTCACCTTGGCCGGGTCTAACGTCTCGTCCAAGCCGGCTACCCTGGAAATCCAAGAGCCCAACACACCATCGGACAAGCAGCCTGTGCCATACTGGTACTTGGGCCCTTCTTTCTGCAGCAGCTTCACGGCCTCGTCCGAGTAGTTCACACTCCACGAAACCAGCTTGGTGGGGTCGGGGGCTTTGAGGCCCGTCCATTGTATTTTCTGTATGAAGTATTCGCCGTTGTACAACTCTGTTTCCACGAACTCCTTGCCTTTCTTTGCCAGTTCTTTATACTCGGAAGCATCCTCTCCCAAGTATTCGCTCATGGCCACAAAGGCGTTCAAAGCACCCAGGTAGAAGCTGCAATGCATGCCGTCGGGGCCCCAGAACTCGATGTCGTACGTGTTATGGTGCGGTTCTTCGATGATGCCGGCATGACGCGGGTCCCACGTGGCGATGCAATAGTCCAGGCTGGCCTTTACCTTGGGATACATGTCCTTCAGGAAGCCATCGTCCCCGGAGATGCGCCAGTCGCGGTACACCTTCATGATGCCGCCCAACTGGCCGTCGGCCGCAGCATGGAAGCCATGTTCCACGGGACGGATGGGCAGATTGGAGCGGAATGTCTGGTGTCCGGCCTTGTTTTGGCTCTCCTCGAACTCCGTATGGCGCAAAGACCGCTCCAAAGCCGGGAACAAGTGGGGAACAGCCTGTGCATAGTTCCACACATGCGTGCACGAGCCATGGCACGAACCCCATGTATCGCCGCAGCCTTCCCAGTTCCACATGCGGCCGTCATAGGTGCGCAAAACAGTCGGCGACTTCAGGATGGTCAGGTTGGCAGCCACGGCCTCTACTACCTCTGCGGGCAAGGTCGTATTGTAGAAAGCATTGGTAAAGGTTTCCGTCTTCTGGCGCAGGTCGTCGCAATTGGACTGGATGTACGCGGCAACCTCTTCCACATTCTTGAACTTGCTACTATACCAAGGACGGTAACAGCCCTTGTTGGCCAGTTCAGCCTGCAAACGGTCGGCCGGGACATTATTGTCCTTCAAGTCTGTTGGGTCGCCTCCGAGCCTCAAATGTGAGAAAGGCACGTACCATGCGGTATACAGCTTCACCGTTTTCGTCTCGCCGGCCTTCAGCGACAGGGGAACGTAAAGGGAGGCACCGGGGGCATCCTTCTCCACGGGGCTGTTGTTTACGAGTTCACCGGCTTTGATGGCGTTCCATGTCATCGTCATCCCGTCGAACCAACCGCCACGGAACCAGCAATGGTTCACCACCGTGTTGGGCTGGTCGGTGAATATCGCGAAGTCACCTTGCAGGTAGGGTTTCTCCGTCGTGCCGCTTTGCGACAAGATGAAACCGTTCTGGATGGGTTTCACGCTGTTTGTTCCCTCGTTGCTCCGCATGAAGTTACGCGAATTGTAAGAGAAGACAGCCTCCACATCCTTGCCGCTCGTGTTTTCAAACGTATACTCTATGATGCCCACCGGCAGGCTCGAATTGTCCGCGTCGCCGGGGATGAAAGGATTCCATCCGGTTATCGTCACATTAAGAGGGACGTCCTTGTCGGCCAAGGCCACTTTCCCAAAGGGGAAACGTGCCTCAAACGTGGATTGCTCGAAGCGCGGCAAGCCATAGTTGGCTCCGCCCGGGCCGCCCAAGCCGCTCATCGGTGAACCGAATTTGCGCCACTCTGCCACAGGGCCTTCCAGCACCTTTGCGCCTTGTTCATAACCTTTCACATGGATGGCGGCAAACATCATCGGCTCATTATAAATGTCCGGCTGATGGCGCACGGACATGTGCGAAAAGAAGCCTGTGCCCTCCAAGCAATACATTCCCGTGCCAAGCCCGCCTATGGGAAAGGCGATACGCGAATTGTACTTGCCTTCATAAACACCGTTGTAGACATGTTTGCCGCCAGGCGAACTGTTGTTTGCAAGTTCGCCACCACATCCGCACAAGCCGACCAAGGCCGATGCGAACAAGATTAACTTGTGATATCTATTCATAAAAACACGTTTTATGCCATGCCGGCCGACAAACGACCGACATGGCGATTAATAATACACTATGATTTTCTGCTCTGATTCAACATGGATGACCGTGCTTATTGTTCATAACCGTAGTTCTGCTTCAGCACATCGCCGGAACGCTCTATCTCCAACAAAGGGATGGGGAATATCACGTCCTTGTCCTCATCATACTTGAAGTAGCCCGGCGTGACCTCGTTCTGCCAACGGTTGGGATCCAGCAACACCTGCTCCGTGATGCCCCAACGCCGCAAATCCCAGCCAAATTTGCCTTCCATGGCCAATTCGACTCTCCGTTCGTGCACAATGGCCCAGAACATATCCTCGTACGACAAATCGGAGGGAATGGGAGGCATTTCACGCACCTCGGTCACATTCACCGTGTTGGGATTAGGTGTCGTGGCTGTCCTGGCACGTACTTTATTGACATATTTTGCAGCCGTGGCTTGATAGCCCAACTCGTTCATGACCTCCGCATACCACAAAAGCACCTCTGCATAACGGATTAAAGCGTAATTGCAAGAGTTATACCAGCTCACTTGGTCTACCGTCACTCCACCATCATTGCTGATACACCATTTCCTGGTTCCCAGACCCGTGCCATTCACTTTGTCCTCGAATACTTGGCCATAAAAGTCGTCGATTCCGGTGCGGAACATGGTACATACCAAACGGGGGTCTCCTTCCTCATATTCCCTTTCAAGATCCGGTGTCGGGCGTGTCCATCCCCAACCGCCTCCGGCAACATAGCCTTCGCCGTTGGGAGCATTCAATACGGTACCGAAGCTGTCCGTTTCCTTCTGGTTCAAGGCAGTAAACTGGATTTCAAAGATGCTTTCCGCATTATTATCATACAAGCCGCAAAACAGGTCGGCGTAGTTGGGCAACAATTCGTACCCGTACGACATGATATCTTCCAGCTCCGTCTTGGCCTCTTCCCAACGATGCTCATACAAATATATCTGAACCAAATAAGCTTTGACCGTGGCATTGTCTATGCGCCCCATCAACTCGCCGGAATTCTTGTCTGCCAAACCGGACTGTAACGCTTGCTTGAAGTCCTTCTCCGCTTGGTCGAACAAGTCGCTCTTTACGATCTTGTAATTGTTCACGCTCTTCGATGCATCCTTTTCTATCTCACGCACGGAATTGGGTATATTCAGCTCGGACAAGTCAAGCGTCTTAGTCACGAGGGGAGCCGTGCCGAACATATAGCCCAGACGGAACAACCAGAAGCCCCTTATAAAATAGAGTTCACCCATATAGCGGTTCTTCAGCGTCTCGTCCATCTCAATGGCTGGTATCTTCTCCAAACCGATATTTGCCAAACGTAGTGCCTTGTAGCAACGTTGATACAGCATTAAGATTTGCTCTGAATTGGAACGGACGATGGACTGCTGTATTTGATAGTAGCAAACAAGGTCCGGGTGAGCCTGTGCATCGGCACACGTTATGTCCCCCATGGGAGTATAGCCGGCTCGCGTATTCCAGGCATTCTGCCCGTCCAACAGCTGAAATGACTTATAAGCCGCAGTAACGGCCTTTTCTGCATCTTCTGCAGTTTTATAAAAGCTTTCTGTCGAAACAGCGCCGTATGGTTGCAAATCCAACAAGTCGCTGCAAGAACTTGCACAAAACAGGATTGATGCCAATAATATAATTCGTTTCATAACCATTTGCCTTTCATTTAAAAACTAACATTTAAACCTGCATAAATAGAACGAGGTATCGGATAACCGTTTACATTCTGTTCGGGGTCGAAACCCGGGAAAGAGTTTATACAGAACAGGTTCTGCGATGCAATATACACGCGCAACTTCTTGATGAAGCTTGCAGAAGATGCCTTCAACAAACTGCTGAAGTCATATCCAATCTGTATGTTCTGCAAACGGAGGAAATCCGTAGAACGCAACCAGAAAGAAGACCTTCTATAGTTATCATTCGGGTCTCCTGCCACTACACGGGGAACATAATTGCTGGTGCCGGGGCCAGTCCAGCGCTGTTCGTACATCCAAGCCGAAGTCTGCTCACCGCCTCGGGTGATGGCAAATCCCGGCGCGTCGATGGAGTTCATTCCCCCGACTTGTCCGTAGAAGCTGGCAACCAAATCAAAGTTCTTGTACGACATGGCGATGTGGGCGCCGAAGTTATGCGGAGCCACAGAATGCCCCAAGAAAGTCTGGTCGTTGGAGTCGATGACCTTGTTCCCATCCAAGTCCTTGAACTTGATGTCGCCCGGGGCCGCATTGGGCTGTGTGGGAGACTGTGCTATTTCTTCCTCCGTCTGGAAGATGCCTTCTTGCACATAGCCATACCAGTCGTTGATGGCCTGCCCCACGGAAACCCTCGTAAAGTTGTTGACTATCGGGTCCGGAATGTAAGTGACCTTGTTCTTATTGTACGTCCAGTTCACGCTGACTTCATAGGTGAAAGGCCGGTTGTCGGCATAATTGCCATAGCTCAAGGACAGCTCGATACCCGTATTCATACACTTGCCTGCGTTCTGGTAAGGGGAAGAATCCACACCGGCCGTACCGAGAATGGGCACCTGCACCAAGATGTCAGATGTATTCCTGCGGTAGAAGTCGGCAATGAAGCCCAGCTTGTTGTTGAAGAAGTTCGCTTCGACACCCACACCGTATGTGGTGGTTTTCTCCCACAGCAGGCTGGAGTTTCCCAACGCCGTGGGGCCTACGCCGGTGTAAGTGGTACCTTCATTACCAGAACCGAAAGGATAGTAAAGAGCCGTCGAGTTCAGCGTCGTCTGGTAGGGGTAAACACCGATATCCTGGTTGCCCAACATGCCCCAGCTTCCTCTCAACTTCAAATAACTCAAGAACGAGGCGTCTTTCAAGAAATCTTCCTCCGAGATGACCCAACCGGCAGACACGCCCGGGAACACACCGGTACGATGTGCCTTGGCGATTCGGGAAGTCTTATCCACACGGATGCTGGCGCTCAGCAGGTATTTCCTTGCATAGTCGTAGTTCACACGGCCCAGGTAAGACAAGATGGCCCACTCCGACTTGGTTCCGCCGTTGTTGATGTTGTCCGAGCCGGCATCCAGCACTTGCATGTACTTGTCGTTGCTAAGGAAATTGGTCCTTGAAGCGTCTATATTGGAAGCGTCCGTCTTCTGGAATGTGTAGCCGGCCATGGCCGTAAAGTTATGCACGTCGTTGAACGTATGCATGTACGTCAGGATGTTGTCCCACTCATAGTTGATGCTTTCGTCGGAATCCACATAGAGTTCTGCCAGCGGATGGTCGCTGATGAGGCCGGAAGGCCCGTAGCTGTAAGAAGGTACGAAATGGTCTTGTCCCCAATGCGTGTATTCGGCATAGAAGGAAGTCTTTATGGTAAGCCCCTTGATGATTTCCCACTCCAGGTAGGTGCTTCCCAGGAACTTCTTCCACTTCTGGTCGTAGGTCCACAAATCCACGGCAATCAATGGCTGCAACATGGTTATAGGCTCGCCTGCGTGCGTGGAGATGGCATAATCGCCATTCTCGTCATAAGCAGGGACGGTAGAGGGGTAAATCAATGCGCGGTCTATGGCCTGTCCCCAGTCCGTGTTGTTGGAAACGCCATAGTTTACGTTCATGTTGACGCCGAACTTCAAGTTGGACAGCAGCTTCATGTCATTGCTCAGCTTGACATTGCCTCGTGTGAAGTCCGTGTTCTTGATCAAGCCTTCGCCCTTGTAGAAGTTCATCGAGGCCGCGAAGGCGTTCATCTTCGTTCCGCCCGTGATGTTGACCGAATAGCTCTGCTTGAAACCTGTCTGCGAGATTTCGTCCAGCCAATGCGTGCCTTCCCCGAACGAGTTGATTTCATCCTGCGTATAAGGGATGGGCAGGTTTGCCGCCTCGTAATAATCGTTCACCAACGTGGCGTATTGCTTGGCGCCCAGCGTGGGAATCTTATGACGGATGTTGTCCACAGCCGCCCACGCGGAAACGTCCACCTTCAGCGGGCGTTCGAAGTCGCCCTTCTTGGTCGTTATAATGACCACGCCGTTCGCGCCGCGCGAACCGTAGATGGCCGCCGACGCCGCGTCTTTCAGCACGGTGATGTTTTCCACATCGTTCGGGTTCAAATTGGACAAGCCGTCGTTCGTAATCATGCCGTCTATCACGATAAGGGGATTGCTCGTCGCGCCAAAGGAACCGGTACCACGGATGCGTATGGTAGTGCCACCATAAGGAGTTCCGTCATTCTGCACAATCTGCACTCCCGCAAGCTTTCCTTGCAGGTTGTTGCCGATTCCCACTACCGCCGTGTTTTCCATCTTGTCTTGCGACACGCTGCCCACGGAACCGGTCAAATCTTTCTTGCGTTGGACGCCATATCCCACGACAACCACTTCGTCCAACCGCTGGGTGTCTTCCGTCAATTGGGCGTTTACCACCGTGCGGTTTCCCACCGCCACTTCATAAGTCATGTATCCTATATAAGAAAAGGAGAGGACTGCCGACTGGCCGGACACGGACAAAGAATACTTTCCGTCCAAATCGGTAATGGTACCCGTGGTGGTACCTTTTTCAAATACATTCACGCCGATGAGCGGCGTGCCCGACATGTCTGTCACCGTGCCTGTCACGATCACTTTGCTTTGCGCCATAATACTTGCCGGTAACAACAAAAGGAGGCTGATAAATGCACAAACAATAATAGTCGTCTTATTTAGTGTTTTCTTTCTATTTTTCATGATATTGAAAGTTTATCAATACGTGTTATAACTCGCTTTTATCCGGCCCGGCTTGCGCCAGGCCCTCATTTCGAAAGGTGCATATCCCGCAATCGCCGATGGCAAAAGGCGTTGATGCCCGCCACAAGAAATCCGGAGATAGGCCAAGGCCCATAAGCATTCAACAATGCAAGACAAAACGCAATGTTTATCTGCTGGTATTCGATTTAATAGTTTCAGAAAAGATTCGTGCAAGATTCGCGTGAGGGCTATGAAGTGTCAAAACAGCAAGGTTTTCCCAAAACGAAGCGCCAACTTCCGAGACGCCAGTAAAGAATCCGGTTAAACAAGGCATGACCTTCCGGTACATCAAAGCGGCACATGCCTGCGGCATGCCGCCTCTTGTTTGAACTACTTGTTTCCATACTCAGTCGTTTAACAAGATGGACGAGGCATCCATCCAGATCTATATTTCATTGCATAGTTTCGTGTCCGACCAACAGCTGAACTGTTAGCTATTTTGACAAAAATAAAACAATTATAAGCGAAAAGGCCGCACAGAGCTTATGTTTTACAACATGCCGTACTTTTTTTAACACAAACCCGGCAGGACGCGCGCCGCAAGGGACATCCATGCGCCCTGCCGCGGGACATATGGCGCTCACGGGCGCAACGCGTTGCGTCCGCGCTCGGAACGTGTTGCGGCCACGCTCGCGACACGTCGCGCTTGCGGGCGCGACATGTCCGCACGTTGCATCATGCCGGGGATGCATCGCCATCCCGACTTATGAAATTGGGGATCACTACTTTAGAAAGAGCCGTGCCAGTTCGTCGTCGCTTATGGTGACAAGGATGGGCTTGCCGTCGGGCGTATAGTTGGGGGCGGAACAGGCAAAGAGACGGTCGGCCAGGTCGGACATTTCGCGGGCGGACAGCACTTGGCCATAGACCACGGCCGCCGCACGGGCCAGGGCCAGGGAAAGGGTGGCCTGCACCTCTTCTTTCACATCGGCCGCGCCCTCCATGGCCGTATGGAGCATGTTTTTCACCAACTCCACGGGTTGCAGGCCTTCAATGCCTTCGGGCACGCCATTGATGGCATAGCTGCCGCCGCCCAACGGGCTGAAGTCGAACCCTATGGCCGAGAAGTCCCCGGCAAGGGAGTCGAACACGGCGGCCTCGGACGGGGCGAACTGCACGATTTCGGGGAACAGGACGCCCTGCGACATGCCCTGCTTCCGGCGGATTTGCTCCATGTAGCGTTCAAACAACACCCGCACATGGGCCCGGCGCTGGTCTATCAGCAACAGGCCCGACTTGACGGAAGTCAGGATAAAACGGCCCTTGAACTGGAAATACTCGCCGCTGCGCTCCTGCGCGACATCGCCGTCCGAGGGAAGCGCGGCAGAAGGCATGGAGGAATCTGAACCGGAAAGCCCGCCGCCTGACGGCACAGGCGGTTCCGCGCCGGCATCCGGGGCATTCTCCCACGAGGCATTCATCTTGCTGGCCTTCGACACGCCGGCATAGAGTGCCTCCCAGTCCGTATCGGGACGGGAATAAGACGGGCGTCCGCCGCCGTAAGAGGACGGTGTGGAGTTGAACGGGTTGAAGTCGGCATTGTAATGCACCTTGGGCGGCTCCACAGGGCGCGAGCTTTCGAAGACCGGGATGTCGGGCATGTCGGCCACGTCGAAATCGATGGACGGTATCGCGCTGAACTTGCCCAATGCCTCTTTGACGGCTGCCGACAGTATCTGCCAGATGGCCTGCTCGTTCTCGAACTTGATTTCCGTCTTCGTGGGGTGGATGTTCACATCGATGTTCGCCGGGTCCACCTCGAAGTACAGGAAGTACGACACCTGCTCGCCCGTGGGGATAAGGCGTTCATAAGCATCCATCACCGCCTTGTGGAAGTAGGGATGGCGCATGAACCGCCCGTTGACGAAAAAGTACTGGCGCGCGCCTTTCTTGCGTGCCGTCTCCGGCTTGGCCACGAAGCCGGACACCTTCACCAGCGAGGTCTCCACCTCCACGGGTAGCAAGAACTGGTTCATCTTCTTGCCGAACACGGCCATGATGCGCTGCCGCAAGGGCATGGCCGGCAGGTTGAATACCTCGGCATCGTTGTTGTAGAGGAAGAAGGCCACATCGGGGTGCACCAGCGCCACGCGCTCGAACTCGGTAAGTATGTTGCTCAGTTCGGTGGAGTTGGCCTTCAGAAACTTGCGGCGTGCCGGCACGTTGAAAAAGAGGTTCTTCACCGAGAAGTTGCTGCCTTTGGGGCACGACACCGCTTCCTGGCTCTCCACCTTCGAGGCGGCTATCGTGAGGCGTGTGCCCAACTCCTCGCCGTCGAGACGCGTCTTTAGCTCCACCTCGGCCACCGCCGCTATGGAGGCCAACGCTTCACCGCGGAAGCCCATGGTGCGCAGGGCGAACAAGTCGGCCGCCTCGCGTATCTTCGACGTGGCGTGACGCTCGAACGACAGGCGCGCGTCGGTCTCCGACATGCCTTTGCCGTTGTCTATCACCTGGATGCAGGTCTTTCCGGCATCCGTCACCAGCACGTGCACCTCGGTAGCCCCGGCATCGACGGCATTCTCCACCAGCTCCTTGACGACCGATGCCGGCCGCTGTATGACTTCGCCGGCGGCTATCTGGTTGGCCACCGAGTCGGGCAACAAATGTATGATATCGCTCATAGAAAAACTCCGTAGATATGCGCCACGTCAGATGATGCCATTGCTTATGGCAAACCACAAATAGATAAGCAAGGCTATGAAAAACAACAGGACGACAAAGTGCAGGGGTTTGCGTCCGCGCTCCTTGCGGCGCTTCAGGTGCACGGTGTTCTCCACAAACTTGCCACGGATGTCTTCCGGCTTCCACTTCTTTTCGGGCAACATGCCCAGCTCGCGCTTTGCGTCCTCGCGCATCTTGTCCAGCTTCTCTTTCCGCTCATCCACATAAATGTATGAGTGATGGAAACCCTTCGGCTTCCGCATCGTAAACATTCCCATAGCAATTACTTCTTAGTTCGTTCTATATGCATGTCCCTTGGCGTGGCAGGCGGCTTGCGGTCGCTCTTGCGCAACGTCTCGCCGGACTTCTTGCCGCGCCAGTTGAAAATGTCTTCCTTGTTGAGCGGGCGGACATAGTCGAACCAGACAAACGAAGGAAGCCTCCACTTGTCCGGCGGAATCTGATCCATGGGGTACATCGTCCCGCTCGCCTTCCCGATAAACGAGCCGCGCTCCATGCGACGGTCTTTCAGCAACATGCGCAGGAAGCCTCCCTCCGTATAGTCCATGCCGATCATGGTGGAGTCTTTGTCGTCTATCGGATAGTACACCACCAGCACGCTGCCGTTCACGTCCACCTGCCGCATCTCGCCGGCCTCGAAGTAGGCCATCATCTCCTTGCCGCTCACCTGGTTGTAGTGCACGCTGTCCATCTGCTCCACGGCCAATGCCTGGTTGATGATGTGTGCCCAGTCTATGGTGCTGTCGTTCATGTAGACTTTGATTTCCTCGCCCAGCAGCTGCTGGTAGCCCTGCCACAATATGGGGTCTTTGTACATGGTCATGCACGAGTCCTTGGTACTGTACACCAGCGAGTCGCACACAGCCTGTACGTCCGTGCGGTAAGCCCTCACCTTGTGATACACGCGCATCTCACGGTACATGGAGTCCGTATCCAGGTGGAACGTCACCAAGCGCAGCGTGTCGCCATGCATGAAAAGGCTGTCGCCCTGCGAATAGTCCACGGCCACGGCACGGCGGGTGGCCAGGGCGTTCCCCGTCAGCTCGTTGTAAAAGCAATAGTCACCCGTCAGCATATTGCGGTTCACCGTGTCGTTCAGTTGTACGTTGTCGAAGGCTTCGCCGTAACCGTTCAGACGGTCGTAGAATAGGCTGTCGCCCGTTAGTTTCTTGCCCTCGTTGGTCAGCACGGAACGGTCAAGCAGTTCGGCCTGCTCGGTCGTGGTGTCATAAACACCCCGTTCGGAGTAGATGTGGTTCTTATCGCTCACGATGTCCGACGGGCCGAGAATGGTGGCCACCTTGGTTTGCGTGCTGTACTTCAGCGTGTCCGAAGTCAACACAAAGCGCGGGTTAGTCAGTTCCACCTCGTGGTTGAATACCGCCAGCTTGGTCGTCGGCGAATATTCCCCCCAAACGGATGTCAGCACGTTGACCGAGTCGGCCAACTGTCCGCCCATGAAGTAGTAGCCCAGGTCGCGCACACGGTCGTAGTCCAAGCTATCGGTGGTGAGCTCCGTCTGGCGGTTTATCATGCGTACGTTCTCGCGCAGCATGGCTAGTTGCGACATGCCGTCGTAGTATAAATAATCGCCATAGATAAAGAGCGTGTCTCCCTGCTCCATACGTACATTACCGAAAGCCTCCACCGAGTTGATGTTCTCGTAAATCAGCGCGCTGTCGCAGTACATGTACATGCTGTCGTGGCGCAGTTTCACCGAGCCGATGAGTACCTGCACGTCCGGACGCGCCTCCTTGTCGGCCTGCGCCTCGTCGGCATACAGCAAGTCCACGCGCGTCTTTTTGGGACCACCGTCATTGCCATTCTGGCCTTGCGCATTGAGCAGACAAAGGGCAAGCAGGCATAGAATGCCTGCAAAGAGGAATCTATGCCTGTACAAAGAGGTAGCCGTATGACGGTTTGCTTTCGTTTCTTGCATAAGCGCGTTTACGGGGTATCAGTCCTTAATCCAACCCGGATACTTGAAGGCGCAATTGTGTTTCCAGCTGTCCTTTATGCGCACATAGGTATGTTTCTGCTTCTCGCGTATCCACTTGTCAAGCACCTCGGCACTACGCTTCTCCATCACCACGTTCTTCAGGTTCTGGTAATCCTCGGTGATGGTCGCCTTGTGGCCATTGACACGGCTCTTAAGCTTCACGATGACGCACACCTCCTTGCCCGTCTTTTCGGGTATCATGGTAAACGCCTCGGATATCTCGCCCACTTTCATCTTGTCCACCACCTTGGCTATCTCTGGAGGCAACTCCTGCATCTCGAACTTCGACGTATTGTTGTACGGATTGGGCAGAAGGCCGTGGTTGTTGCGTGTATCCTTGTCGTGCGACAACACGGTAGCCGCCTCGTCGAAGGAGAACTTCTCGTTGCGTATGTCGTCGGCGATGGAGTCGAGACGCGCCATACCGGCTTCCAACGACTCTTCAGGCACATGGGGTTTAAGCAAGATGTGACGCACACGGATGCGATCGCCGCGCTTCTCAAGCAGCTGTATGATGTGGAAGCCATACTCGGACTCCACAATCTTGGATACCTTGTCGGGGCTTTGCAGGTTGAAAGCCACGTTGGCGAAAGCCGGGTCTAACTGGCCACGCCCCATGAACGGCAACTCGCCACCATTGGAGGCCGTGCCCCGGTCTTCGGAATACATGCGCGCCAAGGTGGAGAAGCTGGTCTCGCCCCGCGTGACACGGTCGGTATAGTCGCGCAGGCGGCTCTTCACGTCTTCTATCTCCTCCAAGGGGATTTTAGGCTGCTGGGTGATGATTTGCACCTCCACCTGCGTGGGGATGTAGGGGATGCTGTCGGGCGGCAGTTTCTCGAAGTAGCGGCGCACCTCACCGGGCGTAACCTTGATTTCGCCCACCAGTTTCTCTTTCATCTTCTGCACCTTCAGGCCTTCGCGTATGTTCTCGCGCAGCATCTCGCGTATCTGGGTGGAAGTCTTGTTGAAGTACTCCTCCATCTTCTCGCGCGAGCCCAGGTTGGTGATGAACATGTTGGTCTGGGCATCCACACGCTGTATGACCTCGCTTTCCGACACCTCGATACTGTCCAGCTCCGCCTGGTGGAGGAAGAGCTTGTTCACGGCTATTTCTTCCGGTATCACACAATAGGGATCGCCATCGAACCTCCGGTTTTCGTACAAGGCACTCAGGCGGGCCTCTTCTATCTCAGACTTCAGTATGGCCTCATCGCCCACTACCCACGCCACTTCGTCTATCACATTGTCTTGTGCATGGAGCGGGGGCAATGCGCACAACATGAACGCGGCAAAAAGCCACTTTCCAATTTTCCTATTCATCGTTGTTCTGTTCTACCTATATAATATACAATATCATTACTTTCAAGGGCATTATCGTACAAGTCGTGGCGCACTTGCCTCAAGAAGGCCGCCCGGCGCGTGTTGAGCAACATGTCGCGGGCATGGGCACGTGCCACCTCGTAAGGTTCCGGCTCGCCCACGGCGCGGTAGTCGCTGACGTTCAAGAAATAGTAGAAGGCGGTGTCCTTCAGTTCCACATGGCGGTTCTTCTCCAGATAGGTTTCGGGCTCGGCGTGCTTCAAGGGAAGCAAGTCGAGCACTTCGGCCACCGGCACCCACTTATCGTAGAAGTACTCATACTTCACGGCATTCCGCAAGCTGTATTTCTCAAGATGCTCCACCGCCTCGCGCTCTTCCTGACGGTACCAGCGGCGCACGTTGGCCACATGGGGAGCCGTCAAAGGGACTTTGATGAAAAGGCCCTTTATCAGCGGACGGTCTACGGTGAAAAGTTGCCGGTTGTCGAGATAATAAGATTCCAGCTCTTGCTCGGAAATGTCGCCCGCCAACTTCTGGTTGACGAGTTCTTGCTGGTAGCGGTTCATCACCAAGTCCTTGCGGTAGGCTTCCACCAGCCGTTCTATCTCCCCGTCCTGACGGATGTTGCGCCGCGCCTTGTCGTAGAGCAACACATCTTCAGCCCACGTGCGCATATATTCCTCGGCAAAGCGCACGCTGTCGGCAGCCGGCAAGCCTACGGGAATCACAGGCACGAGGTCTTCGCGGTACAAGAACTGCCCGTCCACCTCGACCAAGGGAGTTTTCCCCTTGTGGTCCACCTCCTGGGTACACGATACGCATGCAATCAGACCCCAAAGCGCCAAACAGACTGTACGTATTCTACGATTCATTTGCCTCTTTACAGGGCTACGAAGATACGGCTTTTATCGAATGCCGCCGTGATTATTAACGGTTTTTAAAACCTCTTGGTTAACTTCAACCTTACCCTCTTTGCGGAGGCGGGCCAGCCATTCCTGCTCCAGCCAAGCCTGGTAGTCGGCAGCCAGCACGGAGCGCGGTACTTCATGGTAGGACGACGGCCCGTCCAGTTTCCGCCCAAGGAACACGGTGGCGGGGAAGCCTTCAGGCGCGGCAGGTTTCTTCCCGTCGAAAAACAGGTGGTCCACATAAGGATTTTCGCCACGGGAGAAGGCGCCCTGTTCAACCTGCACCCGCTGTTCGTCCGGAGCATTGACGGCCAGGCGGATGGCATCGAGCCACTCGTCCTCAGGCAACTTCTTCAGGAACTTGCGTATGCGGCGGGCTTGGCGGCGGCTCTTGGCATGGAGCACGATGCCCTGGTAGCGCGGTTCCTCCCAGCAGTAACGCTGGCGGTGTGTGTCGAAGTAGGCCTGCAAGCCGGCCTCGTCGGAGGAGCCGCGCTGCCACACTTCGCGGTCGGTTATCTCGTAGAGCAACATGCCGTCGCGCACCTCCTGCATGAGGCGGCGGAAGTCAGGATATTTCTCTTCCAGAAGGCCTTGTTCAAGGAAAAGCACGGTGCGCGTCACGTACTGCCCGAAGGCACGGCGCAGGCCGGTGTTCCGTCCGCCGAGGAAACGGGCAAAATCGTCCCCCGTATACTCCCGTCCCGCAAGCGTGAACAGCGTGCGCGAGGTTTTCCCCTTGGTCATCAATTCTTTATATGCGTCCTCCCGGAGGGAGTAACCGTATGCGGGAAGCAAACGGGCAGCCAGCGTGTCGCCCGCCTCGCGCAACCATTGCGGATGGGAGCGGACAATGCCGCGCTTCATCTCCTCGAACGGGGGAAGGGAGCGGCGTTCGTACACCTTGGCGATATGCAGGCCCAAAGGGCTGTAGAAAGGCTTGGAAACGGTACCCGGCGACAGGGTGAAAAGCGTGTCTTCCAACTCGGAGACGCTTTGCAAAGGCTCGTACCAGAAGGCTTCGGGCTCGTCGGAGCAGGCGGACAGGCAGGCTTCGAAGGCATCGGGGCCGCCCGACTGGATGCAACGGTAGAGCGAATCCATCGCGGCCTCGGCGGCACGCAACGCGGACGGCGACACATTTTGCGGCAACCGCTTGAATATGTGCGCCGCGCGCACCCGCCTGGCAGAAGTGTCCGCGGCCAGACGGTCGTAGTAGCGGCGAGCCTTGTGGCTGAGGAAAGCGGTATCCGTCAAGTAGGCAATGGACAGGCTGCGGCGGTTGGCCTCCAGCTCGTCGCGGAACTGCGGCAACGTGTCCAGCCCGGCCGCTTCGGCGGCAGCCACTTTCAGTTTGAGGTCGACAAACAGCCCCACGTACCGCTCCACCTCCCCGGCATCGGTACGGGCACCTGCGGCAGCGTTCTTGTTGAACAAGTATTCAAACTCCGAGCGGAGCACCTCTTTCCCGTTGACGCGCATCAGCACGGGGTCGTCTTCGGCATGGAGCGCAATGCCGCACCAGGCGAGAAGGATAAACAGACTGAGTATCTTGGACTTCATAGCTTTTCCCCGCCTTTCATCGGGCAGGATATGCTTATAACGGGCGACGGGGCAAGATATTGTATGACGGCAGCACATAAAAAGCCCCGCCCGCAACCGGCTGTAACAGAGCGCACAGGCGCGACACGTCGCGGGCGCGGGCGGAACGTGTTGCGGATATGCACCGGACATGTCCCGTCCACGCTCCCAACATACGCCGCATTTTCCCCTCGCGCGAACGAAAGGAAAGCAGCCAAAAGAAGAAGGCGGCCTTCCCGCATATCGAGGGGAAAACCGCCTTGCCATGTATCTTCACCCACCCTCCCTTCGGGGGAAGGCTGGGGAGGGGCCGCTTCTTTCTTATTCCGGCCTGCTGTAGTTGGGCGCCTCGCTCGTGATGGAGACGTCGTGCGGGTGGCTCTCAAGCACGCCCGCGTTGGTGATGCGGGTGAACTTGGCGTTGTGCAGCTGCTCTATATTGGCCGCGCCGCAATATCCCATGCCCGAACGCAAGCCGCCGACCAGCTGGTAGATGACCTCGTACAGCGAGCCTTTATAAGGCACGCGGGCCGCGATGCCCTCCGGCACGAGTTTCTTCACGTCGGTCGTGCTGCTCTGGAAGTAGCGGTCTTTCGACCCGTTTTCCATGGCCTCCAGCGAGCCCATGCCGCGATAGGACTTGAACTTGCGGCCGTTGAAAATGATGGTGTCGCCCGGCGACTCTTCCGTGCCGGCCACCAGCGAGCCAATCATCACGCTGTATCCGCCTGCGGCGAGGGCTTTCACCACATCGCCCGAATAGCGCAAACCACCGTCGGCGATGAGGGGCACGCCCGTGCCTTGCAATGCCTTGGCCACGTCGTACACCGCCGTCAGCTGGGGCACGCCTACACCGGCAATGACGCGCGTGGTGCAGATGGAACCCGGCCCGATGCCCACCTTCACGGCGTCGGCTCCGGCCTCTACCAAAGCCAGGGCGGCTTCACCCGTGGCCACGTTGCCCACCACGATATCCACGTCGGGGAATGCCTTCTTGGCCTCCTTCAGCTTCTCGATGACGAATTTGGAGTGCCCGTGCGCCGTGTCTATCACGATGGCATCAGCTCCGGCCTCAACCAAAGCCTTCATGCGGTCCAGCGTATCCACCGTCACCCCCACGCCGGCGGCCACGCGCAGGCGGCCTTTGCTGTCCTTGCAGGCCATGGGTTTGTCTTTTGCCTTGGTGATGTCTTTATAGGTGATGAGTCCCACCAGGCGGCCTTCCTTGTCCACCACGGGGAGTTTCTCAATCTTATGCTCTTGCAATATCTGCGCGGCCCCTTCCAGGTCGGTGGTCTGGTTGGTGGTGACGATGTTGTCCTTGGTCATCACCTCGTCTATGCGTTTCGTCTGGTCTTTCTCGAAACGCAGGTCGCGATTGGTGACGATGCCCACCAGGTGCCGTTCGTCGTCCACCACGGGTATGCCGCCAATCTTATATTCGGCCATCAAGGCCAGCGCGTCGGCCACGGTAGACCCGCGCTTGATGGTGACGGGGTCGTAAATCATGCCGTTCTCCGCACGCTTCACGATGGCCACCTGGCGCGCCTGCTCCTCGATGGACATGTTTTTGTGGATGACGCCTATGCCACCCTCGCGGGCAATGGCAATGGCCATCTTGGCCTCGGTGACGGTATCCATGGCGGCAGTCACAAAGGGAATCTTCAACTCGATGTTGCGTGAGAACTTCGTCGTAAGCTCGACGGTTTTGGGAAGTACTTCGGAATAAGCGGGAATCAACAATACGTCGTCGTACGTCAACCCGTCCATGACAACTTTATCTGCAATAAATGACATAGGGCTATGTACTTTAGAAATTTATTGCGTGCAAATATACAGCTTTTATCCCGTACAGGTTTGAAGGGAAAAGAAAAAGCTTAAGAAAGCGAACCTTTCTTAAGCTTTTTTTAGATTCAACGCACCCTACCGGCAGGTATCAGCGGCATTCTTCGAACGTCAGCTTGTCGAGGCCGAAGTGTCCCTTGTCGAAGCCGGGAGCCAACGTTCCGGCCGTCACCGTCACCCGGTTCTCCCCTTTTTTCAGGTGTATCTTTCCGAGCGACAGGGCCTTGGCGGAAATCTCCTTGCGCGTGAGCTTCACCACGGGCGCAAACTCATGTCCGTTGACGCTTATGCGGAAGGTGCCGTAATCCGCAGCTTCGGCAAAACGGGCCTTGAGCCAGTAGTCGCCCTCCACCAGACTGTTGAATGTCAGCGTCAGTACATCGCCTTCCTGGAAGTCGCTCCAGAACAGTATCATCTCCTCGCTCCACAAATGGCGTTCCACCGTTTGCAGGACAATGTTTCCATTATAGCCGGATTGGGGAAGCAGGGCCTCGCCCTCCACCGTCAGCTTCATGCCTTTGCCGAAGATGTCTGCCGGGCTGCCGGCCACAGGCTCTATCGCGTCGGCAATACACGGTTCGGGCAAATGCGAACCGCCGGGATGCATGTACCAGAAAGTGATGGGGGCATAGTTCAAGTGCACGTTCGACCAGTCGAACAACTCCATGTCGAATTGCAGGCTCTCACGGAAGGGGATGCCGTCGAGGCTGCGCACGCGGGTGTTCTGCGACAAGCCAATGTGCCCGTAACTTCCGTCGCCTATGGGCTGGGCCACAAACGGGTGGTTTATCCACGGCTCATAACGTCCCCAGGCATAACCGTAATAATCCTCCGTGCCGGTACCGAAATGCGAGGGGAAGGTCTCGCCGTCCACGTAGACCTTCTCGTCGCCTTCGCCCCACCAGCCCAGGTTGGGGTTGTACACCGTGACGGCATCGCCCACATACACGCCCTTGCCCCTCAGGCGGGCAAAGGTAAGGTCTTGGGCGTTGGCATCGCCTTGGGCATAAATGCGCGTGAACTGTTGCCACGTGGTGCCGAAGTGCATGGACGCGTCGTCCCACTTCCAGGCCCCGTGCACGGCCGCGGCTTTCGATATCTCTACCGGCTGTTCGCCGTAGTTGGTCAGCGTAATGGTGCATTGTTCCTTGAAAGGCATCACCCACGATGCGCTCATGACATCGCCGGCCGCAGCCTTCGTGTACCAGGTAGAGGCGGCCAGCCGGCGGTAGCCCACTCCGAAGAAATCTCCGACAGGCGCCCATACCGTGGCCTCGCCGTCGAAAGACATGGACAGTACCGTGGAACGGAGCGCCTGCTCACGGTCGGTGGCATCCACCCGCATGGACAGACGGTTTACGGCACGCATGCCGTCTATGGTGAAGCTGCGGCTCTCGCCGGGAGCAAGCACGGCTTCCAAGTCGAGTTTGCGTTCGCCGGAAGCCAACGGGGCACCGGCTTCGGGTGCTCCCTGGGTCAGGAGCGTGTTGGTCTCAGCTATCAGACGCGCATTTTTCTTTAACTCGCGCTCGGAAAAAGACACGACCTTCACCGGCGAGGTATAGGTGCGGTAATTGATGGCATAATAGACGATGGTCTTGCTTTCTATCCTCCCCTCCGGGGTAATCTTCAAGTCGGGCGACTCGATGGTCACCTTGCAACGCTTGGCGTAGGGAATGGGCAGGTAGAGGTTGTGCCCTCTTTCGTCAAAGGGCGCGTCCTCGGGAACCGACATGGAGAGGGGCTTGCCGCAAAGCTTCTGTCCGCTCAATATCTCGCGCACATTGCCTTCGATGACGGGAGTATCGTAGTCGTCCACATAGATGCGCAACGTGCCTTGGCCCCGGTTGATGCCGGAGAACGTCATCCAGAAACGGACGATGGCACCGGGACCTTCGGCGTCCATCATGACATACTCCGTGCGGCCATTGTTCGTTTCCTGACGGATGAACTGGCCTTGGTCGAAGTTGCCGAACCAAGCCAGCTTGTCGTCCGGAGTCTTGGAACTCCGGTCGTAACTGCTGAACTGTTTGCAGGAATAAGCCGGATCCGGCCAACGGGCCATCAGGGAACGGTCTGTCATTTCACGAAGCAAGGATTTCAACGACACGACGGGTGTGCCGGCATGCGACATCGCGCAACAAAATGCCGCGAGCAAGAAGATAGGGACTAATCTTTTCATGATGCAGATTTTAAATGTATTAGTAAGTAGTTTTGTTTTGTATTGTATCCAGTTGCACGTAAGCGCTACACGCATTTCCTGCCGCAAGCGCAAAAAACATAAAGAGGTTACGCCAGGACTTGCACGCCAGCCGTCCGGCATAACCTCTTCCCTTATATTAATAGGAGGGCAGGCCCATTACCGTTAGTTTGCCATCTCAGAGATAAACTTGATGCGCACCAGACGGACTTCTTCTTCCGTGAAGTCTTCGCCCAGTTCCTCCAAGGCATCGTCTATCTTGTCCGTCGTCGACTCCTTGAAGTAATCATAGATGTCGAGCATGTGGTCTTCGTCCATGATGTCGTCCAAGAAATAGTCGATATTCAGTTTGGTACCCGAATAGACGATGGCTTCTATCTCGTCGAGCAACTCGTCGAACTCAATGCCCTTCGACATGGCTATATCGTCCAATGCCACCTTGCGGTCGATGGCTTGTATGATGGACACCTTCAACTTCGACTTGTTGGCCACGGTGCGCACACGCAAGTCTTCCGGGCGTTCTATCTCGTTTTCGTCACAATGGCGCTTTATCAGCTTGCAAAACTCCTCGCCGTAGCGTTTGGCCTTGCCGGCCCCGACTCCCGGAATGTTTTGCAACTCTTCCAGCGTCACAGGATAAATGGTGGCCATAGCCTCCAGCGACGGGTCTTGGAAGATGACGTAAGGCGGCACCTCCAGCTGCTTGGAGAGCTTCTTGCGAAGGTCTTTCAGCATGGAGTAGAGCACCGGATCTACCGCGCACGAACCACCGCCGCGCATCGGGGTTTCATCTTCCACTTCATCAAAATCGTTATCTTCGGTAATCTTAAACGATGTCGGGTTCTTCAGGAACTTACGTCCGGCGTCCGTCACTTTGAGCAAGCCGTAATTCTCGACCTCCTTACTCAGGTAGCCGGCAATCAAAGCCTGGCGGATGACCGCATTCCACAACTTGGGATCTTCGCCCATTCCAGAGCCGAACACCTCCAAATCTTCGTGCAAATGCGCCAAGACCTCCGTTGTTTCCTTTCCTAATATGACATCTATGATATAATCCGCCTTGAAGTTCTCCTTCACAGCAAGAACTGTTTCAATGACGGTACACAATAACTCTTGAGCTTCCACTTGTTTCTTTGGATTTAAACAATTGTCACAATTCCCACAATTATCTTGCGTATATTCCTCGCCGAAATAATGGAGCAACGTTTTACGGCGGCATACGGAAGATTCGGCATAAGCTGCCGTTTCCTGCAAAAGTTGACGGCCAATTTCCTGTTCGGCCACAGGCTTTCCCTGCATGAACTTTTCCAACTTCTGCAAATCCTTGTTCGTATAGAAAGTGATGCATTGCCCTTCACCGCCATCACGCCCTGCGCGGCCGGTCTCCTGATAGTATCCTTCCAGACTCTTGGGAATGTCATAATGTATCACATAGCGCACGTCCGGTTTGTCAATACCCATGCCGAAAGCGATGGTTGCCACAATCACGTCTATCTTCTCCATCAGGAAGTCGTCCTGGTTCTGCGAACGGGTCACAGAGTCCATGCCGGCGTGGTAAGGCCGCGCGTTGATACCGTTGGCCTGCAATATCTCCGCCAACTCCTCCACCTTCTTGCGGCTGAGGCAGTAGATGATGCCCGACTTATCGGGATTGTTCCGGATGAACTTGATGATGTCCTTGTCAATATTAGCTGTTTTGGGACGCACCTCATAATACAGGTTCGGGCGGTTGAACGACGACTTGAAGACCTTGGCGTTCGTCATACCCAGATTCTTCTGTATGTCATGCTGCACCTTGGGCGTGGCTGTAGCTGTCAACGCGATGACCGGTGCCGGGCCTATTTCGTTTATGATGGGACGGATCCGGCGGTATTCGGGACGAAAGTCGTGCCCCCACTCCGAGATGCAATGCGCCTCGTCCACCGCATAGAACGAGATTTTGACCGTGCGCAAGAACTCCACGTTCTCATCCTTCGTCAGAGACTCCGGAGCCACGTACAGCAACTTTGTCTTCCCGGCCAGTATATCGGACTTCACCTGGTCGATGGCGCTCTTGTTCAGCGACGAGTTGATGAAATGGGCTATCCCGTCCTCTTCGCTGTAGTTGCGCATCGCATCCACCTGGTTCTTCATGAGTGCAATCAAAGGAGATATCACGATGGCCGTGCCTTCCATCAGCAGCGAAGGCAACTGGTAGCACAGCGACTTTCCGCCGCCGGTGGGCATCAGCACGAACGTGTCATTGCCCTCCAACAGATTTTCTATAATCGCCTCTTGATTTCCCTTGAAAGTATCGAACCCGAAATACTTCTTCAGTTCTCCCGCTAAATTAATATTCTTCCCAGCCATAATCAATATAGGTTATTTATAGGGGGTAATAAATTCGTCCCTTTGTTTACCATTACATAGATACAAACAAAGTTAGGAACAAGTTATCGAATTACAAGCATAATCGACCGAATATTTTTCAGCGGGAAGCCAAAAAAGTTCCAAATGGTAACGAAGAAGCATCCTTAAGCATTTTGCAACCTTGCCACATTGGCCTTTTCCAGTTGCCGTTTGGCGTAATCCAGCGTCACGACAAAGCGGTCCTGGTGTTCCGAGGGAATCTCGTACATGGCATCCATCATGATGGTCTCCACGATGGAGCGCAACCCGCGCGCCCCCAGTTTGTATTCTATGGCCTTGTCCACTACATACTCAAACACCGCGTCCTCGAACTCAAGTTTCACGCCGTCCATTTCGAACAGCTTGACGTATTGCTTAATGATGGAGTTCTTAGGCTCGGTCAGGATGGCGCGGAGCGCGGTGCGGTCCAGCGGGTTCAGGTAAGTAAGCACCGGCAGACGGCCTATGATTTCAGGAATCAACCCGAACGCCTTCAAGTCTTGCGGGGCGATGTACTGCATCATGTTGGTGCGGTCTATGGTGGCCGTGTTACGTACCGAGTTGTAGCCCACCACATGCGTATTGAGCCGCTGGGCTATCTTCTTCTCTATGCCGTCGAACGCGCCGCCGCAGATGAAGAGTATGTTCTTCGTGTTCACGGGAATCATCTTCTGGTCGGGATGCTTGCGTCCGCCCTGGGGAGGAACGTTCACCACCGAGCCCTCGAGCAGTTTGAGCAAGCCCTGCTGCACGCCCTCGCCGCTCACGTCGCGTGTGATGGAGGGATTGTCACCCTTGCGCGCTATCTTGTCTATCTCGTCAATGAACACGATGCCGCGTTCGGCCAGGGGCACGTTGTAGTCGGCCACTTGCAGCAGGCGGGTCAAGATGCTCTCTATGTCCTCGCCCACGTAGCCCGCCTCGGTGAGTACCGTGGCGTCCACGATAGTAAAGGGCACATGCAGCAACTTGGCTATGGTGCGTGCCAGCAGCGTCTTGCCCGTACCCGTGCTGCCCACCATGATGATGTTGGACTTCTCTATCTCCACGTCATCGCCAGAGTCCTTCTGGAGCAGGCGCTTGTAGTGGTTGTAGACCGACACGGAAAGGAAGCGCTTCGCGTCGTCCTGCCCGATGACATACTGGTCAAGGAACGCCTTTATCTCCACCGGTTTGGGGAGCTTCTGGAGGTCCAGCTCCGGTATGCCGGCCGCCTTCTTGGCCGCGCCCAACGCCTCTTGCGTGATTTCGTAAGCCTGCATGGCGCAGCTGTCGCATATGTAGCCGTCCATGCCGGTGATGAGCAAGCCCACCTCGCTTTCCGAACGCCCGCAAAAGCTGCACCTGTTTTGATGTTTCTTTGAATCAGCCATCCAAACAATCTTTATTACTTAGTTACAGTACGTCTCACTTCTTCACCAGCACCTCGTCCACCATGCCGTAGTCCTTGGCTTCCTGCGCCGTCATCCAGTAATCGCGGTCGGAGTCGGCCCACACCTTGTCGTAGGGCGTGTGCGAGTGGTCGGCGATGATGGTGTAGAGTTCCTTCTTGATTTTCTGTATCTCGCGGGCCGTGATTTCAATGTCCGAAGCCTGTCCCTGCGCGCCGCCCAAGGGCTGGTGTATCATGACGCGCGAATGAGGCAGGGCTTGCCGCTTGCCCTCCTTGCCGGCCACGAGCAACACGGCCGCCATGCTGGCTGCCATGCCGGTGCAGATGGTAGCCACGTCGCTGCTGACGAACTGCATGGTGTCGTAGATGCCCAACCCGGCATAGACCGACCCGCCCGGCGAGTTGATATAGATGGATATGTCCTTGCCCGGGTCTACGGAATCAAGGTAGAGCAACTGGGCCTGGAGCGTGTTGGCCGTGTAGTCGTCTATCTGCGTGCCGAGGAAGATGATGCGGTCCATCATCAAGCGGGAGAACACGTCGAGCTGCGTCACGTTGAGCTGGCGTTCTTCCAGGATATAGGGGTTCAGGTATCCCGACTGCGACTTGATCACGTCGTCCAGCACCATGCTGTTCATGCCCAAATGCTTGGTTGCGTATTTTCTGAAATCGTCCATTATGGTTTGTCTTTAAATATTGGGGTGCAAAGAAACGAAAAAGTACAGAGAGAGGCAAAAAAACGGAGTGTTATTTTCACCGGTCGCGCATGCCCGTGCAAACACGCAGAAAGGCCGCACCACGCCTGAGCGCGGTACGGCCTTTTCAACCTAATATTAACTTTATGTAAACCCGCTTATTCGAACATCTTATTGAAGTCGGCCACGGAGACGGGCTTCACGTCGAGCTTCACCTGCTGCTTCAGGGCGGCGGTCAGCTTGGCTTCCACCACGCGGTTCACCAGACCCTCCACGCTTTCCTTCTTCTTGAGCATTTCCTTGGAGTAGTTCTCCAGTACGTCGTCGGGCACGTTGAGCATGCCGTATTGGGCAAACTGGGCGCGGGTGGCCGTCTTGGCCATGGCGGCTATGTCGGCCTGCTCCACCTTGATGTCGTTGGCCTTCACCAGCTGTTCCTTGATGAGGTGCCACGTCAGCTCCTCTATGCTCTTGTCGTAGTTTTCGTCCACGAACTTCTCGCCCTTGTCTTGGTTGTTCAGCAGCATGACGCGCTTGAGCAGGGCATCGGGGAACTCCAGCTTGCCCACCTTCTCCATCAACGCCTTGCGCATGTCGATGAGGAACTTGTAGTCGCTGTCGGCCGCAAACTGCTGCGCGATGCTTTCCTTCACCTTGGCGCGGAACTCGTCCTCAGTCTTCACGGCGTCCTTGCCGAACACTTGGTCGAAGATTTCCTGCGTCAGGTCGCCCGGCACGAAGCGGGTGATTTCCTGCACCTGGAAGCTGAAGTCCGACTTCATGTCGGCGGCAGCCTCTTTGTCAATCTTCAGCAGCGAAGCCAGTTCGGCGGCGTTGCCGTCCCATGCGGCATGGGGATTGAAGGTGATTACGTCGTTCACCTTGGCCGTGGCGAAGCGGGCCTTCTGCTCGTCGTTCTTCATGTAGGAGGGCATCATCACGGCGCCTTCCACCTGTATGCCGCCCTCCTTGGTGTTGCCCTCGGCGTCAAGCTCGGCCAGCAGGCCCTTCAGCATGTCGTTGTCGGCATACTCGGTCACTTGCTCATACTTGCCGTTGCGCTGTGTGTACATCTTCACCTGGTTGTCCACCATCTCGTCCGTCACCTCGATGTTGTAGTAGTCCATCTTCTTCACGTCGGCCACGTTCACCGTGAATTCGGGCGCGAGGGCGATGTCGAACAGGAACTCGAACTCTTCCATCGTGTCGAAGTCCACCTCAGGCTGTTTGTCCTCATTGGGCAGCGGTTCGCCCAGGATGTTCACCTTGTTCTCTTGTATATACTTGTACACGGCGTCCGAGAGGATTTTGTTCACTTCCTCGGCCATGACGGACTTGCCGTAGAGCTTCTTCACGAGGCTGGCGGGCACCATGCCTTTGCGGAATCCCGGCATCTGCACCTTGTGGCGCAGGTTTTTCAGGGATTTGTCCACTTGTTCCTGGTAGTCTGCTTTCTCCAGCTTGACGGTGAGCAGCGCGCTCACCTTGTCAATGTTTTGCAATGAAACGTTCATTCTGACAATATATTTATGTTCTATGTTATACTTGCGTGATAGCGCACTTCGCTATGAGGCCGCAAAATTAGTGCTAATCTTTCAATTATCAAAGAAAAGGGGGCGAATTATCGACGGTGCGCCGCAGAGGGCGTGCGGGGTACAAAAAGGAGGCTTGGCCCGGACGCGTTGCGCCCGCGCTCCGTACATGTCGCGCCCTTGGCCGCAACGCGTTGCGGGCGAGGACGGAACACGTTGCGGGCGAGGCTACCCTTCGATGTTCTGTATCTCCACCTCTTTCACCTTGCGGAACAGGTCGGATGCGAAGATGAAGTCGTTGAGCCGCTTGTTGGACGAGGTGAAGATGTCGTCCTTGCTGCCTTCCCACTCCTTGTGTCCCTCGTAGATGAAGATGATTTTCTCGCCGATGCCCATCACCGAGTTCATGTCGTGCGTGTTGATGAGGGTGGTCATGTTATACTCGCGCGTGATGTCCTGTATCAGTTCGTCGATGACGAGCGACGTCTTGGGGTCGAGGCCCGAATTCGGCTCGTCGCAGAACAAATACTGCGGGTTCAGGGCAATGGCGCGCGCAATGGCCACGCGCTTCTGCATGCCGCCGCTTATCTCGCCGGGATACTTGTCTTCCGCCCCGGTCAGGTTGACGCGCTCCAGGCAGAAACGGGCGCGGCGTTGGCGGTCGTGCAGGGTATCGCTGGAAAACATGTTGAGGGGGAACATCACGTTGTCGAGCACGGTCATGGAGTCGAACAGGGCGGCGCTCTGGAATATCATGCCCATTTCGCGGCGCAGGGCCTTCTTCTCGTTCTTGCCCATGGCCAGGAAGTTGCGGTTGTCATACAGCAGCTCGCCCCGGTCGGGGGTGAGCAGGCCCACGATGCACTTCATGAGCACCGTCTTGCCGGAGCCGCTTTGTCCTATGATGAGGTTGGTCTTGCCATTCTCGAAGCTGGCATTGATGTCGGCCAGCACTTCTTTCTCTTCAAATGACTTGTACAGTCCTTTCAGTTCTATCATCGGTGTCGTTTTGATGTCGTTTGTTATCCCATGAGCAGTTGCGTCAGTACCAGGTCGGCAAAGAGGATGAGCACGCTGCTGCACACCACCGAGTCGGTGGAAGCCTTGCCCACTTCAATGGAGCCGCCCTCCACGGTATAACCGAAGAAAGCCGACACGCTGGCTATGATGAAGGCGAAGAACAACGACTTGATGATGCCGCACCATATGTACCACTCCACAAACATGTATTGCAGTCCGTACTCCAAGTCCACGGCGTTCATCACGCCGCCGAACCAGCACGTGCCATACGCGCCGATGATTCCGGCGAAGATGCTGAACGTCACCAGTATGGGAATCACCGTCACCATGGCGGCAATCTTGGGCAGGATGAGGTAGTTGGCCGAGTTGACGCCCATGATCTCCAGCGCGTCTATCTGCTGCGTGACGCGCATGGTGCCCAGCTCGGACGCGATGTTGGAGCCGACCTTGCCGGCCAATATGAGGCACATGATGGACGAGGAGAACTCGAGCAGCAGGATTTCGCGCGTGACATACCCCACCGTCCAACGCGGCATCCACGGGCTTTCGATGTTGAGCTTTATCTGGATGGTGATGACGGCCCCTATGAAAAACGAGATGAGCAGCACGATGCCTATGGAGTTGATGCCGAGCTTGCTTATCTCACTAACGTACTGGCGGAAGAACATGTTCATGCGCTCCGGGCGGGCGAATGTGCGCCCCATGAGCTGCAGGTATCTTCCGAATGTTTTGAGCGCTGTAAACATGGCTTGTAAGTATTTGTGCGCAAATGTACGTCTTTTCGCCTGATTTTTGCTACATTTGCGGCGGTTTGTTTCGCCACGGCGATTATAAATGCTCTGATTTATGGAAGAAGAAAGCAAAATGGTGCTGCGCACGGAAGACTTGGTAAAGAAGTACGGCAAGCGTACCGTGGTGAGCCACGTGTCCATCAACGTGAAGCAGGGGGAGATAGTGGGACTGCTCGGACCCAACGGTGCCGGAAAGACCACCTCGTTCTACATGACCGTAGGCCTCATCACACCCAACGAGGGGCGCATCTTCCTGAACGACCTCGACATAACCAACTACCCCGTGTACAAGCGCGCCCAGACGGGCATTGGCTACCTGGCGCAGGAAGCCTCCGTGTTCCGCCAGATGAGCGTGGAAGACAACATCATCTCCGTGCTCGAAATGACAGACAAGCCGCTTTCTTACCAGAAAGAGAAACTGGAGAGCCTCATCGCCGAATTCCGCCTGCAAAAGGTGCGCAAGAACAAGGGCAACCAGCTGTCCGGAGGCGAACGCCGCCGCACGGAGATTGCCCGCTGTCTGGCCATCGACCCGAAGTTCATCATGCTGGACGAGCCCTTTGCCGGCGTGGACCCCATTGCCGTGGAAGACATCCAGCAGATTGTCTGGCGGCTGAAGGACAAGAACATCGGCATCCTCATCACCGACCACAACGTGCAGGAGACACTAAGCATCACCGACCGCGCCTACCTGTTGTTCGAGGGCAAAATACTGTTTCAAGGCACCCCCGAAGAGCTGGCCGAAAACAAGATAGTGCGCGAAAAATACCTGAGCAACAGCTTCGTGCTGCGGCGCAAGGATTTCATGAAGTGAGGCTGCACCTGCAAGGGGTGGGAACGGACTGCTTCTTAACGAATGCTTATGAGCGTCAACGGTTTGCCCGGAGGCTGTTCCGCCCGCGCACGGAAGCTGTTGCGGGCGCGCTCGGAGGCTGTTCGGAGCACGCTCGGAGGCTGTTCGGAGCAAAGGCCCTCGACGGTTCCCGCAGGAGCCGTAAATGGCAAGGGTTTAAACAGGATACCGCTTACTCTTTTGCACGTATCACCATCGTTCCACCCCGCTCAATCATCTCGTTCAGTTCCTTCACAATGTCCTTGTAGTCGGCACGGCGGCCACAGGCGCGTATCTCCGTCAGCGGGTTCTTGTCGAGGATGTGCGCCATCAGCTCGTCCATGGTCGGGGCGGAGGGCAGGCGGCTGTACTCCTCGTACGTATAGTCCAGGAAGGCCACGTCGGGCGTAATGCCCTTGTTGTCCAGCCAGTAGCCGCCGCTGAGGGGTGTGGGAAGGCGCAACGAGTCGCCCGCTTTCAGGTCGCGCGGATGGGGATACGACACGATGCGCGTCTTGGCCTTGTCCATCAGCACGGGTACGCGGTCGGCGTAGTCGCCCTTCATCTTGTAGATATACACCACGGGCGAGGACACATTGGCCGGCCCGCTTATGGGGCGTGCGTTGATGGCAACCGGCTCGGCCACCAGCACCTTTACGGGTTGGTCCGGCTTGGAAGACTCTGCGTTCATCTGCTTACGGCTTGAAGCGCATCCCACAAGGAAAAGCGGAACGAGAAGGGCGGCCCCTCCCCAGCCTCCCCCGAAGGGGAAGAGACGTCTCTCTCCCACCCCTGCTCCGGAAGTGACGAGGCAACGACGGCCTTGCATTCTCTTTAGGATGCGGAAAAATGAATGGTTCTGTTTCATAATATAAAAGCCTCTCCTCCTACTCCTCCCCGGAAGGGAGGGGAGGAGGAAAGGCACTATTGGTTTTATCTGTCAATACTATCAGTCACACGCCCCTGTCGTTCCCTCTTAGCACTCTCTTGTCTTGTTCCCCTCCCTACGGGGGAGGGGTTGGGGGAGAGGCCTATCCCTCCCTATGGGGAAGAGCAAGGGAAGGACTACCATGTGACGTTATCTCTTCACAAACTTGGCCCTGTACTGGGTGCCGTCCGTGGTCTCCACAGAGACGATGTAATAGCCTGCCGGAAGCGAAGCCACGCTCACCTCGCACTCCGTGCCCGACACGCGCTCTTGCAGCACGCGCTGGCCGGAAAGGTTGTACACGCTGGCCATCTTGGCCTCCGAGGGCACGCTCATGCCGAGCACGTCGTCCACCGGCTGCCCGTGGATGACGAGCGTCGTCACGCCCGCCGTCTCATCTTCTATGCCTGTGGAGGGGCCGATGGTGAAGAGCAAATAAGGCGTATCCGCAGTCAATTGATATCCTCCATCAACCGGGGATGGCGTGATGATATAGAGTATATAGCTACCCTGCCCTTCACCCGGGTCGAACTCATAAACAAGAGGATATGGCTCGCCGCGTTCCACGAAGACAGGCACATAGCGCATATTCGAGCTAGAGCCTGCCCCTTCTTTGAAGACAACAAGCATCAAATCGCCATCAAACAACGAGCCGAAACCACCTACTGAGAGATCGGCCATCAACGTCAGTTTCTGCCCCTCTTCTATATTGTCGTTGGCAAGGCGCAGGTTTTCCATCTTGAGTGTGCCGTTTATGGCTGGAGCCGACTTGACGGTCTCCATGACAGGTTCACCGACAGTATACACATAATCACCCCATTGCAAAATGGCACAGAAGTAGTAGTCGCCTGCGGACAAGCCTGTCAAATCGGAGGAGATGGCCATTTCCTTGCCCGAAGCCCCGGCGGGGATTTCGCCAGGCACCATGCCAAGGGTAGTCACAAACGACAGCTGGCCTTCCACCATTTGCAGCACGCCTACACCTATCTGGCCGTAGTAGTCCATCTGCCCGCTGTTACTCAACGTGAGGTTGAAGTCCGCCGAGTGATCGGTATAAAGGGTGTGTACACACTCTATCGTGGCATCCATGTCTGTATCCATGTCCAAGCCCCAGTCGAACTCACCTATCGTGCACAAGTCGCCTTTCAGCGTAAGGGTGTAGAGCGTGTTCGAACCTACCAAACCGCGCACACGCGACCATGTAGTCTCGCGCGGGTCTTTCGTGGCCAAGTAGAAGGCATAGCTACCATCGGCCATGTCGGCAGGCAACGTGACGTTCGGGAAAGAAATATAAGGCTGGCCGTCCACTACTGCAGGATAGCCATAACCCGTAGGAATGTCTCCGCTTGTGCCTATATATGCAAGCTCTATCTGCTGTCCGTCTTTCTCGACAATCAAACCGAGTTTTCCACCGTCCTTGAAAGCCGTAGTCATATTATAAATGCCACCAGCCGTTTGTTCCGACACATTGGACAAGCTGACGGTAAAAGGTTCGCTCCTATTGAACTCCAGAGCCGAGAGTTCCAACATGGAGGCGTAATAATAGAAATACGAAGTGTACGAGCTTTCCGCTGCCGGCTGTATGCCCATTACCATGCCTTGCCCGTATGTATAACCGCCGCCCGCAGCGGAACCACCGCCGATGCCCGGCGAAGCCGGTTCGAGAGAAACCACCTCGAAGTAGCCGTTGTTCGCACCGCTCCAGCCCCAGTTGACGTGCACCAGATCGTTGGCATCATAGCCGTCGAACACGAACGCGTGCCCCACTTCGAGACTTTGGCCGTGATAGAGTACAGGGCGTTCGGCTGCCAATTCGCCCTTCAGCATCCCCATCCACTCCTCGGTGGTGAAATAATTGCGGTCCAGATGGCCGATGTAAGGATTGTAGTTGAAATAGTCTATCAACGCCTGTGCCACAGCTGATGACACGGCACCCGAACCTTGCGGCGAGTAGCTCATGTCCACCGACACTCCGCAGGCCAACATCAGTTCGGCCACGGCGTTGGCTTGTTCGTCGGTGTATTGTCCTGCAATGTACTGCGGCAACATGTTGTCCCAGTCGAAAGTGGCGCTGCCGAAGTCAAACGATATTGTTTGCCCGTCCTGGACATAAGAGTGCTCACCTGTTCCCTGTGCCGGGTATCCATGATACTTCATTATCATGGCCATGGCCGTGGCCACGCACCCCGTCATGCTGCGCTCTCCATCCACTATAGGACACATATTATTATAAGGCGCGTCTTGGTTCCACGCAATGTCCCCCAGCAACGGCTCCACCGACTCGGGCAGGGCGGCGCGGGGTGCGGCCAGCATGGGCTGGCGTGCGGGAGTATAGCCTGCAGCGTATGCGGCGTGCTGGTCGGCATAGGCGGAGAGCCAGCCGCGCAGGTTGTCGGGCAGACCCTCGGTGACGAAAGCCCCGCTGTCGGAGTAGCCCAGGATGTCGGCCATGCGGTCGTCACCGGAAACGATGACGTAGGCCGACGTGCCGCGGTTGAACACGTAGAATGCCTCGCCGGCACCCATGCTGCGGGTCGCGGCCTGGGGCAGCAATTGTCCGGCCGTGGCGGCCAGCACGATGTCGCCGCCCGCGCCGCGCGTGGCGGGCATCTGGCTAAAGAACGTCCGCGCCACGTCCATGGCGGCTTCCTGCGAACGTTGCGCGGCACGCACCAGGCCCGCGCACAATAGCAATGCAATGGTCAGGAGTAATGTTTTCCTCATAAGCGTAATTCTTAAATGATGTGTTAACGCGCCAAATATAGTGAAAAAGGGAGAAAAACAACGCAAAAGGATGTACTTTTTCTTTCGCGCCCTTTCCCTGAAGGGAAGAGAACGGCCAGCGGGCTTGTTACCTTGAGCGCAAGCGAAAAGCCTCCCGCCGGACATATGTATACGGGAGATGGTTTACATGTCCTCTCTTGCAGAACAAGTAATACGCCAGGAGCGAAAAAGAGAAATCCGCAACTCGGTTCACAACCAGGTTACGGATTTTCCTTTATTATGAAGAACGTCTCCCATGCAGGCAGCCTTACGGACCGCATGGGAGGTTCCTTGTCTTTCTACTTGATGGCTCCGTTATCAGTCTTGTTCGCCAACCAATGAAATCAGGTCAAAGTACATCAGCCGTGTCCGCAGTTTCGTGTCCTTGTCAAACCCGGTGTTTTCCGCCTCTTGGCTTTCGCTGGAGAACAGGAAAGTAAAGCCATTCTTTTGGTAAAATATAACCGAGATTATGCCAATAATGGACAATCAGAGACAACTTGCTGACAAATAGTAAATTACACTGTATTTCTCGTCATGTTGCAGAATTGCTAAAAAGCAAGGATACGCAGATTGCGGCAGGAGTTTGGTTTCCTAATAGTAACCCTGCAAAACCTGCACTTTTAACGTATCATCGTGCTTTTGCGCCGTTCCGCTGCGATTTGCTTACAGCCATTTAGCGCATGTGAAACTAAATTTGCAACCAAAAAAGCAAGGCGTATGAGAGCAACTTTTAAAATTCTGTTCTTCGTGAACAGAAGCAAGGAGAAAAACGGTATTGTTCCCATTATGGGACGGGTTACAATTAACGGAAGCAAGGCACAGTTCAGCTGCAAGCATTCCGTTGCGGTGGACATGTGGGACACCAAAGCAAACAGGGTGAAAGGCAAGAGCAAGGAAGCCCGTGACATCAACTTTGCACTTGACAACATCAAGGCGCAGCTTATCAAGCATTACCAGCGCATATCCGACCGTGAAGCGTTTGTAACGGCAGAAATGGTGCGTAATGCCTATCAGGGTATCGGTACGGAATATGAAACACTGCTTCGTGCCTTTGACAAGCATAACAGCGACTTTTCTAAACGCATCGGCAAGGACAGGGTAAAGGAAACCTTGTATAAGCACACCATAGCCCGTAATCACGTTGCGGAGTTCATCAAGTATTATTACAAGCGCAATGATATTGGCATGAATGAGTTGACGGAAGACTTTCTGAACCAATACTGCATTTATCTCCGTAATGAAGTCGGCATACAACAGTCCACCGTAAGGTTATACTGCACACCGTTGAAAACCATCGTTACCCATGCGCACAAGAACGGATTGATACCGAGAGACCCGTTTGCAAACGTCCATGTCAGCGGAGGAACGAAAGAGCGTGAATTTTTGACGGAAGAGGAAGTACGCAGGCTTATGGCGCATAAGTTTGACGACCCTACCAAAACTTTGGTCAGGGATATTTTCGCCTTTGGATGTCTGACGGGAATATCATTCGTTGACATAAAGAACCTGACCACTGACAACATAGTCATTATCAATGGCGGCAAATGGATTTCATCTGTACGCCACAAGACAGGGATTCCATTCCGTGTGAAACTAATGGAGAGTGCCTGTAAAATAATCGACCGTTACGAACCGTTCCGCAGAGGTAAACGGCTGTTCAATGTCTATGCCAATGCGTGGACGAATGTGATACTGAAAGAAATAGCAAAAGAATGTTCTATAAATAAGCGGCTTACCTTTCACATGAGCCGCCATTCGTATGCAGTAATGGCAA
>CALUGY010000037.1 GCA_944320295.1 uncultured Bacteroides sp.
GCAGATGAAAATATAAAAAATACTCTTTTCATCTGCATTTTTTATTCATAATAATGATTTGAGTGTTGATGGGAATATTGGGGACATGAAGACGAATGGGAACAATTTGGGAACAAGTTACAAAAAGAAAAGAGCTAAATATTTGATTTACAAATATTTAGCTCTTTTTCTTGTACCCAGACCCGGGGTCGAACCGGGATGGAAGTGAATCCACTGGTGTTTGAGACCAGCGCGTCTACCGATTCCGCCATCTGGGCGTATGCATTGGCGGGTTCCGTCAAATGCGGTGCAAAGATAAGCCTTACTTTTCAAACACGCAACAGTTTCATAAAAAAAAGGCAAAAAAAGCAAGAAAAGAGGGAGAGGCATGGCTTTTCCAAGAAATATCCCGTACATTAGCAAAATCTTTTCAAACTAACTTACCGTATATGAGCAACAAAGATAATTACTGCGTGATTATGGGCGGCGGGATAGGCAGCCGCTTCTGGCCGTTCAGCCGCAAAACACTCCCCAAGCAGTTCCTCGATTTCTTCGGGACGGGGCGCTCGCTGCTGCAACAGACTTTCGACCGGTTCAAAAAAATCATTCCTGCCGAGAACATCCTGGTGGTGACAAACGACCTGTACGCCAGTCTCGTCATGGAACAACTGCCGGAGCTTGCCCCGGAGCAGATTTTGCTGGAACCCACACGCCGCAACACCGCACCGTGCATCGCCTGGGCATCATATCACATCAGGGCGCTGAACCCTAACGCCAACATCGTGGTGGCCCCGTCGGACCACCTCATCCTCAAAGAAGAGGAATTCCTGAACGCCATAGCAAAAGGGCTGGACTTCGTGGCACAGTCGGACAAACTGCTGACGCTGGGCATCAAGCCCAACCGCCCCGAAACCGGATACGGGTACATCCAGATAGCCGAACAGGTGAACGACAACTTCTACAAGGTCAAGACATTCACCGAGAAGCCGGAGCTGGAACTGGCCAAGGTGTTTGTGGAGAGTCGGGAATTCTACTGGAACTCCGGCCTCTTCATGTGGAACGTAAACTCCATCATCAAAGCCGGCGAACTGCTGCTGCCCGAACTGGCCGCCAAACTGGGCCCCGGAGAAAAAGTGTATGGCACTCCCGACGAGAAACAGTTCATCAACGAGAATTTCCCCTCATGCCCCAACGTCTCCATCGACTTCGGCATCATGGAGAAGGCCAACAATGTGTACGTATCTTTAGGAGATTTCGGATGGTCGGACCTGGGGACGTGGAGCGCGCTTTACGACCTGTCGCCCAAAGACAAGGACGGTAATGTGACCTTGAAATGCAACTCAATGCTCTACAACTCCAAGAACAACATCGTGACATTGCCGACAGGCAGGCTGGCCGTCATAGACGGACTGGAAGGATACCTTGTGGCCGAATCGGGCAACGTGCTCCTGATATGCCGCAAGGACGAGGAGCACGCCATACGCAAGTATGTGAACGACGCGCAGATAAAACTGGGCGAAGACTACATTTAGTCCCTCTTTTACAGGCCCTTGTCCCGAACATGTCGCGAGCGCAAGCGGAACGCGTTGCGACCACGCTCCGAACACACTCCGTCCGCGCTCCGGACATACACGGCCCGCAAGCCCCATATAAAGGCACCGCAACGGCTGTCCCGCACATGGCCGGACGTTGCCCGATGTACAAAAAGAAAGGTTGCCCCGCACACAGCGGAGCAACCTTTTCCATTATATGGCAAGGAGGGAAACAGGCCTGTTTACAAAGCCTTCCGGATGGCTTCGGCCACCTCCTTGAATTCCTCGTCAGTCAGTTTCAGTTTCGGATTGGAGAAGAGCAAATCTTTCTCGCTCTGCATGGGCACCAAGTGTATGTGGGCATGGGGAACTTCCAGTCCCAGCACGGCCTCGCCCACCTTCTTGCACGGGAAAGCCTTGCCAATGGCCAGCGCCACGTGCTTGGCAAAGACGTGCATGGCCGCCAAATCGGCATCGGACAAATCGAAAATGTAATCCACCTCCTGCTTGGGAACTACCAGCGTGTGCCCCTTGGCCAACGGATTGATGTCAAGGAAAGCAAAGAACTTATCGTCCTCGGCCACCTTGTAGCAAGGGATGTCCCCTGCGATGATTTTGCTGAATATTGTCATGGCAAACTGCAATATAAAAGGGTTAAACTACGAATAGATATATGGCGCACACCTAACGAAAAAAGATGAAGGACAAGACACCTGCCATGCGGCTTCCGGTTTCATGTTTCTTCATCTTTCCATAGGTCCGTTAAAAAGATATGTTCAACACTTGCAACGATATCATGCCCTGCGGGACTTTGATTTCGGCCACATCGCCCACTTTCTTGCCGAGCAGGCCCTGCGCGATGGGGGTATTGACGGAAATCTTCCCTTCTTTCAGGTTGGCCTCGCTCTCCGACACGATGGTGTAGGTCATCTTGGCCCCGTTTTTCATGTTCTTCAACTCCACCTTGTTCAGTATCTGCACGCTGTCGGTCTTCAACTTCGACTCGTCGATAATCTTGGCGTCCGCAATTACTGCTTTCAGTTTGTTGATTTTTCCCTCGAGCAAGCCTTGGGCTTCTTTTGCCGCATCATATTCGGCATTTTCCGACAAGTCGCCTTTATCGCGCGCTTCTGCAATGGCGGCAATGATTTTAGGACGTTCAACCGCCTCCAGGTACTTCAATTCGGCTACCAATTTGTTGTAGCCTTCTTCTGACATATAAGCCATAAATTTTCCTCCTTTGTTAAGTTCGTCTTTAATGGTACTATAAAACAAAAAAGAATTCCAACATGTCCGTCATGCTGGAACCCTTCCATGTATTTGCCGCAAAGATAGGCTTTTAAACAATGCAAGTCAAGCCCGGGCAGATGCTTTGTAACATATTTAAATGATATATGCCAATTTATAACACGTTACAGCAGGGCTTTCACGGCCGCTTCCAAGTCCTTAATCGTCTCGCCGCGTGCGCTCAACTCGTTGTTCCTGTTAATCAGGAAAAGCTGGGGGAGCGACTGCACATTGTATGCCGAAACGAAACCGGAATAAACGCCGTTACCGTCGCGCACACATATCCAAGGCAGGTTGTCGGCAGTTGTCTTCCAGTAGTGTTCATCGGCATCCAGCGACACTTGGTATATTTCCAGACCTCGTGCGGCATATTTGTCATACAAATCGCGAAGCATGTAGTTGTGCGAAGCCGACACCGCGCTCTGGTAAACGGTGAAGTCCAGGATGACCACTTTTCCTTGTAGTTCGCTCAGGCGGTGCATGTTGCCCTGCATGTCACGCAGGTTGATGTCTATCACGCCCGTCTCCCTCACTTTATCCTCCGGCAGTTCTATCACCTCCTGGCGGGGCGGACGGGTATTCTTCATACCCTTTATCACAATATTATATAGATTCCTCGAACGGTCGGCGTGGGGATAAAGGTTGTTCAGGCTGGTAGCCACAGCGGCAAAGCACTTCACGTCGTCCTTGTTGTTCAGGGGGTCGAAAATCATGTAATTGTCCAGCTTCTGGAACAAGGCGAAATAGGATGAAGCCATGTTGGGAGCAGCAAAAATGTAGTGCATCTTCACGTCGTCCTTGTAAGCCTTAAGCAACGCGGCCAAACTGTCCTGGTACACATTGACGCCCATCCGGTCTGCCTGCACCGCGCTCCGCAAGGCATCGGCCTGCTCTTGCAGTTTCATCTGCTTCATGGTCAACTCCTTTATCTTCGTGCTGTTGGGAGATCCTTCTACCGTATAGTCTATGGCGAAACCTTCGCACGGAGCCTTAATGGTTACCGTCTCGGTAGAGTCTATTGAAAAGTTAATGACTTTATCGCCAAGCCGCAAACGGTAAAACTCCGGCGACTCAGGGCGCGCCCCATGGAATGCGAAGCTGCCATTACCTTTCAGCTTGACCGAATCCAACGGCATAATGCCCCCCAAGGCCGAAGCCTCCATATAGAGCATACTTCCTTCGGCACCTGTCACTTCGCCTTCCACCTTAAATTGCGGATCGGAACCGCACGCACTCAAAGCCACAGCCGCGAGTGCCGCATAAACAATCTTTCTCATGATTATCTTCTGTCTTTTTATATTTCGTATTTCACTTTCCCCGGTATCATGCCACATCGCCACATGCGGCAAATTCCGGAAAGATGCGATGCAAATATACTTCTTTTCGGGCTTAGTCAAAGCGATTTTACGATTTCTTACGCCCCCGAACAGCTAAAAAAGGCATATTCGCAAACTTTTTATCTCATTCCCACGAGCTTAGACGGATTATTTCACTATCTTTGCGCGCGAATTTTGAAGAAATGAAATAATAGTTTTTTTATGATCAACCCAATTGTTAAGACGATCGAGCTTCCTGATGGCAGAACCATCACGCTCGAAACGGGAAAGCTGGCAAAACAGGCAGACGGTTCTGTAATGCTACGCATGGGCAATACCATGCTGCTGGCTACTGTTTGTGCCGCAAAAGACGCAGTTCCCGGAACAGATTTCATGCCTTTGCAGGTAGAGTATAAAGAAAAGTTCTCCGCATTCGGACGATTCCCCGGAGGTTTCACCAAAAGAGAAGGCCGGGCTTCGGACTACGAAATTCTGACCTGCCGGCTTGTAGACCGCGCCTTGCGCCCTCTATTCCCCGACAATTTCCATGCTGAAGTATACGTAAACATCATCCTCTTCTCGGCCGACGGCATAGACATGCCCGATGCATTGGCCGGTTTGGCTGCTTCTGCCGCGCTGGCTGTTTCGGACATCCCGTTCAACGGGCCGATTTCGGAAGTACGTGTAGCACGCATCGACGGACAGTTCGTCATAAACCCCACGTTCGAGCAACTCGAGAAAGCCGACATGGACTTGATGGTGGGAGCCACATACGAGAACATCATGATGGTGGAAGGCGAGATGAAAGAAGTGTCCGAGCAAGACTTGCTGGCCGCACTCAAAGCCGCCCACGAAGCTATCAAGCCCATGTGCAAGGCACAGATAGAGCTGGCCGAAGAGGTAGGCTCCACGGTAAAACGCGAATATTGCCACGAAGTAAACGATGAAGACCTGCGTAAGGCCGTACACGATGCCTGCTACGACAAAGCATACGCCATTGCCGCCAGCGGAAACCGCAACAAGCACGAACGCGAAGATGCCTTCACCGCCATCCGTGACGAATTTAAGGCACAGTTCACCGAAGAAGAACTGGAAGAAAAAGCCCCGCTCATCGACCGTTATTACCACGACGTGGAGAAAGAAGCCATGCGCCGTTGTATTTTGGACGAAGGCAAACGCTTGGACGGACGTACCACCACGGAAATCCGCCCCATCTGGTGCGAAGTTTCCCCTCTGCCCGGGCCTCACGGTTCGTCTATCTTCACGCGCGGAGAGACCCAATCGCTCTCAACCGTGACATTAGGAACAAAGCTGGACGAAAAGATTGTGGACGACGTACTGGTACACGGCAAAGAACGCTTCCTGCTTCACTACAATTTCCCCCCGTTCTCTACAGGTGAAGCCAAAGCACAACGCGGAGTCGGCCGTCGTGAAATAGGACACGGCCACTTGGCATGGCGCGCCCTGAAAGGACAAATACCCGAAGATTATCCGTATGTGATACGCGTCATGTCGGACATCCTCGAATCGAACGGTTCTTCTTCCATGGCTACGGTATGTGCAGGCACGCTGGCGCTGATGGATGCAGGCGTGCAAATCAAGAACCCTGTGTCGGGTATCGCCATGGGACTTATCAAAAACCCGGGAGAAGACAAATACGCCGTTTTGTCGGACATATTGGGCGACGAAGACCACTTGGGTGACATGGACTTCAAGGTAACAGGAACAAAGAACGGCATTACCGCCACACAGATGGACATAAAGGTAGACGGCCTATCTTACGACATCTTGGAAAAGGCTCTGTTGCAAGCCAAGGAAGGACGTGAATACATCTTGGGCAAACTGACAGAATGCATTGCCGAACCGCGTCCTGAACTGAAGCCGCACGCTCCGCGCATCGAAACCATGACCATTCCTAAGGAGTTCATCGGAGCCGTGATAGGTCCGGGCGGAAAGATCATACAAGGCATGCAAGAAGAGACGGGTGCCACCATCACCATCGAAGAGATAGACAACGTAGGCCGCATAGAAATAGCGGGCAACAACAAGCAGAGCATAGACGATGCCATACGCCTGATAAAGGCTATCGTGGCCGTGCCCGAAGTGGGCGAGGTATACAAGGGCAAGATACGCTCCATCATGCCTTACGGCGCATTCGTCGAGTTCTTGCCGGGCAAGGACGGCCTGCTGCACATCTCCGAGTTCGACTGGAAGCGGCTGGAGACCGTAGAGGAAGCCGGCTGGAAAGAGGGCGACGAGATAGAGGTGAAGTTGCTGGACATCGACCCGAAGACCGGCAAGTTCAAGCTGTCGCACCGCGTGCTGATGCCCAAGCCGGAAGGCGCAAGCGAAAGACCCGAACGGAAAGGTCACTCCGACAGGAAGCCCAGAAAATAAGCACCGGGCCGGAAACGGCCGACGTACACATAGCAAAAGGCGACTTGCCACACAAGGCAGGCCGCCTTTTTCGTATCCCGGCCCAAGCTTGACAAACAGCACAGGAATGCCGGGCGGACAGGCATGAAAAAGCCCGGAAAATACCCCCATACCTTCCGGGCGCAGAAGTCAAAAATCGACTTTAATCAATTTATTAACTTAACACGGAGGCAAAGATAGGAGAAAATATCGTGCGCCAGCCTCTTTCCCGCAAAAAAATGAAGGGGAAAATGCGCCGGGACGCCCTGCAACAACAAACGGCAAGCACCCGACAAGCCGTTCTACCGATATTCCTGCACCTCCAACTCGCCGCGCAACGCGCCGAGGGCATTCATGGCAAGGGCTTCCAACTCGTCCTCACCGGGATAGACGTGCACGGGGGCAAGGAAAGAAATGCGCTCCTTGAGGCGGCCGGTCACATATTCGGAATGCGCCATGCCTCCCGTCAACAAGATGGCATCCACCTTGCCACAGAGCACGGCCGAAGCTGCGGCAATGCTCTTGGCAATCTGGTATATCATGGCATCGAACACAAGAGCCGCATGCGCGTCGCCCCCTGCCATGCGGGCTTCGATGGCCGGCACATCGGTAGTGCCCAGATGGGCTGCAAGGCCGGCGTGTCCGGAGATGCGCTTCTTCAATTCCTCGCGGGTGAAACGGCCTGAATAGCACAAATCTATCAACTGCCCGGCAGGCAACGTGCCGGCACGCTCCGGCGAGAAGGGGCCTTCGCCGTCGAGGGCGTTGTTCACGTCCACCACACGCCCGTGGCGGTGCACCCCCACGGAAATACCCCCGCCCAAGTGGCAGACTATAAGGTCCATCTCCTCGTAGCGGCAACCTTGCGCGGCGGCATGGCGGCGGGCAATGGCACGCTGGTTCAACGCATGCCATATCGTGATGCGGGGCATAAGGGGCGAACCGGTAATGCGGGCCACCTCGTCCAACTCGTCCACCACGCCCGGGTCGGCAATGAACGCGCGGCAGCCGGGGAGGCGGGCCGCCAGGTCGGCTGCAATGAGACATCCCAAATTGCAGGCATGGGGACGGGCCACATGACGGGCTTCGTGCAGCATGACCTCGTTCACCGCGTATACCCCGCCGGGAATGGGCTTCAGCAGGCCGCCACGCCCCACCACGGCATCGAATGCGAAAGGTATGGAATCGGCCTCCAGCTCGCGGAGCACCAGGTCGCGCCGAAAGCCGAACTGGTCTATCACATCTGGGAAACGGGACAGTTCTTCCACCGAATGGCGGATGGAACGCACCAGCACGGGCGTCTCGTCGTGGTACACCGCTATCTTGGTAGAGGTGGAACCGGGATTGATGGCAAATATCTTCATGAGCGGGAACATTTTACGGGTTCAGCATGTCAGGCAAGCCATGGCCATGCTGTAATATTTGGACAGGCCGGAGTCGCTGCGCGAAGGCAACACCACGGGGCACACGGGACCTTGCAGCAGGCCCGCCATGTCGGCATGCGAGAACAGCGAGACGGCCTTGTAAAAGGCATTGCCCGACTCGATGTTGGGAAAGATCAACACGTCGGCCTCGCCGTCTATGGGCGACACGATGCCCTTGATGTCGCCGCTGGTCTTCTCGCACGCGGTCTTCACGTCGAGCGGCCCGTCGATGATGACGTCGCCGAACTCGCCCGCCTCGGCCAGCTCCACGATGTTCACATAGTCCAGCGAATGCGGGAACTTGGCACTCACCTTCTCCGTGCAATGTATCAACGCGATGCGCGGCCTTTCGATGCCGAAGCTGCGGCATGTGCGGATGGCATACCATATCATTTCGATGCGCTGTTGCAACGTGGGGCGCGGGATGACCGCCGCGTCCGAGAAAAACAGCAGCTTGTGGTACGTGGGAATCTGCATTACCGCCAGATGGGTCAGCACCTTGCCTTTGGGCAGCAAGCCGTGCTCCTTGTCCAAGATGGCGTGCAGCAGGTTGTCCGTGTTGATGATGCCTTTCATCAGGATGTCCGCCCCACCCTCGCGCACAATGCGCACCGCCTGTCGCGCGGCCTCGTCGGGGTCGTCCACATGCAGGGCCTGGACGAACTGCGGATAGCGTTTCAGCGTGGAGTACTTCTCCAATATGGCGGAGTTTCCTACCATCAGGAACTCGGCGATTCCCTCCTCGAGGGCGCGGGCAATGGCATACTCCGTGTTCGGGTCGTTGGCGCAAACCACCGCAATGCGCTTGCGCCTGTTCAGGGATTTCAGGTGGGCAGTAAGTTGTCCGAAACTCTTTATCGGTTCCATAACGTACGATTTTGAGCAAATATAGGGAAAGGTGAGCGCAAAGGCAAGATGAAAACGCAGTTTTCTATCTGAACTCTGCCGAACCGCATCCTATATTCGTGAAACAAATATACGGAAAAGTGTCGGAAAAATACGCGGCATGAGGGAAGAAAATAAAGAGCGAGGTAACATTTTGACAAAACCTCCCTCCCGGAACGCTTCCCGGAGAGCGGGTTTCCAAGCCCTTCCAAATACCCCCCAGGACGGCTTGAAAAGAGCGTTTGCTTCCGACACGTCGCGAGCGCAAGCGCAACATGTCGCGAGCAAACGCGCAACGCGTTGCGGGCACGCTCCGAACACGTCGCGGACAAATGCGGAATATATTACCCGCCGAAGGCCCGCAGAAAACGCAAAGCGGCACAGCCCGCATGACGCATGTGGCTGTGCCGCTAAACAAGTGAATATATAAGACCTTAAAAACTTTCGACGGGCGTTTCTCCCGAAGGAGGAAACGGAATGGACTTACTCTATCGTATAGTTAAAGTAAATACCCTCCTCGGCCGTGGTGCAGTCCCACCAAACGGGATACGACACGATGGTCAGCTCGCTGGCCTCGGGGTTTGATGCCAACCAGTGGGTGGTGTTGTACTGGCTCTCGTAAGAGGGCTGCTCCAGACGACGGGGCCAGTAACGCAGGTTCTGCGGGTCGTCGTTCCCCAGGAAGTTCATGGCGCTCTCCGCGTCGTAATTGCCGGGGCGTTTGAAGTCGGGATAAACCACGCCGAACTCCGGGTCGGTGGCACCGTAGTTGAAGCGGCGCATGTCGTTCCAGTTCTCCAGCAAGAACGAGCAGGCCAGGAACTTCTGTTGCATGATGTGCGACATCTTAAGCTCGCCGGCCGTCTGGGCCACGGCGGCGCTGTTCAGGAAGTCGCTGATGGCTTCTTCCGGAATGACCTGCTTGCCGAAGATGCTCTGATCGTAGGTGGCCAGCTTCTCGTTCATCAGTTCCATGTGTGCACGGATGCCGTCCTTGTAGGCTCGCAGGGCTTCGTCCTTGCGGCCCAGCCGATAGAGCACTTCAGCCTTTATGAAGCACATCTCAGGATATGCCAAGTAATAAGACGGCGCGTCGGCACGCATCTGGAACACGCCTGTGGAGATGACTTGTATGGTCTGCGCCTTCTCCTGGTCGGTCAAGCCTTTCATGCCGTTGTAGTGGTAAGCCACGTAGCGGTCGTCCGTCAAGTCGCCTTCCATACCCAAAATCCACGACAGGCAGTCCGAATAGATGGGCACGTAGATGGAGTCGCCCCAGCGGTTGGGATCGGTGGTGTTGCCCACGGCGCGCCAGTAGTTGTGCTTGCCGTCGGGATGCTCGTAAATGTCGAACGTCACAGGGCCTCCCTGCAAGTAGATGTCCGAAGCGATGTCTATGCCCACGGCACGGCGCATCTGTATCTTTCCGTCTATGCAGAACTCCCCGCTGGGCACCATCAGGTCTATGCGCGGGTCTTCCACGCCGCTGCCGCCGGTGAAGGTGTTATCCATCAGCGAGATGTACCACTTGGTCAAGCGGGAACTGGTGTTAGTGAAGTTGCCGAACAGCGAACCGTACAGGTTGCCGGAGGTGTTGGGGTCGTTGGAATTCTCGTAGCGCATGATGGTGCTCTCGGCATTGCTTTGCGGAGCCTGCTCCAGTTCGGTCAAAATGCCTTCGGGATCGAAGATGTCCTTCTTGGAGAGCTTCAACATCCAGCGTGCCTTCAGCCCGTGTATCAGCTTTATCCACGTCTGCACGTTGCCGTCGTTCCATATGTCGCCGGCCGACAGCAGTTCGGCGGTGGGTTCCTGCGTCTTCTCAAACTCGGCCAAGGCCTCGTCCAGCAGGTTCATGCAGCCGTAATATACGTCCTTGCCGCTGTCGAACTTCGGGTTGGTGATACTGCTCAATGCCTCGGTAAAGGGCACCTCGCCATACACGTCCACCATGGTCATGAAGCCCCAAGCCAGAATGACCTTGCCCGCGCCTATATAATGGTAAGCGCCCGTTTCCTCTGCCTTGTCTATCAGATAAGGTATATTGTTGGCGCAATATACAAACCAGCCCTGGTTGGGGTAGGAGCTGGAAGCGTTCGTCGGGTCCCACTTGATCAGGTAGTCCGATGAAGCGGAGCCGGCTGTCTTAGCCAAGTTCTGTGTATAGAACATACCCCGGAACCCGCCGAACTCGTAGCAACTGCCGAAGTTAGCCAATATGCCACGCAGACGCAATGAACAGGGAGGCACGGTGGCGTCCGGGCTGTCCGGGTTGTTGTTGATGTCCAAATAATCGTCGCACGCTCCCAACGTAAAGACGGAAAGCAATGCCAACAGGTAATATCTTAAGTTTTTCATAAGATGTTATATTAAATAAGTTGTGTGTATAGGGGTTAGAATGTCACGTTCACACCAAAGGAGACTCCTGCCGTGCTGGGCACGCCATAGTAGTCTATACCCACTGAGCTGGAACCCACGGCACCTGCGCCGGCAGCCGTGATTTCCGGGTCGAGGCCCTTGTAGTTAGTCCAGACAAAGAGGTTCGTACCGGTCAATGTAGCCGTCAGGCCCTTGATGAACTTGGTTTTAGCCAGCAAGGTCTTCGGGAAGTCGTAAGACAGGGAGATGGAGCGCAGACGCAGCCAGTTGGTATCCGTTATGAAGTTGGCCGTTTCCGTGCCATAGTATCCGCTCCAGTAACCTCGTATGATGGAGTGTCCGCTCAACGCGTTGGGGTCGTCCGAAGCCACTTCTTGCCCGTAATCGTTCAGGTTATAGAACTTATTGGCTTCGAAGTGGAAAGTCTTGGGCACATACACGCCTTCGCTCTCCTCTATCACGCCGGAGATGTCAAGTACCTCACGGTTCTCGCTCAGCTTACTCATACCCAGCGTGGTCAGGGCATAGTCCGTACCGTTATATACGGCACCACCAATGCGGAAGTCCAGCAGGAACGACAAGTTCCAGTTCTTCCATTGCAGACTGCTGTTCAAGCCTCCTTGCAATTTCGGTTCGCGGTTGGCTATCTCATGCGTGGTTGCACCGTCGTTCAAAGGCATGCCCGTCTGCGGGTTCAAGATGACGCGGCCTTGAGGGTCTCTCTCCCACTTAGAACCTGAGATGGCCATGAAGTTCCCGTTGTTGAAGGAAGCGGCCTTGGCATTGCCCACCTGTACGTCGGTCACATACAAGATGTCGATACCGGGCAGCAGGTTGTTCACCTTACCCTTGTTGCGCGACATGTTCAACGTCAAATCCCAACTGAAATCGCGTGTCACGATTGGCTGCGCATTAATAGAAAGCTCGATACCCTTGTTTGTGATGTCGCCGGCATTGGTAGTCATCAGGATATAGCCAGAAGCATTGGACGTACGCGGCTGCAACAACTGGTTGTAGCTCTTGTTCGTATAATACGTGAAGTCAAAACCCAAGCGGCCTTTCAGGAAACGCATTTCCAAGCCCACTTCGGTAGACTCCGTGGTTTCGGGAATCAGCGTCTCATTGCCGTGTGTCCAAGCGTTCTCTATACCCTGCTGGTTTCCGATGACAGCAAACGGGGGGTCGAGATAAGTATTGGTAACGTACGGATTGGCATCCTTACCGACACGGGCCCACGACGCACGTACCTTTCCGAAAGACAGGATGTCGTTTTGCGGAAGCAGTTCCGTGAACACGAACGCACCGCTGACCGACGGATAGAAGTAAGAGTTGTTCTCTACAGGCAGGGTGGAAGTCCAGTCGTTACGCCCGGTCACCGTGACATAAGCTATGCTCTTGTAACCCACACGGAACTCACCGAAAGTACCGACCAAACGCTTGCGGCTGTTGCCTTGCGAAATGTTACGGTCGGCATCGGCCGTGTTGTTGATGTTGAAGAAGTTGTCCACCGTAAAGTTCCAAGCCTTGCGATAGTTGACGCGCGACTTCGTGTCCTCTATGGAGTTACCCAGCAACAGGTTGAAATCGAAGTCGCCGAACTGTTTGTGGAAGTTGGCCATGAAGTTGGATTGCAGGTACTCATACACGCGGTCGTTCTCGGTAAGCAAACCTTTCTGATAAAGGATGGGATAACCGGATCCCGGCTCTATCAGACGGTTGGCCTGCGTATCATAGCGGTCGATACCCGCCGTATAACTCAGGTTGAACCAATCCGTCACATCGAACTTGAAGTTCAAGCTACCGGTGAAACGCGTGGTCTTTTCAGCTCCTTTGTTCTTATTCAGAACCCAATACGGGTTATCTACATCGCTGGCCAACAATTGTCCCGGGAAGAGACGATACTTCGTGCCGTCCTCATTCAGCCAATGGCTCATGTCCTCGCTACGGGGCCATCTGTAAGCCGTGCTCACCGCACCCGAACCACCAATGCCATACAAACCGCCGCTGGTCAGGGCCTGGTCGTTGTCGGCCACGGAGAAAGCCACGTTGGCACCCACCGTCAGCTTGCCGTATTTCTGCTCACCGTTGAAGCGGAACGTGTTCTTCGTATAAGCCGTTTCCGGGATGATACCGTCTTGCTTGAAACGGGAAGTAGACAGATAGAACGAACCATTCTTGCTACCGCCCGACACGCTGACGCTGTTGTCCCACGTCACACCCGTGCGGAAGAACTCGCCCAAGTTGTCATACACCGTCTCTCCCTCGGCGAAAGGCGCGCCCCACGAGTCTAAAATCAGGTCTTCTTGCAAGATGCCACGGTCGTTATACTGGCCGCGCTTGTATTTGTCTTGCAGTTCAGGCAGACGATTGGCCCAGCTGGCCGACACTTTCGAGTTGAGGTTCACCTGCACGGCTCCCTCCTTACCTCTCTTTGTCGTGATGATCACTACACCGGCAGCTGCACGCGAACCATAAAGGGCTGCGGCGGCAGGACCTTTCAGCACGGACATGCTTTCCACATCCTCAGGGTTGATATCCATCACACGGTTACTGTGCGTTGTATTGGTACGGGTAGAACCTTCGAACAAGCTGTTGCCACCATCAGTACTGTTATCGTAAATGATCCCGTCTACCACGAACAATGGCTGGTTATCGCGTTCCAACGACGTACCACCACGGATAATGATTTGCGAACCCGCACCAGCAGCACCGCTACCTTGCGTAATGTTCACACCAGCCACCTTGCCTGCCAGCGAATTGATCACGTTGGCACTTTTGTTCTTCATCAATTCCTCGGAATTTACATCCTGTACAGAATAGCCCAAAGCTTTCTTTTCCTTCTTAATGCCCATGGCCGTTACGACCACTTCGTCCAATAGCTCGGTGTCTTCAGCCAATACGACCTTCATGTTCGAAGTAGCTTTCAATTCTTGGGTTTGGTAGCCCATAAACGAAATCTGAATGATACTTCCCGGAGCCACACGCAGACTGAAGTTACCGTCGATGTCTGTCACACCACCGTTCGTAGTACCTTTCTCCACTACATTAGCGCCAATCACAGGCTCGCCGTGCGTGTCAACCACAGTACCCCTGATGGTCTGCACTTGTTGCTGTACGGTCTGCGAATTGTGCGAAGAGCCTTCTGCCGCTACCACATGGCCCCCGCCCAAGAACAGGGCGACGGCTGTAGCGACTGCAAGTAACTTGGTATTAGTCACTCTGCGTTCTTTACAATCTTCTTTCATAATGACTTTTAATGAGTTGTTTTTAACTAGGTTGCGTTTTAAGGTCAATGTACTGCTTGTTTTCAGGATTTCTCCCGCATTTGTTCTTTCTACGTTTCTACATAAGACATGATATTCTTTTAAGGTTCATAAATAATTGTTCAAGTTCATTACGATTACAGTCTGGCAAAATTCGCGAATTTCCCGAGGCAGCCGCATCAACTCCCTAACAGCCATGACTGCCTTGGGAAACTCTTTTTAACGAATTCCAAATGGCTTATCACCGATTACAACCGCAAATATAATTTTATTATACGGAAAACACGTTCTTTTCACATAAAAAGCCTCTTTAATAACTATATTTTGCAAACGCGTACAATATTTTGCTTTTGCAAAGGAACTATAAAGAAAGCACTCCGTTCCCATCCGAAACATCCCTCCTTCCTACCTCGTCGTAAAGGGTAAAGAAGCAGGATGACTGAACACATCTATTGCGCCCCAAATGGCAATATGTCACGCCCACATACGGAACATGTCCGGAGCAAACGCGCAACGCGTTGCGGGCAAGAGCGCAACACGTTGGAAGCAAGCTCGGAACGTGTTGGAAGCAAACAGCGGATAAACACCTGTTTTATAGCAAGATAGTTAGCTAAGAAAAGGACATAAAAAGGAAGCGGCCCTCCCAAAGCAGGGAGGGCCGCTTTACCTATACATTATATTATAACAACATCTGCCACAAATGTCCGCAGACGCTCCCCGTCCACCAGCGGAAGAAGCAAAGGGAACGAAGTGAAGCAAAAGACACAAGGAATCCTCTTACCTCAAGGCCTCCACCTCGTCGGGTGTGAGGGGGATTTTCTTGCCAAGACGACGGGCACCGGTTTCGGTGATGAGGTAGTTCTCCTCGTTGCGGATGCCGCCGAAGTGGCGGTACTCCTCCACCTTGTCATAGTTGATGAAATCGGTGAACTTGCCTTGGCCACGCCAGAGGTCTATAAGCTCAGGAATGAAGTAGATACCCGGCTCCACGGTGTGCACGAATCCCGGCTCGAGGGGGATGGCCAGACGCTGGCTCTTGCGACCGAACTGCGTGCTCTTGGGACGGCCCGCATAGCCCACCCATTGCTCGCCCAGATTCTCCATGTCGTGCACGTCAAGGCCCATCATGTGCCCCAGCCCGTGCGGGTAGAACAAAGCATGGGCCCCTTCGCGTACGGCATCGTCGGCATTGCCCTTCATCAGGCCGAGGTCTTTCAAGCCTTCCACCATGACGCGGGCGGAGAGGTCGTACACGTCCATGTAGGGTATGCCGGGACGCAGAGCTTTGACGCTTTCCAAGTGCATGGCGTTCTGGATTTCGTATACGGCACGCTGACGGGGCGTGAAGGTTTTGTCGGCGGGAATGGTGGATGACATGTCGCCGCAATACCCGGAGGGCAACTCGGCCCCCGCGTCTATCAGAAACAGGTCGCCCGACTTTATCAGGTTGCCGTGGTAGTGGTTGTGCAAGGTCTGGCCGTTGATGGTGGCAATGGTTGCGAAGGACAGCTCGCAATTGTTCTTCTCGGCCACATGGTTCATTTCGGCCACCACCTCATACTCGTACATGCCCGGCCGGATGAAGCGCGTAGCGGCTATGTGCATGTCGGCCGTCACGTTGCAGGCTTTCTCTATCTCCTCTATCTCTTCGGGTGTCTTATAGTTGCGCTGTGCCACCACGGCCTTGATGAAGGGGACGGAAGCCTCTTGCCGGGCGGGCGGCAGGCCCAGCCAGTCCATCAGCTTCAGCTTGTGTTCCGGGCGGTAAGGAGGCAGGAAGTGCACCGTGCGGCCCTGCGATACGGCCCGTTGCAGGTAAGCGGACAGTTCGGCAGAAGGGCGTGTCTCGGCGATGCCCACCCGCGAAGCCTTTTCATGTAGGGTGGGTTGCGTGCCCATCCATACGATGTAGTCCATGGTCAGCTCGTCGCCGAAGATTATCTCACGGTCTTCGTCCACGTCTATCACAGCCGACAGGCCGGCGAACGACAGGCCGAAATAGTATAAGAATGTAGAGTCCTGACGATAGCGGAACGTGTTGTCCTCGTAGTTCAAGCCTTGCTCGTCGTTGCCGAGGAAGAGCAGCAGCCCCGAACCGACGTTCCGCTTCAGCACGGCGCGACGCTGCACATAAGTTTCTTTAGAAAACATGGTGTATATCCTTTATATATAATGTGTGAATCTGTTACATCGTGTCAACGCACGCCGGACCGTCGGCCGCGTTGTTCAATAGCCCCAGCGGTCGAAGTTTTCACGCACCGCCTCCTCGCCGAAAATGCGTACCCGCACGTCGCGGATAAGCCTGTTGTAGTCGTGCGGGATGCCTGCACGCTCGGCCAGCTGGCGCATGGCGGAATATTGCTGTACCTCTATCTCGCCCACACGAGGACTGGTCAACTCATATCCGGCCTCTTGAGCACGGCGGAGAAACTCTTTGCGGGCTTCCTCCAGATAGCCGATGGCCTCCACGCAAAGCTCGCGGATGGGCAATCCGTCCCTGTCCCGTTCCTCTATCTCGGCCATTACCTGGGCCATTTTCTTGCTGTTGTCCATATTTCCGGTATTTAATCTGTTCTTATTTCCGAGATGCTAAGGTACGAAACTTATTGCATACGGTGCAACGTGGCAGGGGAATAAATTTGCAGCGCCCACGCACGGAGAAGACATCAGTAGTGTGCCAGTTCCTGCAACGCGGCCTCATACTCGCCGATGAGGTTTTGCATCACTCCGTCCACGGTCTGCATGTCGCGGAACATGGAAGCCACTTGGCCAAGTTCCAGCTCGCCGTTCACAAGGTCTCCCTCGAACATGCCCGTCTTGGCCCGTCCGTGTCCCAAGAGCTCGCGCAGCTCGTCGGCCGACGCGCCACGGGCTTCGGCCTCCTCCACGGCATCGCGGAAGGCACCCTTTACCAACCGCGTGGGCGACAGTTTCTTAAGCAACAGCTTGGTATCGCCTTCCTCCAGCGACAAGGCATACGACTTGAAGGCGGGATGCGCCGAGCTTTCTTCGGTCAGGGCGAAGCGCGTGCCTATCTGTACCCCTTCCGCCCCCAAAGCCATGGCGGCCAGCATGGCGCGGCCCGTTCCGATACCTCCGGCGGCCATCAAGGGAAGGTCAACAGCCCGGCGCACGGCAGGGATAAGGCAGAGCGTGGTGGTTTCCTCACGCCCGTTATGGCCTCCGGCTTCGAATCCCTCGGCCACCACGGCATCCACCCCTGCCTCCTGGCACTTGCGGGCAAACTTGGCGGACGACACCACGTGGGCCACGGTGATGCCATGTTCTTTCAGAAAGGGAGTCCACGTCTTGGGGTTCCCGGCGGAAGTAAAGACTATGCGCACGCCTTCGTCCACGATGAGGCGCATCAGTTCGTCTATCTGCGGATACATCAGCGGGACGTTCACGCCGAAGGGCTTGTCGGTCGCCGCGCGGCACTTGCGTATGTGCTCGCGCAGCATGTCGGGGTGCATGGAGCCTGCACCAAGCAGTCCCAAGCCGCCCGCATTGCTCACCGCCGAGGCCAGCCGCCAGCCACTGCACCACACCATGCCGCCTTGCACAATGGGGTGCTCTATGCCGAAAAGGGTTGTGATTCTGTTCATAAACAAGTCGGTTTACGGTTCTATGGATTCTCCCGTAAAAGTACGTCTTTCCTTTGAAAACAAACAGGATAAATGCAGATTTTTTCCCAGCCAAATGCGCGGGCTTCCGGGCGTTTGTCCCGGACATGTTCCGAGCGCGGACGCAACATGTTGCGGGCACGGGCGCAACGCGTTGGAAGCACGCTCGCAACACGTTGCGGATAAACACCATGATTCATAGCAAGATAAGGGGAAAGTACGAAGCATTTTCCGGGAAAAGGCAAGAAAGAAGGCAGACACAAAAAAACAGGCAGATTTGTTTCCTTCTCCCCAGCCTTTATATTACCTTTGCAAAAGAAGAACAAAAGGAGCGGAACGTATGGAATACGACATCAAAGACAAGCTGGAGTGGACGGTCGTCTTCATTCTGGAGTTCGGGCGCAAATACGGGCTCTCCATAAAACAGGCCTTCAACTACCTGAGCCGCTTCAAAGGAATAGATTTCATAGACCGCCACTACGAGTATGTACATACCCAGTCGTTTGCCTCCATGGTGGACGACATAGCGGAGTATTGCCGTCGGCACGGAGGAGAACTGGTATGAAACTGTATCACGGAACGAATCGGGATTTCGACAAGATAGACTTGTCGAAGTCCAAGCCCAACAAGGACTTCGGACGCGGATTCTACCTGTCCGCAGACTATGAACAGGCACTAAACATGGCAAAAACAAAGGTAGAACAACTGGAAGATGGTGTGCCGGTAGTACAAACCTATCTCATGGACGACGAAGCGTGGAAAGCATTGCATGTGCTCCGATTCGAAAGCTACTCGGAAGCATGGGCGAAATTCATCCTGCAAAACCGTAACAACCCCATACCGGACAAGCCCATGCACTCATACGATGCAGTCATAGGCCCCATAGCCGACGACCGGGTGGGAGTGCAACTATGGCGATACGAAAACCGCTCGATAGACCTACCTACGCTGGTGCGTAACTTGCAATATATGAAAGGTGTAACCATACAATACTTTTTCGGCACAGAACGTGCCATCAATTTGCTGCAACGGATATGAACGAAAAAACAATGATGATGGCAGACATGCTGAAAAGCCTTGCCCTGCTGCTGTTGGAGCAAGACGGCAAACTGACCATGGAGCAGGCACTATCCACCGTGTTGAACTCGGACACTTACAGGAAGGTAATGGACGAACGTACCCAACTCTACTTCCAAAGCCCCCGATACGTTTTCACGTTCCTGAACACCGAGCTGAAGACGGGAAAGATGGCATAAGCACATCCGACCCGGCCGTGTAGCGTGCACAAATCGCACAATAACGTTTCGCGTTCGCAAACTATTCACTACATTTGCAGACGAACTCGCAAGGAAGCAATCATGGCACAAGCATCCAAACAGGTACAGACGCAAAGCCAACAGCAAGTGCAAACGCTGTCGCCGCAGCAAGTGCTGGCGGTGAGGTTGTTGGAACTCCCGGCCGTGGAGTTGGAAGACCGCGTGCGCGCCGAGCTGCTGGAAAATCCAGCCCTCGAAGAAGGACGGGAGGAAGACAACGCCAATGACGAATACACCGGCGACACGGACACCCAAAGCCCGGAAGACGGCGGCGACACGGACTACGACTCCTTGAGCGACTACCTGACGGAGGACGACATACCCGACTATAAGCTACAGGAAAACAACCGCTCGCGTGACGAGAAACCGGAAGAGATACCGTTCTCGGACACGACATCGTTTTACGAAACGCTGAAAGAACAGTTGGGGGAACTCGACCTTACACCGCATCAACGCCAGCTGGCCGAATACCTCATAGGTTCGTTGGATGACGACGGATTGCTGCGCAAGTCGCTGGACAGCATAGGCGACGAGCTGGCCATCTATGCAGGCATAGAGGCCACCCCGCAAGAGCTGGAAGACGCATTGCGCGTGGTGCAGGAGTTCGACCCGCCGGGACTTGGCGCACGCAGCCTGCAAGAGTGCCTCCTCATCCAGATACGCCGCAAGATGGAACGGCAACAACCCTCGCCTGAACCGCTGCTGAAGGTGGAGCGCGACATCGTGGCCGACTGTTACGACGAGTTCACACGCAAGCATTGGGACAAGATACAGCAAAAGCTCGGCATAGACAAGGACACGGCCGCACAGGCCATACGCGAGATATGCCGCCTCAACCCGCGCCCCGGCGCCTCGCTGGGCGAGACCATCGGCAAGAACATGCAGCACATCGTGCCCGACTTCATCGTGGAGACGGAAGACGACGGTACCATCACCATGACCCTCAACAGCCGCAACGTGCCACAGCTGCGGATGAACCGCGAGTTCAGCGACATGCTGGAGGAACACACCAAGAACCGGGCCAACCAGAGCAAGGAGTCGCGCGAAGCCATGATGTTCCTCAAACAGAAGATGGATGCCGCACAGGGCTTCATCGATGCCGTGAAGCAACGGCAACACACGCTTACCGTCACCATGCAGGCCATCATAGACATGCAACGCCCCTTCTTCCTCGAAGGAGACGAGTCGCTGCTGCGCCCCATGATTCTGAAAGACGTGGCCGAACGAACAGGCCTCGACATATCTACTATCTCGCGCGTCAGCAATAGCAAGTACGTGCAGACCAACTACGGCATCTACCCGCTGAAGTTTTTCTTCAACGACGGTTATGTCACCGAAGGCGGCGAAGAGATGTCCGTGCGCGAAATACGGAAAATCCTGAAGGAATGCATAGACGGCGAGGACAAGACCAAGCCCTACACCGATGACGAACTGACGGAGATGCTCAAGCAAAAGGGTTACCCCATAGCCCGGCGCACCGTGGCCAAATACCGCCAGCAGATGAACATCCCCGTGGCACGCCTCAGGAGGTAACGCCCCTCCGCACCAAGAAACAGGCAAGGGAGAGAAGAAAGGACAGACAATGGAACTCGAAAGAAAGGACATACGCACTACCGGCGCGTACATTGCCGCCGAACGTACACTCATGCGGACTGCACGCGTGGTGTCCCTCGTGTTCACGCCATTTTCCATCCCCTTCCTCGCGTTTCTCGCCCTGTTCCTTTTCACCTACCTCGGCACGATGACGCTGAAGTACAAGTTGCTGGTGCTGGCCATCGTCTACTGCTTCACCATCCTGCTGCCCACGCTGGGCATCTTCATCTTCCGCAAGATAAACGGCTTCGGGCCGGACGCGCTGCGCGAACGCCGCCGGCGCTACGTGCCTTTCCTGCTCACCATAGCCTCCTATGCGGTGTGCCTTGTGCTGATGCACCGCATCTACTTGCCGTGGCACATGAGGGGCATCATCGTGGCCGCCATTATCGTCATGCTGGTGTGCGTGCTATGTAACCTGAAATGGAAGCTCAGCGAGCACATGGCCGGGGCAGGTGCCGTGATTGGCGGCCTGGTATCGTTCTGCTACATTCTCGACTATAACCCTGTGGGGTGGCTCAGTTTCTTCATCCTCATCTCAGGGCTTTTGGGCAGCGCCCGCATCATATTGCGGCACCATACGCTGGGCGAGGTGCTGGGGGGCTTCTTCGCCGGGCTGCTTTGCTCGCTGCTGGTGCTGCACCCCGTATGTTATGTTGTCACTCATTTATTCATAGATATAATAACCTTTTAAAACCAATTGTCATGAACTATCCGACAAACGTGAAGTACACCAACGAACACGAGTGGATTCGCCTCGAAGGCGAAGTGGCCTACGTAGGTATAACCGACTACGCCCAAGCACAGCTGGGCGACATTGTCTTTGTGGACATACCCACCGAAGGCGAGACGCTGGCCGCGGGCGACGTGTTCGGCACCATCGAGGTGGTGAAGACCGTTTCCGACCTGTTCCTGCCGGTTGCCGGCGAGGTGCTGGAGCAGAACCAAGCCTTGGCCGACCAGCCCGAACTGGTAAACAAAGACCCCTATGGCGAAGGCTGGATCATAAAGATAAAACCTGCCGCAGATGCCGACTTCGGCGCCCTGCTGGATGCCGAGGCATACAAGGCTTTGATTAACGAGTGAAGCCTCTCCCCAGTCCCCTCCCCCGCAGGGAGGGGAAACAGACCACGAGGAAGGCCACGCAATGGCCCGCCTCATAAACAAGAAGTATAACCCATCAACACGCCTCTCGAACACGACTCCCTCCCTGCGGGGGAAGAATGGAGAGGGGCCATTTATCTTATGGAACCGATAGTAAGTATCATCATGGGCAGCACGTCCGACCTACCCGTCATGGAGAAAGCCGCCCAACTATTGAACGACATGCACGTGCCGTTCGAAATGAACGCCCTCTCGGCACACCGCACACCGGAAGCCGTGGAGCAATTCGCCAAGAACGCCGCCGGTCGCGGCATCAAAGTCATCATCGCCGCAGCCGGAATGGCCGCCGCCCTGCCGGGAGTGATAGCGGCCAACACCACCCTGCCCGTCATCGGCGTGCCTGTGAAGGGTAGCGTACTCGACGGCAAGGACGCCCTATACTCCATCGTACAGATGCCGCCGGGAATCCCCGTGGCCACCGTGGCCATCAACGGCGCGATGAACGCCGCCATCCTGGCCGTGCAGATGCTGGCCCTGAGCGACGAGGCACTGGCTGAAAAATTTGCCGCCT
>CALUGY010000038.1 GCA_944320295.1 uncultured Bacteroides sp.
CCCCACGCCGGGCGGGTCTCCGTCTTGATGATGCGCTCGCGCACGGTGATGGAGTCGCCCCACACATGCACCAGGTTATAGCCACCGATGGGGTCTGTCCTGCGCAACGACGAACGGCCTATGAATCCGGGTATCCCCTCGGCATCGTAAGGACGGTTGACATGCAGGTGCCCGGCCAGCACGGCGCGTATGTCGCGCGTCTTCAAGATATCCACCACCTCGTACCAATTGCTCAGGTCGCGGTTGAGCGGGAAGTGGTTGACAAAGATGACGGGCATGTCTTTCGGCGTGGCGGCCACAACGGAATCCAGCCACACCACTTCTTCGCGGGGAATCTGCGGAGGGCCCATGCGCAAGGCCGGACCCGCGCCGCAACCAATGAAGCGCACCCCTTGACAGTCGTAGCAGAAGTGCGGGGCGCCGAGGAAGTCGACGAAGGCGGTACAGCCGTTCTCGCTCCAGTTTACGTCGTGATTACCCGTCACAAGCAAATAAGGTTTGTTGAAATTTTGCAGGATGTCCCTCATGAAGCGGAACTCCTCGGTATCGCCGAACTCGGTGAGGTCGCCGCTCAGGATGACAAATTGCACACCGGGCATGGCGTTGATGTCCTCGATGGCCTGCCGCAAGTCGTCCTCGGCATAAGCAAAGGAGTTGAGGTGCACGTCGCTGAGCCATGCGAAGGTGATGTCAGGCGATTTTCCGGGAGCATTCCCCTGCGCTCCCTGCCCTGTCGCGGCAGGAGCGGCTTGCCCGCGTGCCGTGAGGGAAAGCAACGCCAGGCAGATAGTAATGATAGTGTGTCTCATAAATAAAAAATGATTAAAGTCTGTGCCCAAAGATAGCGATTTTCCGCCAAGGCACACTTCCGGAAGGAAGAAAAAACACATGCCGCACATCCCCCTCCAGAAGCCATTGTACGAGGGGTTTGCCCGCAACACGTTCCGAGCACGGGCGCAACACGTTCCGAGCGCGGACGCAACATGTTCCGAGCACGCCCGCAACGCGTTGCGCGTCTGGACGCAAAACAAAAGCCCCGCAAGCGGGACGAATCCTGCCTGCGGGGCACATCTGCATTAAGTGCTTATCAAGCAAATATCCTGACAAGACGGGGCATCATTCGCCCATTCCGCCACCCTGTCCGCCTTGGCTCTTCACATCGTCGTTGCCGATGGTGCGGGCGGCCTTCTTCACCGCCGCCTTCAACTCGCCGATGCGGTAACTCACACTCACGCCGAAACGCTGGTGCGAAAAGCGGCTCCAGCTGTCTTGTATGAAGCCGATGCCCTCGGTATAGCTGTCGAAGGTGTTGTACTTCTTCAGGAAGTTGCTGGCGAATGCCGAGATGGAAAGCCGTTTGTCCAAGAACGACTTGTTGACGCTCACGCTGTAGCTGAAGAAGCTGTTGCCCTTGCCCTGCAACATGACCCACGGCGTCTGGCCGAACACGTTGAACGACACGCGCCAGTCTTTGGGGAACGACTGCTGTATGCCGCCGAAACCGAAGAGGTTCCACCCGCTGTTGTGCAAGTCGGCCGAGCCTTTCAGGTCGGTGTATTGGAGGAACATGTTCGTGTAGATACGCAAGTCCTTCGTGGCGTTCCAGTTGACATAACCGCTCAGGCTGGCGTTCTTCGTCTTACCTATGTTCTGGTAGGTGGTGTAGAGCACGTCCTTACCCGTCATACTTTCCGGGTTCAGACCGGGCACATTAGCGTCGGGCCGCAAGTCGGTGACAGACTGGATGCTGTTGTTCGTGAACGAATAGCGCGCTGCGATGTTGATGTTGAACTTGGGGGTGAAGTTGCTGTAGCTTAGGTCTATGTTGTGGCTCTTCTCGCTGTCGAGTTCGGGGTTTCCACTACTCATGCTCGAGGGGTTGCTATCGTCCAGATAAGGGTTCAAGTACCAGATGCCCGGGCGGTAAATGCGCATGTTGTAACCAAGGCGTAGGTTCGAAAGGTCGGTCAGTTTCCATCCGAGCGAAGCCGAAGGCACCACGTCGTCGAAGTTCTTCTTGAAGTCGTCGCCCCGCCCAAGCAGATACTCCACGTTCTCGATGGTATGCTCATAACGTAGACCCAAACGTCCGGAAAGTTTCTTCCACGTCAGCCCGTAACCCGCATAGGCAGCCAAGATGTCGTTCTGGTGGCGGTAGTGCGAGCTGTGATCTTCATCGAACTCATAATCGGACGCGTTGGCAGATTGCCTGTTATAGCGGTCGTTGTCCGACGAGTTATTGCGCAGGATGTATTTCACGCCCGCCTCAATGGTGTGCATGTCGCCTATGGGTGTGGTGAAGTCGGCCTGTATGGTATGTTCGGTGGTGTTCTGCTTGCCGTCGTTGTGCTGGTCCTGCAACTTCATGAGGAAGTCCGTCCAGCCTGCGTCATAACCGTCTTCAATGTCGTAAAGGGTATACGTGTCCGACGTTTGCGGGCGCGTGTTTATTTTGTACGAGATGGTGGTCATCCTGCCCTTCACCGTGGGCGACAGGCGTTGGTAATCCACCCCTCCGTCTATGGAGTACCACGACATGTCGCTATTGCCGCTGGTGGCATAGTGGTAAAGCGGGCTCCCGTCCAACGGCGAACTGCCTATGTAGTTGGAACCGCTGCGGCTGTCGTCCCCGCCGCCCCACAGGCCGAACGATGCCGTAACCAGGTTGAGCGTGTCTATCTCATAGCTCGCCTCCAGACTACCTGCCTGGAAACGACCCGAGCCCTTGCTACTGCCTTCGTAATCCAAGTCAGCCACGTCGGATGTGGGGTCCGTGGCACGTTGGTTGCCTCCAGAATAGCTACGTGGATTGTCTGAGTAGTTGTAGTTGTAGCGTGCGCTGAGCGTGAACTTGCCCTTCTGCACCGTACCGAACACTCCTCCGCCTGCGCCCCGGTTGCTCACGTTGCCGCTCACCGTCACGGTGTAGCCTTCGAAGCCACCTCCTTCAGTCACGATGTTAAGGATTCCGCCGACTCCTTCGGCATCGTACTTCGGTCCCGGGTTGGTTATCACCTCTATGTGCTTGATGGTATTGGCGGGCATGCTCTTTAGCACCTCGGTGGGGTTGTTGCTCATCATGTTGTTGGGCTTGCCGTTCACGTAGACTTTAAAGCTGCTGCTGCCGTTCACCTTTATGTTGTCCTCGCCGTCCACCGTGACAAGCGGCACCTTTCTCAGCATCTCAAGCACGGAGTTGGTCTCAGCGTCCGGGTCGTCCTTTACACTATATTCTATCTTGTCTATGTCGGCCTTCACAAGGGGCTTCTGGGCCACCACCTCCACCGTTTCCAGTTCGTTGGAGGCGTCTGTCACGTAAAGGATACCGAAGTCCACCACCTTCTTGCCGGATGTCACTTCAAAGTCGCGGACAATGGGGTTACGCCCCACCGACGTAATGGTCATGACAAACTTCCCCCGGCCCGACACGTTCTCCTTGAACTTGCCTTGCATGTCGGACACCAGCATCTTCACCGGCTTGTCGGGCTTGTCCCGCTTGGCGATTCTGATGGTTGCGTACGGTTCTCCCTCTTGGGTCAATGAGTCGATAAGCACACCTGTCACTTGGAAAGTGCCTGTCGTGTTTTGCGCTACCGCCATGCTTGTCACAAAAAACATGCATAGCAGCGCGAGTAGTCTTGCTTTCATCGCGCTTCCTGTATTTATATGGTCTATTCTTATTCTTGCCAACCGTGCCCACGGACAGGGATGCGCACCCGCCCTCCGAAAGGCACAAAGTCGGGCAAAAGTACACTTTTTCGGCAGAGATGACGCAAATATGCCGTTAAAATAAATAAAACAAGAGCAAAATGCAAGCGTTGGCCGCAATGACGCAGAGGAAACCCCACAAGATGAAACGCCGGAGTGCGCCACGGGCTTTGGCGAAGAATAACGCGTAGCACATGTTGACCGCTATGTTGCTCACGATGGCCTGCAAGGCACAAGCCGCCACAAGGGTAACGTCCACCCCGCCCGTACCGTGCACGAGATTCAGGATGAAGGGCGTGATGTCGCTCAAACCCGACACGAACGAAAGCACGTTCAGTCCGCCGGTGCCGGCATACAGCAGCGTGTAGTGCGTCAGCAGGGTAAAGACGATGAACAACACGGCAAAGATGAGCGCCACCTTGAACTCCAAAGGATTGCTCGTGTCGTCCCCGCCGGACATGCCGGTATCGCCGGCAAGCGGGCGGAACCGGCGGTGCAGCCGCCATGCCACCACGGCGGACACGGCTGCCATGACCAACAAATAAGGATAGACCACCGCCAGCACATCGCGGCTGAATATGCCTATCAGGATGAGGAAACGCAGGAACATCATGCTCACCGCCATGAGCATGGCCGCCACGTATTCCGGCATCTCCTGCGGGGAAGCCGTACGGCTCTTGCGCGCCAGCACGGAGATGGTGGCCGTGCTGCTGTAAAGCCCGCCCACAATGCCCGATACCAGGATACCCGACTCGCGGAACACATATCGCCGCAGCAGGTAAGACAGATAGGAAATGCCCGACACCACCACCGTGGCCAGCCACACGCTGTAGGGCGTGAGGCCGATGCCGGGAATCAGGTTCTTGTCCGGCAGCATGGGCAATATGATGCCGCTGATGGCGAGGAACTTGGCGAGCGTAATCATCTCGTCGTTCTTCATGCGCTGCGCCAGCTCGGTAAAGGTGTGCTTGAGTTCGGTGAGCAACAACACGACCACCACCACCATGACGTAGAACCAAGAGGGCTGCGTGGCCACGATGGGCGCGAGGCAATAGGTGATGAGCGCGATGACGATGGTGGTAATGCCGAAGACGTGGTACTTGACCTGCTTGACATAGTAATTGAGGCACAGCAAAGCCCCCAGCACCAGCCCGCCGCCCATGAAGAGGCGGTACTCCGCCGGGTCGAGCAGGTAGAGCAGGTAACCCAGTATGCCGATGAAGGTAAACGTGCGGTCGGTGCCGAACAGGGTGGTCTCGCCCTCGCGCTTCAGGCTGATTCTGCGTTGCGACAGGCCGATGAGCAAGGAGAACACGGTCACCAGCAGGAAGGTGACCAGCTCGTGTGGCAAGTATTCGTATATCTTTTCCATTCCGTCTCCTTTCCGCCTGCGCCGCGCCGGAAGTTACAGCGTGTCAGGCTCGCCCCACGTACGGTAGGGGCGTTTGGTGAGGTACGAGTTGTAATAACGCACGTCGCCCGTCACTTCGCGGCCCAGGAAAGGTGGGCGGTCGAACGGCTCGTCGGCGGAAGCCAGCTCTATCTCGGCCACCGTCAGCCCTTCGTTCTCGCCATGGAACTCGTCCACCTCCACCGTGTGCCGCCCGCTGGGCACCAGGTAGCGCGTCTTGTCCACCACGCCCGGCTCGCAGAGGCGCATCAGCTCCTCGGCCTCGTGCAACGGGATTTCCCGCTCCCACTCGTAGCGGCTGGTGCCGCCCGCGTCCGACGGACCTTTTATGGTGAGATACCCCCTGCCGCCGCGTATGCGCACGCGCACCGTGCGGCCGTGCGCGCTACAGATGTAGCCCTGCACAATGCGGTCGGCCTGCGCGGCAAGCTCCTTGTAGCTGCCCGTCACGAGGAATTTCCGTTCTATCTCTTGTGCCATCCGCGCCGCGCGATGTCAGAACGTGGAGGAAGCCCAAATCATCAACGCCGCAAGCACGATGGCCGCTATGCCTATGCCTACCAGCACTTTGATGCCTTGTTTCTCCTCTTTGCGGGTATGTTTCACTTGTTTTTCATTCTTCTTTCCCATAGTGTTTTGCTATTTTAAAGTCCAACGGAAAACAAAGTAACAGGAAATCCGGGAAGTTTGCAAGAGAAACAGCGGATTTTTCAGCAGCCCGGCCTCAACATGTTCATTCACAATACAAAAAGCGTTACACGGGAGCTGGCAATGCATCGGCCTTGCAATACCTTGATACAGAAGCCATAGGCGCGACATGTTGCGGACGTGCTTCCAATGCGTCGCGAGCGTGCCCCGAACGTGTTGCGCCCGCGCTCCGTACATGTCGCGGACAAACGGCGCATATGCCCCGCCCGCGGAGGCCATATGATAAAAGGAAAGGCCGCACACGCCACGCGAAAACGCGGCATGCACGGCCCGTATCTAACGAACAGAAAAAATGTCTATTCTTCGGACGCCCCGGCAAACTCCATGAGGTATGCCTTGATGAAGCCGTCTATCTTGCCATCCATCACGCCGTTCACGTCCGATGTCTGGTAGTTGGTACGGTGGTCCTTCACGCGGCGGTCGTCGAACACGTAGCTGCGTATCTGCGAGCCCCACTCTATCTTCTTCTTGCCGGCTTCCACCTTGGCCTGCTCGGCCATGCGGTGCTTCATCTCCTTGTCGTAGAGCATGGAGCGCAGCAGTCGCAGGGCATTCTCACGGTTCTTGGGTTGGTCGCGCGTCTCGGTGTTTTCAATCAGGATTTCCTCTTCCTCGCCCGTGTAGGGGTCTTTGTACTGGTACCGCAGGCGCACGCCAGACTCCACCTTGTTCACGTTCTGGCCTCCGGCACCCCCGCTTCGGAAGGTGTCCCACGACAGGCGCGCAGGCTCTATGGTGACCTCGATGGTGTCGTCCACCAGCGGCGTGACGAATACCGAGGCGAACGATGTCATACGCTTGCCTTGCGCGTTGTAGGGTGAGACGCGCACCAGGCGGTGCACCCCGTTCTCGCCCTTCAGGTAGCCGCAGGCGTAGTCACCCGATATCTCTATGGTGCAAGTCTTTATACCGGCCTCGTCGCCTTCCTGCAAGTTGGCGATGACAGCCTTGTAGCCGTGCGTCTCGGCATATCGCAGGTACATGCGCATCAACATGCTGGCCCAGTCCTGGCTCTCCGTGCCCCCGGCTCCGGAGTTTATCTTGAGCACACAGTCCATCTGGTCGGCCTCCTCGCGCAACATATTCTTCAACTCCAGAGCCTCCACGGCCGACAGGGCCTTGACGTATGCCTCGTCCACTTCTTCCTCTGTCACCAAGTCGTCCTTATGGAAGTCGAAAGCCAGTTGCAGCTCGTCGGCCAGCGTCTTCACCTCCGTGTATCCGGCTATCCACTGTTGCAGCCCCTTTACCTTTTTCATCTGGGCTTCGGCGGCCTTCTGGTCGTCCCAGAATCCGGGGGCCTGCGTGCGCAGCTGCTCTTCCTCCACCTGTATCTTCTTGCCCTCTATGTCCAAGTAGCGGTTCAACGCCTCGGTACGTTCCCGCACATCTTTCAGTTGTTCAATGGTTATCATAGCTAAAAATAATCTACGTTACGGCGTGCAAAGGTATGAAAAAAACGCCTACATTTGCGGGCATCAATGTAATAAAGCACTATTTATGAGCAAAATGTTGAACACACTCGGCCTGAGCCTTCTCTTGGCGGCAGGCCTGGCTTTGGGGAGTTGCTCCTCGAAGTACAGCTACGAGAGCGTACCCGGCGACCCGTTGCAGGCACGCATCTACACGTTGAACAACGGGCTGAAGGTATACATGACCGTCAACAAAGACGAGCCGCGCATACAGACCTACATCGCCGTGCGCGTGGGTGGCAAGAACGACCCTGCCGAAACCACGGGCCTGGCGCACTACTTCGAACACCTCATGTTCAAGGGCACCACGCACTTCGGTACTCAGGACTACGAGGCCGAAAAACCCCTGCTGGACCAGATAGAGCAGCAGTTCGAGGTTTACCGCAAAACCACCGACGAGACCGAACGCAAGGCCATATACCACGTGATAGACAGCCTGTCGTACGAGGCATCCAAGCTGGCCATACCCAACGAATACGACAAACTGATGGCCGCCATCGGTGCCAACGGCACAAACGCTTATACCAGCAATGACGTGACTTGCTACACAGAGGACATCCCGTCAAATCAGGTTGAGAACTGGGCGCGCATCCAGGCCGACCGCTTCCAGAACTGCGTGATACGTGGGTTCCACACCGAGCTGGAGACGGTGTACGAGGAGAAGAACATGTCCCTCACCAGCGACGGCAACAAGATGTTCGAAGCCATGTTGGCCGCCCTCTTCCCGCACCACCCGTACGGTACCCAGACCGTACTGGGCACACAGGATGACCTGAAGAACCCCTCCATCACGAACATCAAGAACTACTTCAAGACATGGTACGTGCCCAACAACATGGCCATCTGCCTGAGCGGCGACTTCGATCCGGACGAGACGATAGCCACCATCGACAAATACTTCGGCACGCTGCAGCCCAACCCCGAACTGCCCAAACTGCAATTCGGGGAAGAAGCGCCCATCACCCAGCCTGTGGTGCGCGAAGTATTCGGACCCGAAGCCGAGAACATCTCCTTGGCCTGGAGGTTCCCCGGTGCCGCAAGCCGGGAGTACGAGAAGCTGGCCATCGTCTCGCAGATACTCTATAACGGGCAGGCCGGTCTTATAGACCTCGACCTGGCGCAACAGCAAAAGGTGTTGGGCGCATGGGCCGGGCCGCTTGCCTTGGCCGACTATAGCGCCTTGATGATACAGGCCCTCCCCAAAACCAGACAAAGCCTGGACGAGGTGAAAGACCTGTTGCTGGCCGAAGTGAAGAAGCTGCGCGACGGCGACTTCGACGAAGACATCCTCAAGGCCAGCATAAACAACTACAAGATGATGGAGATGCGGCAGCTGCAGAGCAACGACCGCCGGGCCGACTGGTTCGTACAGTCGTTCGTCAACGGAAGCAATTGGGCCGACGAGGTAACAGCCCTGGATCGCATGGCCAAGCTGACGAAAGAGGACATCGTGGCCTTTGCGAACCAGTACTTGAAGGACGACAACATGGCCGTAATATACAAGCGCCAAGGACAAGACCCCAACGAAGTGAAGATTGCAAAGCCCGAAATCACGCCCATCGTGATGAACCGCGACACGGCCAGCACATTCCTGGCAGAAATGCAACAGGCTGCCAACAACGTGCCGCCCATCGAGCCGGTCTTCCTGGATTATAGCAAAGACCTGTCGCAACTCGTTGCCGCCAACGGAGTACCGGTACTTTACAAGCAAAACAACAGCGACGACATCTTCCAGCTGACCTACCTGTTCGACATGGGAAGCAACCAGGACCGCGCCCTCGGACTGGCTGCGCAGTACCTGAAATACCTCGGCACGAGCGACCAGACACCCGAAGAGATAAAGAAGGACTTCTACGAAATGGCCACCAGCTTCTACGTGTCAAGAAGCCCGCGCCGTACCTACGTGGTATTGACCGGCCTGAACGAGTACCTGGACGAGTCCGTGGCCTTGTTCGAAAAGTTGCTGAACGACGCGCAAGTCAACCCGGAGGCATACACCAACCTGGTAAGCGACGTGCTGAAGAGCCGTGAGGACGAGAAACTCGACCAACTCATGAACTTCTCCCGACTGTTGAGCTACATGTGGTATGGCCCCAAGAACCAAAACACCAACCTGCTGAGTGAGGCCGAACTGAAGGCCATGAACCCGCAAGAGTTAGTGGACCGCATCCACGGCCTGTGCAGCTACAAGCACCGCATACTGTACTACGGCCCCAGCTCGGACAAGGAGCTGCTGGCCGTGCTGAACAAGGAGCACAAAACGCCGGCCACGCTGAAAGACGTGCCCACCGAAGGTAACTTCCAGCCCCGGCAGACACCGGAGACGCAGGTGTTCTTTGCGCCCTACGATGCCAAGAACATCTACATGGCCCAGTACTCCAACCGGGGCGAGAAGTTCGACCCCGCGCTGGAACCGGGACGCGAGTTGTACAATGAGTACTTCGGTGGTGGGATGAACTCCATCGTGTTCCAGGAGATGCGCGAGAGCCGCGGACTGGCTTACTCCGCATGGGCCGGGTACAACAGCCCGAGCTACAAGGGGGAAGATTACTACTTCATCTCGCAGATAGCCACGCAGAGCGACAAGATGATGGATGCCGTCAACACCTTCAACGACATCATCAACAACATGCCGCGCTCGGAGGCCGCCTTCAAACTGGCAAAGGATGCCATGATTGCCCGCCTTCGCACCGACCGCGTCATCAAGAACGACGTGCTGTGGAACTACATAGACGCGCAAGACATGGGCGAGACCACGGACAGCCGCATCAAGCTCTACAACGACGTGCAGCAAATGACCTTGGACGACGTGATGGACTTCCAGCAGAAGTGGGTGAAGGGCCGCACGTATTACTACGCCATACTGGGCAACAAGGCCGACCTCGACATGGAAGCGCTGAAGAAACTCGGTCCCGTGACGGAGCTGACCACCGAGGACATCTTCGGCTACTAATCACAAACTTCCGTCCTACTTCATACAACAAGCCCCGGCAATGCCACGAAGCGTTGCCGGGGCCTATTGTTTCCGCAAGGGAAAGGTTCAGGGGAAAAACGGCCTTACTTGCCGGAGAGCACGACTTCCATATTGCCGGGCTGGGCCTGATAGGTTGCCCATGCGCTTTCCCCGTCGCGCAAGACGGGCACCACGGTTTGGGCATCGCCCTGCGTCACCGTCACCTCCTGCCAAGCGGGGTCTACGGCCGTCTTCAGCGTGAGCGGCAAGTCGAACAGGGCCTTGTCGAGCGGATGGTCGAGATTCACCACGATGTCCGTGCCGCGCTTCTTGGCGGAAACCGTGGCGTTCATGCGCTCCATGACGTAGCGGGTCACATCGCCGAAGGTGGCCGTCCACAGGTCATTGTTGGCCGCAATGTAGCTGAAGTATGCATCCATGTCGGCCGAAGTCATGGGCTGCCAGCCTATGCCGTCCACGCCGTGGATCACCAGCACCAGCCACACGTTCTGCTGGCCGGCGGTGGTGTCTATCCAGCCTTTCATCTCGTCCATCGGCGTGGCGGACAGGATGCCGCGTTGCCATTGCACGTACTCGCACTCCGGCTTGACGGGCGACTCGGGCCGGCCGCGCATTATTTCGGGCATATATTCCAGGTGCATGCCGTTGCGCAGGGCCGGGTACACCTTTTGGGCGTAAGCCACAGCACGTCCGTCCCCGGTGCCGTAGGGGCACTCCGCCGAGATGGTGGCGCGGATACCCACCTGCTTCAGCAGTTCCTCGCGGCTCTTGTCCAGCTCATAGCGCATGTTAGCCTCGTCCAGGGCGGACATGAAGGGGTGCGTCACCATGTGGCTGGCAAACTCGTGCCCGTCGGCTGTGAACTGGCGTACCTTGTCCCACGTCAGTCCGTCGGGGTCGGCGGCGGCATTGGTCGCCACAGGCTCCACGCGCGGCAGCGTCCCGTCGGCCACTTTCTTGTAGAAGTCTTCCATGATGGCACAGGCCTCTGCCTTCCGGCCGGCATCAATCTTCTGGCCTGCCCTGAAGAAGTAGTCCTCGGCTCCCTTGACCGGCACGTAGCGCGAAGCGGAAGCCCGCTCGTAAAAGTTGACCGTGTCGGTGGGCACCGTCTTGGCCTCTTCCACTATCTCTTCAATGGGTCGGCCAATGAAACGCCCCGTCCACTCCGAGCCGGGCAAGGTGCCCGTGTTGATGAAGAACGTGCCCGGCAAACCTAATCGGTTCATGATGGGCACCGCCACGTTGAATTGGTTGACTGAGCCGTCGTCGTACGTAATGGAGACGGCTCCCCTCTTGTCGTATTGCCACTTGGCTATTTCCGTCTTGACTTCCGTGCCTCCGGAGCACGCGCAGAAAGCCCCTGCGCCAAGGGCCAGCAGCATGGCTGCCGCATTCAAATGCAATGTTTTCATGTGTATGATATGTTTTGGTAATTATTCGAAGCTTTACGGCCGTCGGGCGCAACGTGTTCCGTCCGCAAGCGCGACATGTACGGAGCGCGCCCGCAACACGTTGGAAGCACGCTCGCAACGCGTTGCGCCTAAAAGCTCTATATCAACGGCTTGCAAACGGTAAACCGTTGTCACTCGCAGCGCAGCGTCCCGAAGAATTCCGGACAATGGAACTGCGGGCGGGGCAAGCCTATCGGGCTCCACGACACAAAGTTCGGCGTCTTCTGCTCATTACCGCATTTGTAGAAGTTGCCGCGCATCACACGGCCGTCCAGCGAGGGTATCGCGGAGCGGAAAAAGGCCTCGACGGGAATCACCAAGGCCAGTTGCCACGACGTTTCACCGGCAATCTCACCCACGGGCTTGCTGCCCAACGAACTCCAGCGACGCACCAGGCGCAGCACGTCGGCACTTGCCAACGGACGGTCGCCGGACTTGCCGCCTTGCAGCAAGAGCTTGCCCGTGCAGTTGCACTCGAAGTTGTAGTAACATTCGCTACTGTCGGGTGCGACGAAGAACTCCGCGCAGGCATCTTCCCACACGGGGCCGTTGTCCTCCTCCGTCATGCCGCGCACGTCGTTTTCCGTCACTTGAAAGTGCAGCAGGATAGCATTGCCCGTATGGGCTATGCGGAAGCGGGTGCACGGCACATAGGGATGGCTCTCCCAGTTGGCCACATCCACATCGTGGCTCTCTATGCCGGCCTTGTCCAGCAGGGCAGGCACGGCGGATGCTTCCGGCAGGCCGGGCACGTCTATTTTCTTCACGGTAAGTTCCTTTGCCTGCGCATGGCCGCAAAGGGGGATGATGCTTGCCAGCAACAGGGCAAACACCGGAATTTTGTAGGAAACGAAATGTAACATGATGTATATGGGTATTGAAGCAATGTCCATGTGCAAAGAGCGCGGCCGTCCGGGGCATGTGCCCGACGCGCATCACTCCTCGTACATTTTATCGATAATTGTCTTGTAGTTCTCGGCTATCACGCTGCGGCGCAACTTCAACGTATTGGTCAACTCGCCGCGTTCCATGCTGAAGGGGTGCGACAGCAGCGTGAACCGCTTGACCTGCTCATAGTGGGCAAACTGTTGTTGCAACGTGTCGATACGCGCACGCATCAGGGCTTGAATCTTGGGGTGCTCCAACAGTTCCTCCCGGCTGCCCCACACGATGCCTTTGGTCCGTGCGTATTCCTCCAGCAGCCCGTAAACGGGAACCACCAGGGCCGCCACGAACTTCCGCCTGTCGGCTATGATGGCAATCTGGTCTATGTAGCGGTCTATGCCCAGCTTCGTCTCCAGCGCCTGCGGAGAGATATACTTGCCGTTCGATGTCTTAAACAAATCTTTGAGGCGTTCTGTCAGGAACAAATAGCCGTCCTTCAAGTAACCCGCATCGCCGGTGTGGAACCATCCGTCGGCATCTATGGCATCGGCCGTGGCCTGCGGCTTGCGGTAGTAGCCCGGCGTAATGGTTTTGCCGCGCAGCAATATCTCGTTGTTGTCGCCAATCTTCACCTCCAAGCCGGGCATTACCGTGCCCACGGAGCCGATGACGTATCCCTCCTCCAGGAAGCAAGACACCGTGGCCGTTGACTCTGTAAGCCCGTATCCCACCAGCATCTCTATGCCCACCGCCCGTGCGAACTCGCATATTTCGTCCGACACGGCCGCACCGGCCGTAGGGAAGAAGTTACCGTGCTCTATGCCTATTATCTTCTTGAGCAGCATATATACCGTCTTTTCGTAGAACTTGTATTTCAGTCGCAGCCAAAGGGGCGGCTTTGCTCCCACACGCACATAGTCCAAGTTGTGCATGCGTCCCACCTTGATGGCATCCAGCATCAGCGCTTTGCGCATACCCGATTCCTGGGCAATCCGTTCCTGCACGGCGATATATACCTTTTCCCAGAAGCGGGGGACACTACACATCACCGTGGGACGCACTTCCTGTATGGTCATCTGTATGTCCGCAGGGCGCAGGTTGATGCAAACCGTCACGCCCTTGTGCAGGCACAGGTAGGTCCACGCCCGCTCGAAGATGTGTGTTAGAGGGAGAAAGTTCAGCGACACGTCCTTATCGGTCATGTAGTACAAACGCTCATCGTGGATACGGAGCACCTCAAGGTAATTGGAGTGGAGCAGCATGACTCCCTTCGGTTCACCGGTGGTACCGGAGGTGTAGAGCACATTGGCCAGGTCGTTTCCTGTAGCACGTGCCGTGCGCCCCTCCACCTCGTCGTTGCAGGGGAGGCCGCTGCCCAGGGCCATGAACTCGTCAAAGTAAAGGGAAGTCTTGTCGCGCTCGTCCTTGCGCACCGAACGGTCGAAGATGACGAGCTGTTGCAGCGTGTCGCAAAAGCCCAGTACGCTGAAGGCCGCGTCGTATTGCTCCTGCTCTCCCACGAAAAGGCACCGGATGCCCGCGTCGTGTACGATGTATTGCACCTGCAAGGGGGAACTGGTGGCATATAGCGGTATGGTGACGGCCCGGTTGGCGAAGGCCGCGAAGTCCACGTAGAGGCATTCGGGCTTGTTTTGCGAGAAGATACCCACGTTCTCCTCTTCCTTTATGCCCCAGGCCGCCATGGCATTGGCCGTTTGGCGCACAATGGAGGAAAAGGCGTTCCATGTCACGGAAACCCAGCTCGCGGTGGCATAGTCGCGGTACTTCAATGCAACCCGCTCTCCATACTTGGCCGCCTGGTTATGCACCAAGACGGACAAATGACAATACTGCATTGCTTTGCGCTGTTGGTTAATATGTCACAAAGATATGATTTTCTTGGGAAAGCACCCTGCCCGCCATGCAGAAAATGAACAGGCGGAACGTTAAAAAAGCTCCCGCCACGTGCCGAGGACGACGACGCTCAAAGCACATTGCGCAAAATCCACCAAGCCACGAGCAGGACGAGGTACACGTTGACCACCACGTGGTGATGGCACACGCGCTTCAGCGCATCGAACCGCCCGCCGTCGTTGAACCATTGGCAAAGGACCAGCGCGAACAAATAAGGGAAAGAGATGATGAGGAAGGGATTGTAAGCAAACGCCTCGCGGAATTGCAGGTGGAACAAGTGGTGCAAGGCCCGCTGCGTGCCGCAAGCCGGACAGTCCAGCCCCGTAAGCCAGTTGAAAGGGCAACGGGGCATGAAAGCAGAGGCTTCGGGGTTCACGAAGAACAGAATCCCGAAGCCTGCCAATACTATTATAAATATGAATACCTTCTTAGACACCCATCATTCCGGCAAATATCAAGATGCAGAAGTATATGAGGCCGACCAGCAAGCCACTTCCTGCCCCGATGAGGCAAAAGAGCTTGGCGTTTTTCGATGCCTTCTCGGCCTCGTCGTACAGACCTTGACTCCACAAACCGTCTACCTTTGAAGAGTAAACGATGGCCACAATGCCCAGCGGCAAGCAGCACAACACGGTGCTCAAGATAGACCACACCAAGAAAGAATCCGGCTTGACGCGTACATAGCCCATGCCTTGTCCGCCCGGCTGCCCAGGCTGTCCGCCGGAATAGGGAGGAGGAGGCGTAGGACCTCCGGATTGGAACAGGAAGCCCAATTCCGGTATCTCGCCGGCAGGTTTCCATTGGCTCATACCTTCTTTCCATACCAACGTGGCGCGACCCACGCCATAGTTGAGCAACTCCTCGGCAGGTACCGGGCCTTTTTGCTCGTTCTGTGCGCTCAGATAATAATAACTGTCCATGTGTTATTTGGCATTAAATACGTAGATATTCCTAACATAGCGTGCGCAACGGCCGACTGAATGGCGCTTTTCCCGCCAAAATGCGGCAAGTTGCTTGCACATGCTTGTTATTTACTGACAAAATTAACGAAAGATTATCACAAAACAAACAAAAGAAGAAAAATATACGTATGTTTGCCGCAAATAATCCATGTCCGCACCGCAAGAAGTCCCTGTAAGGGAGACGCGGGCGGCATTTCATATCCGACATTATGCATTACGACACCTCCATGCTCACCGCCGAAGCGGTGGAACTCCTGAAGCAACTCATCTCCATCCCATCGATAAGCCGCGACGAAGCGCGTGCGGCCGACTGCCTGCAGCAATACATCGAAATGCAGGGCATGGCCACCGGGCGGAAAGGCCACAACGTGTGGTGCCTCGGCCCGGCATTCGATCTGAACAAACCTACCCTGCTGCTCAACTCGCACATAGACACCGTGAAGCCCGTAGACGGATGGCGCAAGCTGCCTTTCGCCCCCGTGCTGGACAGCCAGGGGCGGCTTTACGGGCTGGGCAGCAACGATGCCGGGGCCAGCGTGGTCAGCCTGTTGCAGGCATTCATGCAACTGTGCCGAAGCAACCAGCACTACAACCTGATATACCTGGCCTCGTGCGAAGAAGAAGTTTCCGGAAAGGACGGCATAGAAAGCGTGCTGCCCCAGCTTCCGCCCGTGGACTTCGCCATCGTGGGCGAGCCGACAGAGATGCAGCCCGCCATTGCCGAAAAGGGACTGATGGTGCTGGACGTGACGGCCACGGGCCGATCGGGCCACGCCGCCCGCGACGAGGGTGACAACGCCATTTACAAGGTGCTGGCGGACATAGCCTGGTTCCGCGACTACCATTTCCCCAAAGTGTCGCCCCTGCTCGGCCCGGTGAAGATGAGCGTCACCATGGTGAACGCGGGCACGCA
>CALUGY010000039.1 GCA_944320295.1 uncultured Bacteroides sp.
GTGCACCGAGACACGCGACCAGCCGAAGAACAAGGAGCGCGCCCTGAGCCGCCTGCGCACCTTCATCTACGACAAGGAGCACCAGAAGTACATCGACGACATCGCCTCCAAGCGCAAGACGATGGTCTCCACCGGCGACCGCTCGGCCAAGATACGCACCTACAACTACCCGCAGGGGCGCATCACCGACCACCGCATCAATTACACCATCTACAACCTGGCGGCCTTCATGGACGGCGACATACAGGACTGCATAGACCACCTCATCGTGGCCGAGAACGCGGAGCGGCTCAAGGAGAGCGAACTATGACCCCATGGAGGCCCTGAAAACGAGACCGGGATGTCACCCGAATCGAGAGTGCACTCTCAACGCCTTCGAGAGTGCGCTCTCAACCACGCCGAGACTACGCTCTCAACCCCGCCGAGAGTGCACTCTCGATTTCACCCCCACCGAGGCAGGCCCGGAAACCCGGCATAGGTCGAGGGAAACGGCCGGTAATAGTGACTATGAACCATACACCATAACGTCATGAAACTGAACAGCTTATCAAGCATCTTCCAAAGTCTGGGGCAAGCCGCCCGCCGCTGCGTGGCACGCTTCCCCGTGACGGTGGCCTTCACCATCTTGTTCGCGGCCTACCAGCTGTACCTCATCACCGGCGACGTGCCCGACGACGCGGAACGCCTCGTCACCGTCCTCGGCTACTACCTGTCCGTCGGCATGCTCCTCTCGCTGGCCCTCCACCTGTGGGCCGAGGAGGTGCGCCGCCCCCGGCTGCGGATGGCCGTGCAGGCCGTGGCACACCTGCTGTTCGCGGCCGACGCCGTGTTCCTCTACCTCTGCTTCGACCAGGGGTCGTCCATAGAGCTCATCGTGGCCCACGTGGCGGGCATCCTCGCCCTGGGCGTGGCGGTGTTCTTCGTCTCCTTCTTCCGGGAGAAGGACGACATCCCGGCGTGCAACTTCGCCCAGTACGCCGTGGTGGGCCTCATCCTGGCCTACGCCGTGGGCATGGTCATGAGCGGGGGCCTGTGCCTGCTGCTCTTCTCGGTACAGCAACTGTTCGGGCTGCGGGTGGGCGAAGACCTCTACATGTACATCCTCGTGCTCTTCGGCGAGACGCTGCCCCTGCTCCTGCTGCTGGGCATCCTTCCCCAAGGGGAACGCAAGCACGACGCGCGGCCCCACTCGGCCGCCTTCCTCAACGGTGTCATCCGCTACCTGTTCCTGCCGCTGGCCGCGCTCTACCTGGCGGTGCTCTACCTCTACGCCGCCCGCATCCTCGTGCGCTGGGAGCTGCCGGACGGCTGGGTCTCCTGGCTCGTGACGGTGCTCATGGCCGGGTGCGTCGCCATCGAGTTCGGCCTCTACCCCGTGCGCGTCAAGGAGGGCCGCCGCTCGGACGAGCGCATCGCCCGCTGGCTGCCCCTGCTGGCCCTTCCCCTGTTGCTACTGATGACGGTGGGCATCGGCCGCCGCTTCATGGACTACGGCATCACCATCAACCGCCTCTACCTGGCCGCGCTCAACGTGTGGTTCTACCTGGTCTGCATCGGCCTCGTCGCGGGGCGGGCACGGCGTATCAGTTGGATACCCATCTCCTTTGCCGCCATCTTCCTGCTCACCTCCGTGCTGCCGGTCAACTTCACCAGCATCACGCACCGCACCCTGCACGCCGAGGTCAGGCAGGCCCTCGCGCAAAGCGGGCAGACCCGCCTGCCCCTCACCGAGAAGCAATACGACGCCTGGATAACCTCCCAGCCCAAGGCCCAGGCCGAGCAGGTGAACGAGAAGCTGCGCTACCTGGACGACCTCTTCGGCCCGGAGAGCATCCGCGACCTGGTGGACGACGGGATATCCTTCTACTCCTACCGCTTTGACGAGGACACCGTGGCCGTCCGAGAGGACGACGCCATCTATTACAACGTAGGCGACTACACCCTGCCCCTTCCCCAAGGCTACCGCTACATGAGCTTCGCCTACGGCTCCGCCCCGATGGACAGCCTGATGCGCGTCCCGCTACATGGCCTCCACATGCCGACGGACACTCTCTGCCTGCCCCTCGACACGCTGCTCAGCCGCGACCGCGACGGCTCCCTGCCCCCGCCCGTGCTCAAGACACGCCGGGGCAACACCTTCGTGCTCACCTCGGCCGAGCGCTCCTATAAGTTCTACGAGGAGGCCGACTCCGCCGGCGTCTCCCAGGTATACCAAGAGGTGGAAGGCCTGCTCTTCCACAACACCAAGACCGAACAATAACCATTAATATAATGTATATATGAACAAGCAACAACTCATCGACAACATCCGCCGCAAGCAGACGTTCCTCTGCGTGGGCCTCGACACCGACATCAAGAAGATTCCCCAGCACCTGCTGCGGGAGGACGACCCCGTCTTTGCCTTCAACCGCGCCATCATCGACGCCACGGCCGACCTCTGCATTGCCTACAAGCCCAACCTCGCCTTCTACGAATGCCTCGGTACCAAGGGTTGGCAGGCCCTGGAAAAGACCGTGCGCTACCTGCGCGAGCACCATCCCGACCAGTTCATCATAGCCGACGCCAAGCGCGGCGACATAGGCAACACCTCCGCCATGTACGCCCGCTCCTTCTTCGAGGACTTGAAGGTGGATGCCGTCACCGTGGCCCCCTACATGGGCGAGGACAGCGTCACCCCCTTCCTGGGCTACGACAACGCCTGGGTCATCCTCCTTGCCCTCACCAGCAACAAAGGCTCGCACGACTTCCAGCTGACGGCCGACGCCCAGGGCGAACGCCTCTTCGAGAAAGTCCTCCGCCGCAGCCAGCAATGGGCCGGCCCCGACCAGATGATGTACGTTGTGGGTGCCACGCAAGGCCGCATGTTCGAGGACATCCGCCGCATTGCCCCCGACCACTTCCTGCTCGTGCCCGGCGTAGGCGCACAAGGCGGTTCGCTGGAAGAAGTCTGCAAGTATGGCATGACCAAGGATTGCGGTCTCATCGTCAATTCCAGCCGTGGCATCATCTACGCGGACAACACGGAAAACTTCGCCGCAGCTGCCCGCCAAGCCGCACAGGAAGTCCAAGCACAAATGGCCGTACAGCTGAAGGCCATCCGCTGAAAACCGCCGTGTGACAATTCATGTTAAAAATAAGGACGGGCTGAACAACGTGTATGTATTCTTATTACTTTTGTAACGGTTTCAATTTAAACACTCAAAGCATTATGATTACAGAGAAATTACAAAAAGCAATCAACGAGCAAATCACAGCAGAGATGTGGTCTGCCAACCTGTATTTGGCCATGTCTTTCTACATGGAAAAAGAAGGATATTGCGGAATGGCCTCTTGGCTGAAGAAGCAATCCATGGAAGAAAACGAGCACGCTTGCGAAATGGCATCATACATCATCAAGCGCGGCGGAGCAGCCCAAGTGGACAAGGTCGACGTAGTACCTAACGAATTCGGCACCCCGCTGGAAGTGTTCAAGCAAGTATATGAACACGAGTGCCGCGTCTCTAAAATGATCGACAACCTGACAGACCTCGCTTCCGCCGAGAAAGATAAAGCCACCCAAGACTTCTTGTGGGGATTTGTCCGTGAGCAGGTAGAAGAAGAAGCTACCGCCTCAGGCATTGTCGACATGCTGCAAAAGGCTGGCCAGGCCGGCGTATTCGTCATCGATTCCAGACTCGGCGAACGCAAATAAGGACAGCCATACCCATAATGAAACAGCCCGGCAATCCAATGGGATGCCGGGCTGTTCTTTTTATCGCTACACAGCTACACTTCCTTGGCCAAAGTAAACACGAATTCCAGTCCCCCACCCTGATTGTTCTTTGCAGAGATGGTACCACCGTGTATCAATACCGCATTCTTCACAATGGCCAGTCCCAGGCCGGTTCCACCCAACTTGCGCGAGCGTCCCTTGTCTACCCGGTAGAAACGCTCGAACAGGCGGTTCAAGTGTTCTGGCGAAACCCCTACCCCGGTATCGGCAAAGCTGAAATAATAGAAACGCTCGTCCTCCCTGAAACAAGTAATGCTGATACGTATGTTGGTGCCTGCATAAGCAATGGCATTGTCCATCAGATTGCGGAATATGGAGTATAGCAACGAGTAGTTCCCACGAATCTGTATCTTGGGGCGCAACGAGTTGACCACCGTGATATGCTTCTGCTCCAGCTCCAACGCCACCTCGTTCACCATGTTCGTCACAAGGAGGCTGATGTCTACCCGCTCCATCTCTATCAGGTTGGCCGCCTCGTCCATGCGGGTCAGCACGGAAATGTCGCGCAGCAACCTTGTCAACCGGTTACTCTGCGCATAGCAACGTTCCAGGAAGAGCTGCATCTTTTCCCGTGGGATGCTGTCGTTGTTCACAATGGTTTCCAGATAGCCCTGGATGCTGCTGACCGGTGTCTTCAACTCATGGGCGATATTTTGCGTGAGCTGGCGTTTCAGCCGCACCTGCTCCTCCTCTTGCGTAATGTCGTTTATGGAAATCTCGAAGCAGAGGTCCTGGAAGATGATGCACTCCACCACAAACACACGCCCGTTCTTGCTGATGCTGACAGACATCCGCTTCTCCTCTTGCGAAGAGCGTCGCGAAGTCTTGTCGATGAAGTCCGTGATGCCACGCAGCTCGCTGACCGAGAAAATCTCTTCCGTGGTCTCCAGGTTCGAATCGGAAATGAGGTTGCCATACTGGATAAACAAGTTGTTCACCAAGATTTCCTTCTTGTCTTTGTTAAACACGCCCAAGCCCTCGCGCGAAGTCTGCAAGTGCGTTATCAGCTTCTCCCGCTCTATGTAGAGCGCTTCTTTGGTCTCCCTTAAACGCTTATATATCTGTATGATGTGCTGCGATATCTCTCCCAGCTCATTGTGCGGGAAGTCTATGCTCGTATCGATGGGTTCGTTCTTGTCGGCTCGCTTGGCAAACTCCTGCAACTGCCTGACCGACGTACCCAGCTTGGTTGTAAAACGGTAGAAAATGCCTACCAGCAACAGCGTGATGGCAACCGTAAACCAGATGTAATGCCGGTCGGTGGAAAGCATTCGCATCAGACTGACATCATAAGGCAACGCCAGACGAATGATATAGTCGCCATGACGCATGGCCGAATAGAAATAAGGTATCCCCGTGGTCTCGGACGTACGCCTCACATCGTGTCCCTTCCCCGATACCAAGGCCTTCTGTACTTCCGGTCTCCCAATGTGGTTAGCCATCTGCGGGGCATCGGCCTTCGGACTGTTATCATACAGCACGCTACCCTGTATGTCGATGACGCTTATCCGCAGTCCCTGCGTGCTGTATTTATCGGTATACCGTTGCAATACGCCGTTCCATTGCGTCTCGTCCAGCCCATCCAGTTCCGCAAAAAGCCGCTCGTTGTAGTCTTGCAGTTTCGTGTCAAGCAGTTCCACCTTATACTCCTTCTCGCGCTGGTACTGGTAAGTCAAGAAACTGGCAGCGAACACCAGGAACAGCGAGATGACCGACAGGAAAAGCCGACGGCTGAACGGCAAGAAGTGCCTCTCCGTATTATTCCGTTTCAAAGCAATAGCCATAACCCAAACGCGTTACAATACACTTGCCATATTCGCCTATCTTCTTGCGCAGGCGGGTAATGTTGACATCAATCGTACGGTCGAGCACATACACCTCGTCGCTCCATACCCGGTGCAGGATGTCCTCGCGCGAAAACACCCGCCCCTTGTTCTGCAAGAACAGCAGCAATATCTCGAACTCCTTTTTCGTCAACGGCACTTCCTCGCCGTCTATGCACACTTTCTTTTTCGCCACATCCAGCGTCAGCGACTTATATGCCAGCAGTTCCGGTGCTTCCGGTTCGGCTCCTGCCTGCTTCACGCGGCGCAGCACGGCCTTGACCCGTGCGCTCACCTCACGCAACGAAAACGGCTTCGACACATAGTCGTCCGCCCCGAGGTTGAATCCCGTCACCGTGTCGTTTTCCGTGTCTTTGGCTGTGACGAAGATAATAGGTATCCGTGCCGTGGCAGGATCTTTCTTCAACAGGCTCGCCATCTTGAATCCCGATATCTCGCCCATCATCACGTCCAGCAGCAACAAGTCGTACGACGCGATGTCCATCTTCAGGGCCTCCTCCGCAGAGTTGGCCGTGTCCACCACATAACCTTCGTTTTCGAGGTTGAACCTCAGTATTTCGCACAAGTCCTCCTCGTCGTCCACTACTAAAATACGGTAATTGTCCATATCCTTATTGTTTTGCGGTAATTATTATGCTGTAGCAAAGTTACAGTACTATTCCTTTCCATCGGCAAAGTTGCACCGTTTTTATTACGGACGCATGAAACAAAGGTTACATTTATGTTACAAAGGAGCCTCTCACGGCCTCTCCCTAACCCTCCCCACAGGGGGAGGGGATTCTATACATCTGGGGTAGCCATATTGAAGGAGGTATTCCAAAAGGAAAAATTCCACATGCAGTTTCCGGAGTGTAAAGTCCAATGTTAGCGTACTAAAGTCCATAGTTAGCGCGTTAAAACTGGACTTTAGCCGGCCAAAGATTGCTTTGGCGAATACTCCCCGTACACCCAGAGTCCCCTCCTCCCGTAGGGAGGGTTAGGGAGAGGCCGGAAGGGCAGCCCCTTTCTGTAAAAAAAGCAGCCGATTCTCACGAACCGGCTGCCCCGTCAATCATCATCTATGAATGAAAATTTGTATTAGAGAGTTCTTCGCCTTATGGCTCGGCACAAACGGCCAAGGCCGATAAGATTCCCTTTTTCATCATAAACAAGATGTTGTTTTTCATAGGCTAAAATATATTCTTTTTTCAATTTATCTTTTCCCTTTCCATACTGTCATGTTGAGCGAAGTATGCAGTACGTAGTCGAAACATCTCCCTACTCGGATTAATGCGCATTGCACAAAAGGAGATTCTCCGTTCCGCTACGCTACACTCAGAATGATGGGAAACATGAGACAAACTCTATCTAAAACTGCGGATCTACTACGATAAATTCACTTGCAGAGCCAAGCAGTACACCATTAGCATCATAAACATCACAAGAGAAATGTAACAGTCCCATTGTCATATGACTACGAGGAGTTACCATCATAGTATTATCCTTATATGTAATAATGAAATTCATTTCTGCTTTTTCAGAATCCTCGAAATTCCATACATAAGTATATGAATAATTGTGAGGATACACATATACAGTCGCTGTTTCATCTGGACCGATATTCAAATCCCCTCTTATTTCAAAGGTCTCATCAGTCATTGCAGGAGAAGCAAACGGCAATAACGCTAATAATAGTATAAAGAATAGAGTCTTTTTCATAATGGTATTATTTTAAGGAGATAGCAGCATTTCTGCTGCTATCTCTTTGGTTAATTACTTCAGGCCATTGAAATATTCGTTGTCCGTGGCGCAATCCCACCATACGGGAATACCCCAAACGAAGAGTTCCATAGCATTCGCATTTGAGGCCAGCACATTGTTCAAGTTATATCCGGTCTCCAACGTACAATGCTGCCAACGACGATACCAATAGTTCATATCAGTCTTTGATGTACCTGTCAACTGAGCCTGCCCTGTAAACAAAGGACTTCTATCGTAACCGGGATAAACTACGCCAAAATCACCCACATTTCCTGCGCTGTAGTTGAAGCGCCGCATGTCGTTCCACGTCTCCATATTGCAACCCATGGCAATGAATTTCTGCAACATGATGTCGGACATGGTGAGCGAGGCTGCATCTTGGCAAACGGCAGCACTCTCCAGATAATCCAGATAATCATCCTCCATAGGCCACATGTCGGGATTATTATACCCTGCAGCTTGCCACTCGGTCAGCTTGTCCTGCATTCTCTCCAAATGGGCACGTATGCCTTCTTTGTATGCGGCCAAGGCATTGTTCTTATCACCCTTACGCATATAAATCTCAGCCTTGATGAAGCACATCTCATGATAAGTCAATATATCAAAGTCTGATACCGGGCGTGTCTGGAACGAACCGGTGGATGTGACTACTCCGGCCGACATAGCATCACCATTTATATACCAATTGACATCAAGTTCTCCCAAATCCAAATTACCAGTATGCACCGAACCGGCACGTAAATTTACATATGCTGTATCACCCGCCAATACATAGTTGGTATCGTCCACATAGATGGAGCCTACACCATAGGTTACAGTCACTTCGTTGTCATCTACCGTAACAGGATGCTTTCCGGTCATGTCAGCAATAAACTGTGCACGGTCTGTAGCATCAGGTATGTCATACGTAATAGTCTTTTCTTCGGCAGCATAGTTAATAAGAGCAACGGAAGAAGCACCGCCTTTCACCAAACGAGTAGCCTCGCCATACGAATCTACACCCTTGGAACGATACCAGTCATAGCTCTGTACTTTGCCGTCAGTTCCCAACTTAACATTACACATGATAGCAGGAACTATTTTCTCCATTCTCGGATCTATCACTCCAGAACCACGCATGTTAACCAATAAGTTACGATGAAACTCCGAAAAACGCTGATAATTGCCATAAGCAGCATAAGCCCAGTTTCCTGATGACTGGAAGGGATCACCCCACAATGATGTAGTCCTATCGTTTACAGAGTTGTAACATCTGATATAAATGTTATCGTCGTTGCTTTGAGGGGCTTTCTGCAGATTAGACAAAACTTCATCGGGATTAAAGAGGTCTGCTTTCTTTGAGAGTTTCAATCCCCAACGGGCTTTCAAGCCATAACACAGTTTCAACCACTTATCCACATCGCCATTGTTCATAATGTCACCTTCGGAAAGGCTGGTAGCACCAGGTTCTTGCGTCCGTTGGAACAACTCAATTGCCTCATCTATCTTATCAAGACAACCATAATAGATAGTCTTTCCGTCATCGAAAGCCGGGCTAGATGATTCGCCCAAAGCCTCAGTATAAGGCATTTCACCAAACAAATCTGCCATTTCCATAAAGCCCAAAGCATGCATTACATTGGCCGCTGCCATGTAATGATAAGCACCCTCAGCTTCGGCCTTCGTGTACAAGTCGTTCAAATTGGCAGCAGCACCAACAAACCACACTTGGTATGAAGTAACCGTAGCACCGCCATCCCATGTGGTAGAATAACTATTATCATTACTAGAGTAATACACTCCTGTTATACATGAAGTACGAAAATTGGTTGCACCAAGCCCATACATATAAAGAGACTGGATATAAGGCAATCTATTCGCAACGGTGATACTTGTATTATTGGGGTTGTCAGGATCGGTATTCACATCCAGCCAATCCTCACAGGAAGTCATGCCCAACATCAGGGCACAACTCAGCATGATATATTTGAATTTCTTCATAATCGTATTGTTTTACTGTTTAAAATGTAAGGTTCACACCGAAAGTAAAGCTGGCCGTGGAAGGCACGCTGCAATAGTCGATGCCCGTAGCACCGGAACCACCCGTGCCACCAGCCGTACTTACTTCAGGATCCATGCCATCATAGTTGGTCCATGTAAACAGGTTGGTACCCGTGATGTTGGCCGACAAGCCCTTAATGACATTCTGCTTCTTAATCAGACGAGTGAAGTCATATGTCAACGACAGCGAACGCAGTTTCAGCCAATTGACAGACTGGATAAAGTTGTATGAATTGCTGCAATAATTCTGCCAGTACTGTTGAATCATATACTTTCCAGAATAGTTTACGCCGGAAATATTATAAGTCTGGTCAGCATAGTAAGTCTGATCTACGGCCGCCCCGGTTTCGCTGTCAATACCTTTCACGGTAACATATTCACGACCATTGGCCGTAGTCAGCTTGCTCATACCGTTAGACACCAACAAATACTCCGTACCATTGTAGATATCGCCACCCAAACGGAAATCAAGCAGGAATGACAAGCTAAAATCTTTATAGCGGAACGTACTGCCCAAACCACCGATGAGCTTTGGTTCACGATTACCTACGATAGGACTTGAATCATTCGAAACCTTATACAGACCAGTTGCAGGATTTACCAGATATTGGCCAGTTGCCTCGTCGGTCTCCCAAATGTAGCCTGTCATACCCATGAAGTATCCTCCATTAGGAATGGATGCGGAACGGATGGTTCCGAACTGAGCATCCGTAGGATAGAAGTAGCTGACGCCTTCCAGGAAGTCGCCCAGACGACCACGGTTGTACGAGGTATTCAGTATCAGTTCCCACTCAAAGTCTTTCGTCACGATGGGTTTGGCTGTCACGGCAATTTCCATACCCTTGTTGATAACCGAACCGGAGTTCAGCGAAGTCATAATGTAACCGTTGGCATTGGACAGACGCGGGGAAGCAATCTGGTTCTTGGTCTTGCTATAATAATAAGTGTAATCCAAACCCAAACGGCCATTCAGGAAGCGGAACTCACCGCCAACCTCCCATGAGGTCTGGATTTCCGGCTTCAAATACGGATTACCACGGGTATACTGATTACCAACGGCAACGTATTCGCCAAATGCATAAGGACTTTCTACTGAAGTCAAAGTGGCGTAAGCATTGGCATCCTTACCCACCTTGGCCCACGATGCACGCAGCTTACCGAAAGACAGAATGTCGTTCTGCGGCAACAGCTCGGTAAATACGAACGAACCGCTGACAGACGGGTAGAAATAAGAACGGTTCTCAACAGGCAAAGTGGACGACCAGTCGTTACGTCCCGTTACTGTCAGATAAGCAATGTTCTTGTACGATGCACGGAACTCGCCGTATGCACCGACCAGACGCTTTCTTGTCGTAGCATCGGTAAAGAACTTATTGGTATTTGCAATGTTAGCAAAACTAATGGTTCCTTCTGTAATAAAGTTGTATCCCCAATGGGTCTGGTTGGTCCACTTCGTGTCTTCTGATGTCGTACCCAACAGCAAGTTGAAATCAAAGTCGCCGAATGTCTTGTGGAAGTTGGTCATCACGTTGGTCGTGATGTAGGTATAATCGTACTTGTTCTTGTTCAGACGTCCATTCTGATAGATAGGGCTAACCACAGAACCCGGAGCTATGTAGGTATAAGCATCCGTAGTATACTGGTCATAACCCACACGAGCCGAAACGTTCCACCAGTCCGTAATCTCGAACGAAGCGTTCAATGCGCCCGTGAAACGTTTAGTCTTGTCCGTCATCTTGTCCTTGTTGATAATCCAGTACGGATTCTCCTGGTCATTTTCAAGCGACAACTGGTTTTCAAAGAGGCGGTATTTCGTGCCATCCTCATTCAGGTAATGACTGATGTCTTCCGTCACAGGCCAATTGTACAGGGCATTCATGGCACCGTTACCGCCACCTCCCCACAAACCGCCGGAGGTCAGGGTCTTGTCCGTATCGGCAATGGAGAAAGACACGTTGGCACCTACCGTCAGCTTGCCGTACTTCTGGTCGCCGTTGAAGCGGAAAGTGGTTTTGTCATAACCCGTACTGGGCACAATGCCATCCTGACGATAATTGGAAGCAGAAAGATAGAACGACCCGTTCTTGTTACCGCCAGACACGCTGACATTGTTGTCCCATATTGCCCCGTTCTCGAAGAAGTTGCCGATGTTGTCGTAAATGGGAGTGCCGTCGGCAATCCTGTCACCCCAAGACTGGTAAGTGATGTCTGTCATCACACCGTTCTCAGAGTACCATCCGCGCCCGAATTCCGTCTGTGCTTCAGGCAGCTTCGTTACCCACGAAGTACTGAACTTGCTGCTGAAGTCCACCTGCACGGCACCTTCCTTACCTTTCTTCGTAGTGATGATGACCACGCCGTCGGCAGCACGCGAACCGTAAAGTGCGGCGGCTGCGGCACCCTTCAGCACGGACATGCTCTCAATGTCCTCAGGGTTGATATCCATCACACGGTTGGAGTAAGTGGTGTTGTTACGGGTCATACCGTCTGTAGCCGAATTACCGATGACCGAAGTGGAGTTATCGTAAATGATACCGTCCACCACGAACAAGGGCTGGTTCTCACGTCCTTCGGAAGTAGAGTTACCACCACGAATCACAATGGTAGCACCTGCACCGGCAGCACCGCTGCTCTGGGTGATGTTCACGCCCGGCACCTTGCCAGCCAAAGAGTTTACCACGTTGGTTTGCTTGTTCTTCATCAACTCTTCTGAATCAACTTCGGAAACGGAGTAGCCCAAGGCTTTTCTTTCCTTCTTGATACCCATGGCAGTCACTACCACTTCGTCCAAAGCCTGCGTGTCGTCGCGCAACACGATGCGGTATGTATTTTCAGAAGTAACGGCTACCGTCTGCGTGACATAGCCCACGTAAGAGATTTCCAAGGTGTTGCCGGGAGCGGCCTCCACCGAGAAACGACCATCGATATCGGTAACAGAGCCTGTACCGCTATCTTTCACCAGGACGCTGGCGCCGATGATCGGCTCACCCGTAGCATCCAAAACTGTACCAGTAATTCTTTTTGTTTGCTGTGTGGTTTGAGAAACCGAAACGCTCTCTGCTGCGCTCAAAGAATAAGGCGCAGCGACTCCAAACATAGCAAACAACATCAATGATAAGCAATAATTCTTTTTCATAAGCGTTATCTTAATTTGGAATTCTTTGCAAACTTACAAGTTAGTTTGAGACGTGCAACGGTATTTGTGCAAAAAAACATTAATGATGCCTATTTTATCTACCAATAGCTAACAAATGCCGATTTAACACGCATTTTCATGTTTAACAACATATTTTATAGAAAACGGCTTCACACTATGCAACCGAAAAAGGAGGGAAACCAAGATGCGAACCATTCATTTTGGGGATTTAGGCGCAACACGTTGCGAGCGTCCTTCCGACATGTCGGAAGGAAACACGCGACATGTACGGAGCACGGACGGAACATGTACGAAGCAAATACGGAAAAGGCGGCATCAAACATATGCCGCCCACGCGTTTCCAATCTCAAGGAAAAGGATATGAAAGACGAACCCGCGCTTAGAACAGCTCCAGCCGGTTGCGGCGGGCCTCATCTATGGAGAGGAGCTTTTTCTGCTTGTCATGGTACGAAGAACGGAGCGCGGAATAAGAAGCCTCCAAGTCGGCGACAAAAGCAGGACGCAAGGCAGGGTTCAACAGCTGCGAGGCCACAAGGGCATTTTGCGAAGCGTCTTTGACATGCACCACAGGGGCATGATAGGCTGGGGCGATGCGCAAGGCTGTATGAAGGGCCGAGGTCGTGGCGCCGCCTATAAGCAGAGGGATGTCGAGACCCGCACGTTCCAGCTCGGCAGCCACATGCACCATCTCCTCCAGCGAAGGGGTAATGAGACCGCTCAGGCCGATGATGTCGGCATGTTCGGAAACGGCACGCTGCACGATGGTCTCGGCAGGCACCATCACGCCAAGATCGATGATTTCATAGCCGTTGCAGGCCATCACCACGGACACGATGTTCTTGCCGATGTCGTGCACATCGCCCTTCACCGTGGCGAGCAACACCTTACCGGCCGAAGCAGCCCGTCCAGCCTTACCAGCCTCAAGGGCAGGCTGCAATATGGACACGGCTTTCTTCATGGTGCGGGCAGCCTTGACTACCTGCGGCAGGAACATCTTGCCTTCGCCGAAGAGGTCGCCCACGCGGTTCATGCCCGCCATGAGAGGACCTTCGATGATGCTAACCGCCGTGGGATAGACCGACAGGGCCTCGGCAAGATCTGCTTCCAAACAATCGCCCATGCCTTTGGTCAGCGCATACTGCAAGCGTTCGTCCAACGATACAGCACGCCATGCCTGTTCCTCGCTCCGGGCAGAAGCAGACGCAGCGGGAGCCACCATCGTTTTGGCTGCTTCGGCCAGACGTTCGCCCGCATCGGGACGGCGGCAGAGCACGGCATCTTCCAGACACTCCAGCAAATCGGCGGGTATGTCGGTATAAAGGACTGACGATGCAGGGTTGACAATGCCCATGTCCATGCCCGCAGCTATGGCATGGTAGAGAAACACGGCGTGCATGGCCTCGCGGAGATAATTGTTGCCACGGAAAGCGAACGAAAGGTTGCTCACCCCGCCGCTGACATGTGCGCCCGGCAGGTTCTGGCGTATCCATGACGTAGCACGGATAAAGTCGAGGGCATAACGGTCATGTTCCTCCATGCCTGTGGCAATGGCTAGCACATTGGGGTCGAAAATAATATCATGGGAAGGGACACCGGCCTGCTCCGTCAACAGGCGATAGGCACGGGAGCAGACTTCGACCTTGCGCTCATAGGTATCGGCCTGGCCTTGCTCGTCGAAGGCCATGACCACCATCGCAGCCCCATAACGACGGATGGTACGCGCGCGCTCCAGAAACTTCTCTTCGCCTTCCTTCAGGGATATGGAATTGACGATGCCTTTGCCTTGCAAAGTCTTCAACCCGGCCAAGATGACGCTCCAGTCCGACGAGTCTATCATGACCGGCACACGGGCAATGGCCGGCTCCGAGGCTATCAGGTTCAAAAAGTTCACCATCTCGGCACACGCGTCGAGCAAGGCATCATCCATGTTGACATCTATCACCTGCGCACCGTCTTCCACCTGCTTGCGGGCAATGGCCAAGGCTTCGTCATACTTCTTCTCGCCAACGAGGCGGAGGAACTTGCGTGAGCCTGCCACATTGCAACGCTCGCCCACATTGACGAAGTTATTCTGCGGGCACACCTCCAACGGTTCAAGCCCGGACAACACAAGACGTCCCGAAGCAGGAACAGGAATGTGAGGTAAAGCCTTTTCTGCCATAACGGCCAGACGGGCTATGTGGGCATCGGTAGTTCCGCAACAACCGCCAATGATGTTCACCATGCGTGCGGAAAGGAATTCCGCGATGTCGCGTTCCATGTCATCGGGCGTCTGGCTGTATCGGCCCATGTTGTCCGGAAGTCCAGCATTGGGATAAGCACTAATATAATAAGGTGCTTTTGAAGTAAGGGATTCGAGGAAAGGCTTCATCTGGCGTGCGCCGAACGAACAATTCAGACCCACGCTGAGCACATCGGCATGTTGCACCGAAGCAAGAAAAGCCTGCAACGTTTGCCCGGAAAGGATGTGCCCACCCGCATCGGACACGGTGACGGAAAGCATGAGGGGCACCCGCCTCCCGGCAGCCTGCATGGCTTGCCCTGCGGCATAGAGGGCGGCCTTGGCGTTCAGGGTATCGAAAATGGTCTCTATCAACAAGGCATCCACCCCGCCCTCTATCAAAGCGGTCATCTGCTCCACATATGCTCCAGACAACTCATCGAACGTAATGGCGCGGAACGCCGGATTCTCCACATCCGGACTGATGGAGCAGGCTTTGTTGGTCGGGCCTACGGAACCGGCCACGAAACGCGGCTTCGCGGGATTGGCTTGCGTGAACTCATCGGCCACACGACGCGCCAAGCGTGCCCCTGCCAGGTTTATGTCGCGCACATATGCCTGCGCATGATAATCGGCCTGACTGACAGACGTGGCGTTGAAGGTATTCGTCTCGATGATATCGGCCCCGGCGACAAGGTACTTCCGGTGAATGTCTTCTATGATGTCCGGACGGGTAAGGCAAAGCAAGTCGTTGTCCCCTTGGAGTTGCCCGGGCAGGTGAAGGAAACGGCTGCCCCTGAAGTCCGCTTCCGTCAAGTTGTATTGTTGTATCATGGTGCCCATCGCGCCGTCAAGCACAAGGACACGCTGTGGCAGTAAAGAAGTGAGTGTCATTGGGATGTGGCTTATCGTTTAAACATCCGCGCCATGTCGCGTTTGTCATCTTTCTCTTTCAAGGCTTCGCGCTTGTCATACTGTTTCTTTCCTTTGGCCAAAGCCACGACAAGTTTGGCCAAGCCCCGCTCATTGATGAAAAGGCGCACGGGCACAATGGTGAAGCCCGGGTCTTTGGAGCCACGGGCCAGCTTGTCCAACTCTTTCTTGTTGAGGAGCAGTTTCCGTTCACGGCGCGCCGAATGGTTGTTGTACGAACCGTAGAAGTATTCGGCCACGTGCATGTTCTTCACCCACAGCTCGCCGTTGGCAAAGTAGCAGAACGTGTCCACCAGGCTGGCCTTTCCCATGCGTATGGACTTGATTTCCGTCCCCGTGAGCACAATGCCGGCGGTGTAGGTGTCTATCAGTTCGTAGTCGAACGTGGCACGTTTGTTCTTTATGTTAATTGGGGCTTGTTTCATAAGTAAATTCATCAGCAAAACGGGCGGGATTCATACAGCATCAATTGAGCAGCTTCACCATCCCGCCAAACAACAGATCTATCGCAAACGGGCAAAGCAAGAGCAGGGCGGAGAATAGCACCGTAAAGCGCAAACGGTCTTTCTCTTCTATCTGCACCATTTTCGGAACGCCCTCCCAAACAATGTATACCGTGTAAAACTGGAGCAGCAAGGCCATGACCACGGGAAACTTGGGAAACAGGCCGAGCACCACGTTCAGCAAAAACACCACGACCGAGGCATATCCGGCAAACTGCTGCATCAAAGGAGCATCGTCTGCCAGACGGAACAGGCGCATCCCGGCCACGTTCATCAGATAGGCGGCCAAGAAGTAGCCCCCGAACAGCGAGACCACCACGGCACAACACTCCTGCATGGCATAGCGGTAACTCTCCGGTTCGCCCCAGCCCAAGGAGAACAGGGCACCAAGGAACACCGCCAGGCCGCACAAGCCAAGCAGGGGATAGACGAAATCCATCAGGACCTTGCGTCTATCCTCCTCCAAATGAATTTCCTCCCAGGCACGAGCCGGGGAGGAAATCAATTGCATTATCCTATGGAAAAGTACTCGATAGTCCAAAGCATCAATTGGCTGCGTCCACATCTTCCCACGAAGAAACGAAGATCTCTTGTTCCTCCTGACGCGTGTCGCTCATGTCTACGTTATACTCGTTCGTGATAGCCACAATCTTTACCTGTTGCGGTTCATTGGGATACCAATAGCGATAAATAATGGTACTTAAATCGTAGCCTTTATAGAAGTTGCCGATACCGTAAAGACCGTACGATGCCAGTTCGTATGAAGTCTGTCCGTTGGCCACCACCAAGTCGTCGTTCACGCCGTAGTCACCGTTATGGTTGTGGCGCAGATAGAGGCGCAAGATGCCTTGCTCCTTGTCGGCCAAAGTAGCGGAAACTTCTTCGGGCATATTGACGGCATCACCGGAAAGCGTGGAGCCATCGTAGTAAATGAGCGACAAGTAGTGGAACTTGGAGTTTATAAAGTAATTGATGGGCAGTACGACTGCGCTGTTATCATCCTTCAAGAAGTAGGGGAAGTACTTGTAGTTGCCTATCTCCGTCTCCAGGCCAATGATGGGAGCAGGATTCTTGATGGAATCCAGATTTTCTTTCCCTATGTTTTGGGCGGCCACGATACCTACCGGATTGTCCAGCGACTCAATGCCGTAAAGTTCCACGCCTTGTATGTCCTGCGCATCGTCTGCAATTTGAAGCAAGCTCTCGTCCCAGCGCCATGCCACGTTCACAATTTTGCCATCCAATTTCTCAAAAGCCCCGGAGGCCATCAGGGACTTCACCGAATTGATGGAAGCCTCTGTCGGGAAAACCAGACGTCCGTCGGCCATTTTGAAGTAATATGTCCCGCTCATGATGTTGCTCTGCATCTTGGCAATGCCGCCATCGTAAGAATACGGATCGCTATCGGAGTCGAGGCATGAAGTAAAGGTAACACCCGTCAGCAAGGCGGATACAAACAGTAAAAATTTGAAGTGTCTCATCGTTTTTTAATTAGTATTGCAAAATTAGACAAAAGTATTTAGTTGCGTTGTTTCTTTTCGTTTTTTTGCTGTTTTTAAAGGTAAATGACCATTGGGCTGAAATACTGCACCCTTGCTTTGCGAGAAGCAGGATATTAACATCCTTTTACTCAGCCGGAGCGTCTATCTCGGCGAAAAGCGACAGGTGGTCGTCCACATAGCGGGCCACTTGCGCCGTCATTTCTTCTTCATGTTCCAAGAATTCATCTTCCAAATCGTCGAACGCCTCGTATTGCTCGTACATGGCCATGAACTCGTCGTCGGTGCGTTCGCGCTCCAGGTCTTCGCGGTGCTCGTCGTAGATTTTCTTTGCGGCATACACCAGCTTGGCCAGCCGGGACACGCCCCACAAGCGCATGGCCTTGGCAAAGGGATTCCCGAAGATATAACTGCCATAGCCGTTCTGCACCAGTTGGCAGAAACCGCCTTCCATCACCTCGTCACGGAAAATGGCATAGGCCAGCAGCGTGTGCTGCTCGCCCGTAAGCAGGGGCATCGTCTCTGCGGTCAACTGGCCTCCCGTCGCCTCCATATAAGCATCCGTGAAGACCTTGATGAATGCATCCATGCCCTCGCCCGCAGCCCGGCGCAGGGAAGCATCTGTCACATGTATCATAACTTCCAGAATTTTAACGGGCGCAAAGATACGGAAAGATGCGGAACTTGGCAAACCGCGACGGCACGAAGCATCGGGCGGATTATATACCGCCCAAGGGCGCAACGTGTTCCGAGCAAACGCGCAACATGTTGCGGGCACGGACGCGACATGTTCCGAGCACGGGCGCAACACGTTCCGAAGGAAGGGCTTGCATACGGCTGATTTCCAACGCATACAGAACTTGAACAGAGGGAACGGGCAATCTGCCAATTCCTACAATATATAATATAAAGCTCTCGCGGACTTAAAAAAGCGGGCAACAATTGGCGCAATCAAAGAAAAGCACTAACTTTGTGGCCGATTGATACGAAAGACCGCAATGCCCCTCGCCTTGCAGGGACGGCGCGAACACCAAATTATATTATAACTAACTAATTAGAGCTGATTATGACTTATTCACACGAAGTGGAACACATGTGTGTTGTAAAGAAGGGTCCCAACCACGGACCGGCTCCTATACCCGAAGAAGGTAAGTGGGTGAAAGCCAAAGAAATTGTCGACATCTCCGGCCTGACACACGGCATAGGCTGGTGCGCCCCCCAACAGGGAGCTTGCAAGTTGACCCTCAATGTAAAGAACGGAGTCATCCAAGAAGCATTGATAGAAACCATCGGTTGCTCCGGAATGACCCACTCCGCAGCCATGGCTTCCGAGATTTTGCCGGGCAAGACCATCCTCGAAGCCCTGAATACCGACCTTGTATGCGACGCCATCAACACGGCCATGCGCGAATTGTTCCTGCAAATCGTTTACGGCCGCACACAGTCCGCATTCTCTGAAGGCGGCTTGATGATCGGTGCCGGACTGGAAGACCTCGGCAAGGGCCTGCGTAGCCAAGTGGGCACGCTCTATGGCACGTTGGCAAAGGGCACCCGCTATCTTGAAATGGCAGAGGGCTACATCAAGACCATCGCCTTGGACAAGGACGACCAAGTTTGCGGCTATGAATTCGTACACCTGGGCAAGTTCATGGACGAGATAAAGAAAGGCACGGACGCCAACGAGGCTTTGAAGAAAGTGACCGGCACGTACGGACGCTTCAGCAAAGAGGCCGGTGCTGTGAAATACATTGACCCACGTAAAGAATAAGGAGGAAGGTAATTATGATTAGAGAAGTGAAATTCGAAAGCCAAGACCGCCGTATCAAGCAAATACTTGCAGCGTTGAACGCAAACGGTATCAAAGACATAGAAGAAGCCAACCAAATATGTGAATCATACGGCCTCGATCCTTACAAGACATGCGAGGAAACCCAGCCCATCTGCTTCGAAAATGCCAAGTGGGCCTACGTGGTAGGTTGCGCCATCGCCCTGAAGAAAGGCGTAAAGACCGCCGCCGAGGCTGCCGAGGCCATCGGTATCGGCTTGCAGGCATTCTGCATCCCCGGTTCCGTAGCCGACGACCGCAAGGTAGGTTTGGGCCACGGTAACCTGGCTGCCCGTCTGCTGAGCGAAGAAACAAAATGTTTCGCCTTCCTGGCCGGACACGAGTCTTTCGCCGCTGCCGAAGGCGCCATCAAAATAGCCGCCAAGGCAGACAAGGTGCGCAAAGAGCCTTTGCGTTGCATTTTGAACGGTCTGGGCAAGGACGCCGCCATGATCATTTCACGCATCAACGGCTTTACCTACGTACAAACTGAGTTCGACTACTACACGGGCGAACTGAAAGTGGTCAAGGAAATCGCTTATAGCGACGGTCCCCGTGCCAAAGTGAAATGCTACGGTGCCGACGACGTGCGCGAAGGCGTAGCTATCATGTGGAAAGAGGGCGTCGATGTATCCATCACGGGTAACTCCACGAACCCCACCCGTTTCCAGCACCCTGTAGCAGGCACATACAAGAAAGAGCGCGTGCTTGCCGGCAAACCCTACTTCTCTGTAGCATCAGGCGGCGGCACGGGACGTACATTGCATCCGGACAACATGGCCGCAGGTCCTGCTTCTTACGGCATGACCGACACCATGGGCCGTATGCACAGCGATGCACAGTTCGCAGGTTCTTCTTCAGTTCCCGCCCACGTGGAAATGATGGGCTTCCTCGGCATCGGCAACAACCCGATGGTAGGTTGCACCGTGGCTTGCGCCGTGGATGTGGCTACTGCATTGAACAAGTAAATACAAAAGGCTGACATCAAGGCACCATGCACCTATAACGTCAGAGAGATTTGATAAAGAGCCCGGTACAATACCGGGCTCTTCTTATTTAATTGATATGAGAATCGAACCACCCTTTCCGTAAGCCCGTACGGAATCGAGACTGGGCATTTACGTTAAAATCTGACAAAAGCAAGAAATATTGTCCCCACGAAGCAATAACATATCCACAATTTTCCTACATTTGAGGCACAACACGATAGCAAAGTACTGCAACCATCAAAACCAGTCAATATGGAAGAGTCAAGAAGAAGATTTCTAAAGCAAGGCGTCTTAGGCACATTGGCCTTAGGAACAGCCTCATTGCCGTTGTCCCTCATGGCAAGCAACACAGCACAGAAACAGAGAAAACGGAAAAAAGCAAAAGCGAAAAGAGTCGTGCTACTTTCCTTGGATGGCATCAGCGTGGACGGATTCCGCAAAGCCAACATACCGAACATTGACCGGCTTCTTGCGCAAGGGACGCTGTCATTGGAAACAAGGGTTGTAATGCCGTCCATCACAATGCCCAACTGGACAAGCCACCTGACAGGAAGCGGCCCGGAACTGCACGGAGTGACCGACAACGAATGGAACATAGATCACTTCAAACTCCCTGCCTTGGAAACGGACGAGGATGGCTATTACCCCTCAGTCTTCAAAGTGCTAAAGGACAACATACAGGGAATGAAAACAGCCTTTTACTACAACTGGGCCAACCTCATTTACCCCTACAACAAGAAGTATCTGGATGAAATCAATCTCTTGCCGGGAGATTCTTACGCGGCTAACTTCGACAAGGCTTTTGCATTCATCAAAGAAAACAGAAACAACCCTACCCTCTCCTTTATATATACCGTGCATACGGACGAGGCAGGCCATGCGCACAAATGGATGTCGCCGGAGTATATCAAATCGATTGAAGAAACCGACGTGGAGATAGGCAAGTTCTTGGACAAGATGAAGGCCGAAGGTTTGTTCGAAGACACGCACTTCTTCTTCCTTACCGACCACGGAGGCATCAATTACGGGCACGGAGATGTGAGTGTGGATGAGATGCTCGTACCTTGGGGCATTACAGGCCCTGGCATCAAAGCCCAAGCGGCCATGCAAGAACCCAACAACACCGTAAACACGGCATCCATTATCCTTTACCTGTTTGGAGTAGAGCAGCCTTTATGCTGGACGGGGGAGGTGCCGGAATCCTTATTTGAATAGCTTAGACGGAAGCCCTGTAAAACATGAGGGCTTACAGCAAGATTCCAGTACAGGGATAAGCCCATACCTTACAACAAAGGCGGCATTCGGATTGTTTCGAATGCCGCCTTTTGCTATTTCACCACAAGGACTCTACGCGAACACGTCGCTTCTCAACACATAGGCTATCGCCTCGCCCTTGTTCACCGTATCGCCTTGCTTGGCACAAATTTCCACAACTTGCATGGGGAAAGGAGCGACGACTTTCTCATACTCGCCCCAAGGAGTATTTATATAGCAGAACACCTCTCCCGGTTGGTATTTACGTCCGATGGAAGGTGGGGTGGACGGGCCGTCCACCGAGACTTCCCACAATATCTGTCCGCGCGAAGGAGCTGCTATAGGGTCTGCCTTGGCCCGCTTCAGCTTCTTGATGTCTTCCTCCGAGAATGCGCCCTTCGACAAGGCAGCATCCTTGGCACGCATCAGTTCTTCCTCAAAACGTTTCTTGGCGACACCCGACTTATAGTCGCGATACTGACGGTCGTGCATGGCCAGTTCAAAGAGTTCCTCATCATCCTCGCCATAGTCCCAGCCGTTGTCGTCCATCTCCTTGCGGTATTGGTCGAGCGCGTCGGGATAGTTGAGTTGCGGGTCGGTATCCACAAACTCGTAGCCATTCGCCTTGGCCAGTTCCACGATTTCGGGCGCCAACTTGCCCGGCAAGCGTCCGCTCTTTCCTAAAATCATGTCCCACGTGTGCTTGTCTATCATGGTCCAGCGTTCCTCGCCCTTCACACGCTGTAGCACGTTCATCAGGGCCACATTCTTTACATACTGGCTGAAGGGCGTGACCAACGGCGGATAGCCCAGCTTGGGCCACACGTACTCCACCTCGTCGAACAGCATCACCAACAAGTCGTCTATGCTGAGTTCGGGCTGCTGTTTGCTCTTGAGTATCATGTTTATGCCCGAGTGTACGCCTTTCAGGTCGGCCATCATCGAACCCATCATGCCACCAGGCAGGCCGCACTTCAGCAACAGCGAGGACATATGTTTGTTGGTGGGGTCCATGAAATATCCCAGGAAGTCGTCTATGAACTCCTGTGTCATGGCACGTGCCTTCATGTAGGCTTTCATATTGATTTCAGGCACTTCGAAGCCTTTGTCTTTCAGCATGGCCTGTACAGAGATGACATCCGGATGTACCTTGCCCCATGACATAGGCTCCATGGCCACGTCTATGATGTCGGCACCGTTTTCGCACACCTCCAAAATGGAAGCCATGGAGAGTCCCGGCCCGCTGTGGCCATGGTACTGAATCAGCACATCGGGGTGCTTGGTCTTGATCTCTTTCACCAAACGGCCCAACATGCCCGGACGGCCTATGCCGGCCATGTCCTTCAGACAGATTTCAGGTGCCCCGGCCGCAATCAGCTGCTCGGCGATGTCCGCGTAGTATTCCACCGTGTGTACGGGTGAATAGGTGATACAAAGCGTGGCTTGCGGAATCATCCCGGCTTCCAGGGCATACTTGATGGAGGGGATGATGTTTCGCGTCTCGTTCAGACCGCAGAAGATGCGCGTGATGTCCACGCCTTGAGCATGCTTCACCTTGTACATCAACCGCCTCACATCGGCAGGAACAGGATACATGCGCAGGGCGTTAAGTCCACGGTCCAGCATATGCGTCTGGATGCCGGCTTCATTAAACGGACGGGTAAAGGCGCGGACAGCCTTGTTGGGATTCTCCCCGTAAAGCAGGTTAACCTGCTCGAAAGCACCGCCGTTGGTTTCCACACGCGCAAAACACCCCATTTCTATAATCAACGGAGCTATGCGCACCAGTTGGTCTACTCGTGGCTGGTACTTCCCTGAAGACTGCCACATGTCCCGGTAAACGAGACTGAATTTGATTTCCTTCTTCTTCATAAGCTAACGTTATAAGTGTTTCCCATATAGTCAACAAACGCAAAAGTAGATATTTTATTGACACTAAGGCAGGACGGAGCAAGAAAAAATGAGGCCAAAATATATGTTATATATCATATTGTCAGAGGCCACGCCTTTGCCGGTCGGATATTTCCGGATTTCCGGCCGGGAGTTGCAAGGCAATAGACGCTATATCACTCTGTTTCAACAGAAAAGCCAGGCTGTTACTCCGTACACGTTCCGTCCTTGCCCGCAACATGTCCCGTGTTCGCCCGCGACACGTTCGAAGCGCGCCCGCAACGCGTTGCGGACTAACGGCCTAAACGTAGGCCGGAAAAACGCATCACGCAAGGTACGCTTCCGCGAAATAAAAGCACGCAAACTGTGACTAAACAAAAAAAGCGGCGACTTATAAGGTAAATTCAACCTATTTACTTACATTTGTTAGCTAAATGCTGACATGATAAAAACAGTTACCCAATGAAAGATTTTTTAAAGTTTACGCTTGCCACCATCACGGGCATAATCGCGTCGAGTGTCATCTTGTCGTTCGTCAGTTTCCTGATGATGTTCGCCATGTTGTCATCAGCGGACACGGAAACGCCGGTCAAGAAGAACTCCATCATGAAACTCCACTTGCAAGGCTCCCTGTCTGAACGGAGCCAGGAAAACCCCTTCGCCCTGTTCTTGGGCGACGAATACGAGTCCTACGGCTTGGACGACATACTTTCCGCCATAAAGAAAGCCAAGGAAAACGAAAACATAAAAGGCATTTACATAGAAGCCTCGTGGCTGGGCACAGGATTTGCCTCGCTGAAAGAGATAAGAGACGCGCTGGCCGATTTCAAGGAATCTGGTAAATTTATCGTGGCCTACAGCGACATGTACACACAAGGAATGTATTACCTGTCGAGCGTGGCCGACAAAGTGCTGATGAACCCCAAAGGCATGGTGGAATGGAAAGGTCTGGCCTCCGCCCCCATATTCTACAAAGACTTGCTGGACAAAATAGGCGTAGAGGCACAGATATTCAAGGTCGGTACGTACAAGTCGGCGGTAGAGCCGTTCATCTCCACAGAAATGAGCGATGCCAACCGCGAACAAATCAACGCATACCTGGCCTCCATCTGGAAAGAAGTGGTAGGCGAAGTGGGAGAATCACGCAACCTGACTTCCGGACAGCTGAATACCCTTGCCGACAAGATGCTGGCCTTCTATCCTGCCGAAGAAAGCGTATCGAGCAAGCTGATAGACAGCCTGGCCTATAAGAACGACATGCGCGACTACTTGAAACGCATGGTCGGCGTGGACGAAGATGACGACCTGAACGTGCTTGGACTGAGCGACATGGCAGGCGTCAAGCGGAACGTACCGAAGGACAAAAGCGGCAACATCATAGCCGTATACTACGCCTACGGCGAGATAGACGGAGCCACCTCCATGACTAGCGGTGAAGAGGGCATCAACTCCGAAAAAGTAATCAAAGACCTGCGTAAACTGCAAGAGGACGAAGACGTGAAAGCCGTGGTGCTGCGCGTCAATTCGCCCGGAGGCAGCGCATACGGCTCCGAGCAGATATGGTATGCCGTAAGCCAATTGAAGAAAGAAAAACCGATCATCGTCTCCATGGGCGACTATGCCGCATCGGGCGGTTACTACATATCGTGCTGCGCCGATACCATCGTGGCCGAACCTACCACGCTGACAGGCTCCATCGGCATATTCGGCATGGCGTTCAACGCCGCGAAACTGGTGGACAAAATCGGCTTGGACTTCGACGTGGTGAAAACCAACCAATACGCCGACTTCGGGGCTACCCCGCGCGGCATGAACGAAGGAGAGATGGCCTTGCTCCAGATGAACGTGGAACGCGGCTACGACCTGTTCCTGACCCGCTGCTCCGACGGTCGCGGCATTGCCAAGGACGAGATGGACAAAATAGCCCAAGGGCGTGTATGGACCGGCGCCACAGCCAAGGAATTGGGATTGGTGGATGTGCTGGGCGGGCTGGACACGGCCATCGAAATTGCCGTGGAGAAGGCCGGTGTGGATGCCTATACCCTCGTGTCGAAGCCTAACAAGCAAAGCTTCCTGGAAAGCCTGCTGTCCACCAGTCCGGGGAGCTACGTCAAGGCCAGCCTGCTTGAGGGCGAGCTGGGAGACGTATACAAACAACTGCACATCCTGCAAGGCATGGACGGGCAGAACCGCATACAAGCCCGTATGCCTTTCGAACCCAACATCAAGTAAGCGCATGGAGGAGCACGATATCAAGATATGTCGATGGCTGTATCCCGTCTCATGGCTGTATGGGGCGGGGGTACGCCTGCGCAACAAGCTCTTCGACTGGGGATGGCTCCGGTCGAGGAGCTTCGACATACCTGTGATATGCGTGGGAAACCTTGCCGTAGGCGGAACCGGGAAAACGCCACACACAGAATACCTGATAAAGTTGCTCCTGAAGAACAAATTCCACGTGGCATCACTCAGCCGGGGTTATAAACGGAAGACCAAAGGCTATTTGCTGGCCGACGCACAAAGCGATGCGGCCCGTATAGGCGACGAGCCATTCCAAATAAAGTGCAAATACCCGGAAATACGGGTGGCGGTAGATGAAAACCGTTGCCATGGCATAGAGCAATTGCTCCGACTGGACAATCCGCCCGTGGATGTCGTAGTGCTGGACGATGCCTTCCAGCACCGCTATGTCAAAGCCGGATTGAACGTATTACTGACAGACTACCACCGCCTGCTGTGCGACGACGCATTGCTCCCGGCAGGCAGGCTACGCGAACCGGCCACAGGGAAGCACCGGGCCCACATCATCATAGTTACCAAATGTCCGGAGCACATCAAGCCCATAGACTTCAATATTGTGTCGAAACAGCTCAATCTGTATCCGTACCAACACCTGTTCTTCTCCCGCTTGCGCTATGGCAGGCTCTATCCCCTGTTCCCGCAAACAGAAAATACGGATAGCGGGAAAGAGCAGATGATAGACAAGAACACATGGGTGTTGCTCTTGACAGGAATCGCCTCCCCCTCCGCACTATTGGAAAAAATAAAGGCACAAGCCGGACATGTGGAATCCATGGCCTTCAAAGACCACCACGACTTCCACAAAAAAGACCTGCAACTGCTGAAAGACAAATTCGAACAGCACACGGGAAGCAACAAGCTGATAGTGACCACGGAGAAGGATGCCGCACGCTTGAAAGGCCATCCACACCTGGACGATTGCCTGAAGCCGTACATTTACGTGCTCCCCATAGAAATAGAATTTTTACAGGACCAACATATATTCAACCAAAAGATTATTGGCTATGTTAGAACGAATTCAAGAAACAGCGGCATTCTTAAAAGAAAGAATGCATACGCAACCTGAAACGGCGATTATCCTCGGAACCGGCCTCGGCAGCCTTGCCGGAGAAATCACCGATAAATATGAGATAAAGTATGAGGACATACCCAACTTTCCTGTCTCTACGGTGGAAGGGCATAGCGGGAAACTCATCTTCGGGAAATTAGGTTCAAAGGATATCATGGCCATGCAGGGTCGCTTCCACTTCTACGAGGGCTATTCCATGAAGGAAGTAACGTTCCCCGTACGCGTCATGCGCGAACTGGGCATAAAGACACTCTTCGTGTCGAACGCCAGCGGGGGTACGAACCCGGATTTTGCCATCGGCGACCTGATGATTATCACAGACCACATCAACTATTTCCCCGAACATCCGCTACGCGGCAAAAACATTCCTTACGGCCCCCGTTTCCCGGACATGAGCGAAGCCTATGACAAAGAATTGATACGCAAAGCCGATGCCATTGCAGCAGAGAAAGGTATCAAGGTGCAGCACGGCGTGTATTTGGGTACGCAAGGGCCTACATTCGAAACGCCTGCGGAATACAAAATGTTCCATGTCTTGGGAGCGGATGCAGTCGGCATGTCCACCGTGCCCGAAGTCATCGTGGCCAACCATTGCGGTATCAAGGTGTTCGGAGTATCAGTCATCACGGATTTGGGAGTGGAAGGCAAAATAGTGGAAGTTTCCCACGAAGAAGTACAGAAAGCAGCCGATGCCGCCCAGCCCAAAATGACCGAGATAATGCGGGAACTCATCAACCGGGCATGACATACCCGCAACAAACAAAAGGAATAAACTTAAGACATTCACAAAAACAGTAAATGAGGACTGAAATAGCGACTCTCGGTGAGTTTGGCCTGATACGCCACCTCACCGAGGGCATGGAACTGACAAACGAATCGAGCCGCTACGGCGTGGGCGATGATGCCGCAGTATTGCATTACTCCCAAGACAAAGAGGTACTCGTCACCACGGACTTGCTGATGGAAGGCGTACACTTCGACCTGACGTATGTGCCCCTGAAGCACTTGGGATACAAGTCCGCCATAGTCAACTTCTCGGACATTTGCGCCATGAACGGAACGCCCAAGCAAATCACGGTGTCTTTGGCCATATCAAAACGCTTCAGCGTGGAGGATATGGAGGCACTTTATGCAGGCATACGTTTAGCCTGCGAAGAGTACGGAGTTGACATTGTAGGGGGGGATACGACTTCCTCATATACCGGGCTCGCCATCAGCATCACCTGCATTGGCGAAGCCGAAAAGGGGAAAATCGTTTACCGCAACGGTGCGAAAGAAACGGATTTGATTTGCGTCAGCGGTGACTTAGGGGCTGCCTACATGGGCTTACAACTTTTAGAGCGCGAAAAAGCCGCTCTCCAAGGCAAAGGCGACGATTTGCAGCCCGACTTCGCAGGTAAAGAATATCTATTGGAAAGACAACTAAAGCCCGAAGCCCGCATGGACATTATCAAGAAGCTTGCCCAAGCAGGTATCCGCCCCACCGCCATGATGGACATCTCCGACGGATTGTCATCGGAATTATTACATATCTGCACCCAGAGCAAAGTAGGCTGCCGCATCTACGAGGAGCATATCCCAATAGATTACCAAACGGCTGTCATGGCAGAGGAGTTCAACATGAACCTCACCACCTGCGCCTTGAACGGAGGCGAGGACTACGAGCTACTGTTCACAGTACCCATTGCCGACCATGAGAAAGTATCTGAGATGGAAGGAGTCAGGCTCATCGGCCATATTACTAAACCTGAATTAGGTTGCGCCTTAATCACCCGCGACGGACAAGAATTCGAATTAAAAGCCCAAGGCTGGAATCCTCTAAAAGAAGATTCAACTTCTTCCGTCAACGACAAATAGTCCTTTAACAAACCGTGCCACCATCTATAGGCTTAAGCCATATTGCAAGTGCAAAATATACAGTATCAGTACTTGCAATATGCCTTGAGGCACAACCAACGAACTATACTGTGTAAGCCACAAAATGATACAATATCCGCCAAAGATTTAATGGGACTACCGTCCTATTCATTTACCTCCTGAAACCGGAGAACGTTTCCGAAACAATAGAACATCGGCAAAGAAGTTGAACATGCCAGAGACTGTAAGAGCGACAAGGTTGCAAATCACAACATCCCAACCAAACATCTTCTGGAAAAGCAACAAGAATACCATCTTGATAAGAAAGCCTGCCACGGCAGAACAATTCGAAATAAGGAAACGGCCAAAGAAGTCCTTTACCGACTGCTTTCTTATATTACCTTTCCATATCCAAAAATAGGAACACAAGAAATTACTGAATACAGCAAATTCAAACGAAATGGCAGGCGAAAGTACATTTATAGTCCAATAAGTATGGAACAAGAAGTCTGAGCAAATCCACAAGACAAGAGAATCAATCCCTGTCCCTAGCAAGCGGCTGACAAAAAACTCCAAATACTTATGAAACACGACAGCTGTTTTTATTTGTTATCGTCTTGCTTCGGTTTCAAAGGATCACGCAGGGCAAGCACACGACGGTCTTTCACGAACTGGCAGAAGTGGATGATGAACAAGAATGCCGCTATAGCTAAACCTATCACATCGAACAGGCCAAAACGGAGATTACCCGTTCCCCAACTTATTTCCGACCATGAAGTGTACATGCACAACGTATTGATGATAATTACCACCAAGCGGAACTCCGTGGGGCCGAAACTACTATAGGTAAGTCGGAACTCGTCTTTAATAATGGCACATATGTAAGTATATGTAGACAGCACCAAATAGCCTGCCAAGACCAACAAAGTAATCTCCAGACGGAACATGGGAGAAAGGCCAAAGCCTATGCACATGATACAAATAGTTATGGCATCCAGCGTATGGTCGATAAAGAAGCCGTAAACCGGGCGTTGTGTATTCCTCACACGGGCAAGTGTCCCGTCAAGGCTGTCACCATACCAGTTAATGACCAAACCTAAAGATGAAATCCACAAATATTGTATGTTAATATTAGACAAGATACAGCCTAACGCGGAAATTACGGCACCAAATACGCCTAAATAAGTAAGGAAGTCTGATGTCACCCAACGCGGTTGACGTTTTGCAAGCCACACAAGCACCTTTCTCTCAGCCTCATTAAGTATTGAAGTTTGTATTCTTGCAGACGTTTCTTTTCCCATTTTTAAATTCTTTTTTCTATTTCCCGGCAAAAGTACATTATCTTTCTAAGATTCAAACTTATTAGCACTACTTTTTTACGACTGTTAACAAAAGAAAGAAGGCTTCCATGCTCCCGGCCCGGAGATACCATAACCCGTTGTCTTAATAATATGACACCCCATTGCGTCCGAAGCCATGCAAACTGGCAACATATTCTGCATCAGTCGAACATGATGCAAAAGCGGGTCAAACCGTCGGCATACGTGCGTAAAGAAAAAGCACAGCCATGCCTTACCAGCACTTCACGGATAAACACGAGGCCAATGCCCTGCCCCTTTGGTTTCGTGGAATAAAAAGGCGTAAACAATTTGGACTCGCTGTCCTTGCTTATGCCCGGCCCATTGTCTTCTATTTCTATATACGAAGGAGCTTTCGTACGAACGACAATGCGGCCAGGCTGCGGCCGTTGCGACCTTCCATCTTGCCCAATGCTCTCCATGGCGTTCTTTATGATATTCACCAATACTTGCTCAAAAAGGGAGGCATCCATAAGGACTTTGCCGGCTTGCCCGTCACACTCCAACAACAATTCAATGCCCCGTTCAGCACAAGCCCCTTCCATGAAACGTTTGCAGGCAGCAGCCACCTCGTTCAACTCTACCGGAAGCAATACCGGTTCCGGTATTTTCACCACATCGGCAAAGCGGGTGATAAAACGGCTCATGGAAAAACAACGTTCCACACAAACGTGCATGACATTGCAAATATCCTCCATCCCCTGTTCGGATGAAAGTGCCTGCCCAACCGTATCCAACGTAGAGGTAATTCCGGCCGTCGTATTGTTCACTTCATGCGCTATCATCCGGATCACCTTTTCGTAAGCACGTTTTTCCACCTTTATCACCTCGTCCGTCATCTTCTCTATCAAGTAAAACGGGTGTTTGAAGCCATGGTCGATGAAATATGAATGCGAACACTTGTAAACATTGGCATCGTTCAAATGAATGACGGCCGTGTTCTCACGTGGAATGGCAGCCAGCTTCAAGGCCAGCGACGAGTCCAGTTGCTCCATGCGTTTACCGCAAATATCGTCTTTGCGCAGACCTATCATTTTTATGGCCACCGGATTGACCTCCGAAATCTCGCCGTCGAACGTCAGGATGACCACCCCCATCGGTGAAGCTTGAATCAGCAAGTCCAAGAAATGGTTCTGCTCCCGCAGGCGGAGGCGTTCGTTCCGCAATTGGTCCATCATGCGGTTGAATATGTTGACAATACGGTCCGCCTCATATTGCCCCACCAGGCCCAGACGGCTACTGAAATCCTGCTCGCGCAACAACTCCATACCGTAGTCCACCACATTCATCGGTTTTATCACACGCTGGTAGACTATCAACAGGAGAGCAATGGCACAGCACAATCCTCCCTCCGCAAGCAGCAAATGGAAGGGTGCAAGCTCCTTAAAGAAGGCCAAGGCGATGCCAAGGAGAACTAAAAGGAAAACAAGCGTGAAGAACAAAAACTTGACGCGCACGTCCAGTAAATGTGTTTATGGTTTCTACTCCCGAAAAGATGGCAGCGGTTATCCCCGTCCCACCCTGTCAGTCGTTTATTTTTATATCATATTTCTCCAACCTGCGATAAAGGGCCGCCCGGCTGATGCCCAATGCGGAAGCCACCTGGGTGAGGTTGTTCCTATGGGATGACAGAGCCTGCAAGATGGTTTGCCGCTCAATCTCGTCAAGCGTCATCCCCGCAAAGGAAGGCGACGCATTGGAGGCCGGCCTTGCAGAAGTATCTTGGGCAAGGTTTCCAAGCTCGAAGTCCGAAGCCTCCAAACGTTTTTTCCCGCACATCAGGACAGTACGTTCCACAAGGTTTTTCAGCTCGCGGATATTGCCCGGATAAGGCAGGCGGGAAAGAAAGTCGAGTGCTTCGGGGCTGAACTCCACACGCGGCAGCGCATTCTGTTCGGCCTGCCTGTCGGCAAAGTAGCGTGCCAGCAAAGGGATGTCTTCGCGACGTTCGCGCAAGGCTGGCAACTTTATGGTGATAAGGTTGATGCGGTAAAACAAGTCTTCGCGGAAGGTGCGTGCCGAAACCATGGCACGCAAGTCGGCATTGGTGGCCGAGACCACACGTACGTTCACCTTGCGGGGATGGCTGTCGCCCAATGGCTCAAAGGTCTGGTCTTGCAGCACACGGAGCAGCTTCACCTGACACGACAAGTCGAGTTCGCCTATCTCGTCAAGGAAAATCGTGCCACCGTCGGCCAGTTCGAAACGCCCTTGGCGGTCGGCCACAGCATCGGTAAAAGCGCCTTTGCGATGGCCGAACATCTCGCTCTCGAACAAACTCTGCGAAATGCCGCCCAGATTCACTTTCACGAAAGGCTTCCCTGCGTGTTGACTGTTGGCATGAATGGCTTCGGCTATCAATTCCTTGCCGGTCCCGCTCTCGCCTGTGACAAGCACTGAGGCATTGGTGGGAGCGATGCGTGCCACGACATCGAGCACTTCCGTCAAAGCCTTGGACTGCCCGATGATACCGCTTCGCTCCAGCTTCCCGACCGCAGAGGCATCACCTCCGTTCCGCACCACGTGCCTCAGTTCAAGCGCCGTCTCTATACGCTGGAGCAAAGCCGCATTGTTCCAAGGCTTGGTAACGAAATCGAAGGCACCGGCACGCATCCCCATCACGGCAAGCTCTATACTCCCCCATGCCGTCATGAGAATCACCGGCACGTCGGGACGGAACAACTTCACCTGCTTGAGCAATGTCAGTCCTTCCTCACCCGAAGTGGAGAGGGTGAAGTTCATGTCCATCAGTATCAGGTCGGGGGCTTCGGCACGCACCATCTCCATCGCTTCGCGGGGACCCGGTACGACCTGCACCGCATAACCTGCCCGCTTCAGCATGAATTGGAGCGAGGAACGCACCCCGCTGTCATCGTCTATTACGAGTATCATAAAAACAGATTCTTCTTATGTAGGAACAAAGATAATGAAAAATACAATGCCCGCAAGCGCGACATGTTCCGGGCAAACGCGCAACATGTTCGGAGCACGGGCGCAACACGTTGCGAGCACGCTCCCGACGCGTTGCGGACAAACGCCCAAAGCATGACACAGGTCATCTGCGCACAATATCCTCAAAATCAGCTTCCAACTCCGCATTATTCTCATAATCCCACAACGTGAGACTCCGCAGTTGATAGAAATAATACCAGTATGAATAAAGTTCGGAGATATGCCTCTGGCGTGCCTCGTCCTTGGAGTTTTGCGCGTCGTTCAAATCCAATGTACTGATTTTCCCAATCATGAAGGTCTCCACGCTGGTGCGGTAGCGCTTTTCGGCTATCTGGTCTGCCTCGGCGGCTATCATCAGTTGCTGCGCCTGGTTGTTGAAGTTCTCCACCAGCAGGAAGATGTTCTGGTTAAACTCCATCTGCTCCTGGCGCAGGGTGGAGAGCACCACTTCGCGGTTGCTTTCGGCCACCTTCACCTTTCCACGCCGTTTGCCCCAGTCCAGCAAGGGAATGGTGACGCCCACCTCCACAATCTGATTGTCGAGCAGGTTCCGGTATGATGAAGAGAAGTTCCTGTCCTGCCCCGTGTAACCGATGCTCGCAAAGAGGTCTATGCTCCGCAGGTTTCCCTTTGCCGTGGCCACCTCATAGTCGGCTTCCAGTTGCCTGCGGCGCACATTTTGCGCAAAGGAGTTGCGTTCAAGAGCTTTGGACAACACGTCGTCATACCTTATATCCACATCGGGCACCGTGGCCGGCAACACCGGGTTCAGGTTATCCTGTTCGGACACGCCGAGGAAAGAGCGCAGGCGGAACATCATGGCATTGAGGTTGCTTTCGGCCTGTGTCACGTCGGCCTTGCCTTGCAGGGCATTCAGCTTCAGTTGCAACAGGTCGTTTTCCGATATCTGCCCCATCTTCCGCTTGGCAATGGCCACTTCATACAGCCTGTCGGCATTCTCCTTGTTCTGTCGGGCGGTGGCAAGCGTTTCCTTGGCCAGCAGAAGGTCGAAGAAATAGGTGATGGTGGTCATGGTGACCTCTTCCGTGGCCTCGATGAAGGCGGCCTTGGCTTCGGCATAACGCACCGGCTCTATGCGGCGGTCCCACTTCAGCGTGTTTACGCCGAAGATGGGCTGTGTCAGTTCCAAGCCTACGGGCACGGACATGAACTGCCGACTCCTCCCGGCGTCCAGTTGCTTTACGAAATCCAAAGATGACATGAGCGAAAGCTTGCCGCCCGTAAACCAAATGTTCTGGTCGATGGAAATCTTTCCGGAAGCCCCCAAGGTATTGTTACGTACAAAGGAATAAGAACCGTCGGAGTTCTGATAGGAGCTGTATGACTTGTTGTAGCTGGGCAGCGTACCTGTAAAATTCATTTCGGGCAACAGGTTGGCCCTGAATGTGCGATATTCCCAATAGGCGGTTTTCAGTTCGTTCAAGGCGACAGCCGCATCTACTGATTGCACGCGTGCCAAGGCGATGGCTTCTTGCAAGGTAATGTCACGCTCTTTCTCACCATTCCCGCCCGACTGGGCACAGACCGCCAACGGCAACAGGGAGAAGCAGACGGACAGGGCTAAGTATCTCATCATATTCTTGCATTGGTTATTTGCCGATGCCAAGGCAAACACCATGCCAACACGTCAGAAAGGTACAAGCAAGGGGGAGATGTCCGGAATCGGACACCCCTGCTGTCCGCAAACGGACAGCAGGAAGCGCATATTCCTTTAAAGCACGCCTTTCGACGTAGGGAGTTCAAAGCGGTATATGTCCCTCTTCACCGCCATTTTCATGGCACGGGCCAAGGCTTTGAAGATGCCCTCTATCTTGTGATGTTCGTTCTGCCCCTCGGCTTTGATATGGAGGTTCATCTTCGCGGCGTCGCTGAACGACTTGAAGAAGTGCAGGAACATCTCCGTTGGCATGTCGCCCACCTTCTCCCGCCGGAAATCCGCGTCCCACACCAGCCACGGCCTTCCACCGAAGTCCAGACAAACCCGGCACAGGCAATCGTCCATCGTCACATCGTAGCCATAGCGTTCCATACCTCGTTTGCTACCCAAGGCCCGGTAGATGCATTCGCCCAAGGCAAGGGCCGTGTCTTCTATGGTATGGTGTTCGTCCACATCCAAGTCGCCCTTCACACGGATGCTGAGGTCGAATCCGCCATGCCGGCCTATCTGCTCCAGCATATGGTCGAAGAAGCCCAGACCGGTATGGATGTCGCATTGCCCGCTCCCGTCCACATTGAGGGCGATGCTGATGTCCGTCTCGGAGGTCACACGCCGGACTTCAGCCTTACGCTCGCCGGCAAACAGGAACTCCGCCACCTTGCCCCAGTCCGTCGTGGCAAGGGCACATACGTCCTCCAAGCCCCCGCAAGCAGCCGTTCCTCCTTGGGTGCATGGCTTTAACAGCGAGCGGTCGTCTTGCAGCAAGATGGCCCGGCAGCCAAGGTTACGTGCCAGCTCCACATCGGTCGCGCGGTCGCCTATAACGAAACTCCCGGCTAGGTCGTATCCCGGATTACCTATGTAACGCTCCAGCATCCCGGTGCGGGGTTTCCGCGTGGGGGCATTGTCGGAAGGCAGACTGCGGTCTATGCACACGGCATCGAACGTGATTCCCTCCCCGGCCAGCGTGCGCATGATAAAATCATGGACAGGCCAAAAGGTTTCTTCGGGAAAGGAAGAAGTCCCCAATCCGTCCTGGTTCGTCACCATCACGAACTCAAAATCAAGGTGAGAGCGTATGAACGCCAGACTGCTTATCACCTTCGGGCAGAACTCCAGCTTGCTGAACGAATCCAGCTGATAATCCTCCGGGGGTTCCACTACCAGCGTTCCGTCCCGGTCTATAAAGAGTACTTTTTTCATATTCGGCATATTAAGCAAAGTCCGCTATTCGGCTTCGGCCAAGGCTTCCAGCAGCATGTCGTTCTCCACCCGCGTGCCCACCGTTATGCGCAGGCAATTCCCGCAAAGCAATGCGGTATGCCGGTTGCGCACGATGATACCCCTCGCCACCAAATAATCATAAAGGCGAGGCGCATCGGTCATGCGCACCAAAATGAAATTGGCATCTGACGGGTATATCCCGACGACACATCGCAGGCCACGCAACTTCTCCTCCAGATAGTGCCGTTCCTCCTTCAACGTAGCCACCCAACGGTGCATGTCGTGATAGCGGTACAGCATCTCCAAAGCATGACGCTGTGTCAACTCGTTCACGTTATAGGGGTATTTAATCTTGTTGAGCACGGCCACGATGTCCGGCGAGGCAAACGCCATGCCCAGCCGGATGGCCGCACATCCCCACGCCTTGGAGAATGTTTGGAGCACCACGAGGTTCGGGTGTCCGGCAAGCGTGCCTATGAAAGATTCCCGGGACGAGAAATCGATGTACGCCTCGTCCAGCACCACCAAGCCATCGAAGCCGCGTAGCACCGCCTCGATTTCCCCGGCATCCAGACTGTTGCCCGTGGGGTTATTCGGAGAACAGAGGAATATGAGCTTGGTGCGGGCGTCGGCAGCCTCAAGCAAGCGGCTCGCGGATAGGCTGAACCCATCGCCCAGGAGTACCTCGCGATAGGCCACATCGTTCACCTCGGCACACACCTTATACATACCATAGGTGGGAGCGATAGCCACGGCATTGTCCACGCGGGGTTCGCAAAAGGCCCGGTAAAGCAAATCGATAGCCTCATCGCTACCGTTACCCAGGAAGATGGACTCCGGCGGCAGGCCCTTCAGTTCCGCGAGTTTCTCCTTGAGCTTACGCTGCAAGGGGTCGGGATAGCGGTTGTAGGGGGTGTTGTATGGGTTTTCGTTCGCGTCGAGGAAAACCGAGGCGGCCGTTCCCTGGTATTCGTCGCGTGCCGAGGAGTACGGTTTCATCCGCCATATGTTGGGGCGGACCAGTTCTTGCAATGCTTTCATAATGGTGGTCTGTCTTATACGTCGGTTGTTTGTGCGGCAAGGCGTAGTGTCACGGCCCGACGGTGTGCGTCGAGTTGCTCGGCCGCAGCCATTGTTTCGATGGCGGGGCCGATGGCCTGCAGGCCTGCACGGGTAATCTCTTGGAACGTTATCTTGCGGAGGAAGCTGTCCAGGCAGACGCCCCCGCAAGCCTTGGCATGGCCTCCCGTGGGGAGCGTGTGGTTCGTGCCGGAGGCATAGTCGCCTGCGCTTTCAGGGGCATAGGGGCCGAGGAAGACCGACCCGGCATTGACCACCCTGTCCGCCACGCGGGCATAGTCCCTGGTATGGATAATGAGGTGCTCGGGCGCATAGAGGTTGGTCATCTCCAACGCCTCGTCCATGGAGGGGACGGCGACGAGCGTGCTGTGCGACAAGGCGTGCTCGGCCACGTCGCGCCGGGCAAGGAGGGGCAACTGGCGCGCTATCTCCCGCTCCACCGCCGGCAACAGCTCCGCCGACGTGGAGATGAGCACCGCTTGGCTGTCCGCCCCGTGTTCGGTCTGGCTCAGCAGGTCGGCCGCCACGAAGACGGGATTGGCGGAAGCGTCGGCCAGCACCTCTACCTCTGACGGGCCGGCGGGCATGTCTATCGACACGCGGGTGTGGAGGGACACCCATTGCTTGGCTGCGGTGACATAGCGGTTGCCGGGGCCGAATATCTTGTGCACGGCCGGTATGGTCTGCGTGCCGTATGCCAGGGCGGCGATGGCCTGCGCGCCCCCTGCCTTGAACACCTTGTGTACGCCTGCCTCATGCGCGGCGAACAGGATGGCGGGGTGCACGCTCCCCCGCTTGTCGGGCGGGGTGCAGAGCACCACCTCGCCGCAGCCGGCAAGGACGGCCGGTATGGCCAGCATCAGCACGGTGGAGAACAAGGGAGCCGTGCCGCCGGGGATGTACAGCCCCACCCGCTCGATGGGCACGGCCTTCTGGATGCAACGCACGCCCGGCATGGTTTCCACCTCGACGGGGGTGAAACGCTGGGCTGCATGGAAGGCCTCGATATTCCGCTTGGCCAGCCGTATGGCCACCTTGAGCGTGTCGTCCACCTCGCTGGCGGCGGCCCGCATTTCCTCTTCCGTGACGGCCAGGCCTTGGAGGCGCACGCCGTCAAACTGTTCCGCGAAGCGGAGCACGGCCGCATCGCCCTGGGTTTTCACCGCCTCGGCTATGCCTTGTACCGTGCCATATAGTTGTTCCATGTCTATGGCAGGGCGGGCAAGCAACTCCGCCCAGGTTTCCCTGCCGGGATTTATCACTATGTTCATGTCTTATATAATTATATAATGTGTACGAAACGCTGTTGCCTGGCGTGGCGGGAGTGCCGCCCCTTGCTCAGGGAACCATGTTCTCTATGGGGAGCACCAGGATGCCTTCCGCCCCCAGCGACTTGAGGCGGCCTATGATGTCCCAGAAGCATTCCTCGCCGAGCACGGTGTGCACGGAGCACCATCCCTCCTGCGCCAAAGGCATTACGGTGGGGCTTCGCATACCGGGAAGCACGTCCAGCACGTCGTCCAGCTTGCTGTTGGGGACGTTCATCAGGACGTATTTCCTGTCTTCGGCCGTGCGCACGGCATCCATGCGGAACAGCAGCTGGGACAAGATATCGGCCTTTTCGGCCGACAGGCCCTTGTGCCCGATAAGCACGGCCTCGGAGTGCATGACCGTCTCCACCTCGCGCAGGCTGTTGCTCACCAGCGTGGAGCCTGAGCTCACGATGTCGAAAATGGCGTCGGCCAGGCCTATGCCGGGGGCTATCTCCACCGATCCCGTAATGACGTGGATGTCGGCGCGCACTCCCTTGGAGGCCAGGTAGCGGGAAAGAATGCCCGGATATGAAGTGGCGACCTTCTTCCCGGAGAACCACGAGATGTCCTCATAAGCCTCATCCTTGGGTATGGCTAGGGACAGGCGGCAGCGGCCGAAGCCCAGGCGCTTCAGCACGTCGACATCGGCGCCGCGCTCCGCGCACTCGTTCTCGCCCACCACGCCTATGTCGGCCACGCCGGAGGCCACGGATTCGGGGATGTCGTCATCCCGAAGGTAAAGGACTTCGAGCGGGAAGTTGGACGCTTGGACCAGCAAGGCCCGCTTCGATGCACTAAGCCGGATGCCGGCTTCGGATAGAAAGGCCATCGTGTCGTCGTAAAGGCGGCCTTTCGCTTGTACTGCAATTCGTATCATAGTTACTGTCTTTATTATGGCTTGGGAGGGAGACGGGCACCGCCGCGTAAAAACAAACAAGGCCCGCCCGTTGTCCGGCAAGCCTTGTACTGTCTATATATAGCTCCTACACATACACACGTCTATGCCTGCCGAAAGGATTCGCCATGGTGATGATGATAGATATGTAGGGTGCGTGTGCGCATGTCTCACTCGTTATTGGTTGCAAATGTAAACCTTTCGCGGCAATTTTCCAAACATTTATCACAAAAAACGACGGTTTTCTTACTATTTCCCGGCCATGCCGTCAGAATTCCACGCGCAGGCCGCCCGTGAACGTGGCCTTGGGCATGGGATACCCATCGAGGGTTTCATAGCGTTCGGCAAGGAGGTTTTCGCCGTTGACATACAGCTCGACGGGGCGGCAAAGGCGGAAGGAGAGGCGCGCGTCGACCAGGGTGAAGGTTTCGAAGGAGGGCGCCTGTCCCATGGCCGTGCACAGGCCGCGCACGTGTTGCACCCCGGCCGTGGCGGTCCAGCGGCCGTGGCGGTAGTGCAGGGCGGCGTGGAGCTTATGCTCCGGGGCACCGAGCACGGGATTGTCCATGTGCAGGTAGCTGTAATTGGCGTCCGCGCTCCAACGGGGAGAGAGGCGCCAGGAGAGTTCGGCCTCCACGCCGCAATTCTCCACCGCGCCCGAGTTGAAGTAGCGGGGAACGCTGGGGTCGAGTACGATGGTGTTCGAGCCGTGGATGTAGAACAGGTTCAGGCCATAGGAAAGGGTGCCGCCGGGGAGCGTCTGCGTGAAGGCAAGTTCGTAGTTGACGATGCTCTCCGCCCTGAGGTCGGGGTTTTGCGGGGGGAACATGTACATCTCGCGGATGGTCGGGTTGCGGAAGCCTTTGCTTACGGAGGCCTTCAGTTCGGCACGGCGGGGCAGGTGGAAGGCCAGTCCGCCCTGGGGCACGAGGGTGGTTCCCACGTGCGAATGGTGGTCCACGCGGAGGCCGGCGTCCAGCGAGAGCCAGGTGCTAATGTCCTGGTGCACATTGGCATAGGCGGCCACCTCGTGCTGCGTCTTGTCCACGCCGTCGCGCCTTTCGCCCGTCTGCACATGGCGGTACCAAGACTGGCCGCCGAAGTGGCGGTAGTCCAGGCCCAGCGTCAGGCTGTTGCCGGGCAGCAGGCGGAGGGTCTCGTAGAGGGAGAGTCCGGCCATGCGGTCTTTCGAGTTGAAGTGTTCCGTCTGCGGTTGCTCGCCGGGGCTGTAGCCGTCGTCTATGCGGTGGTGCCCCCAGTTATAGTAAAGGCTGATGGCTCCCGAAGCCAGGCGGTGGTGGTTGCGGAGGGCGAGTGATGCCATGCCCCTCGTGATGCGTGAGTCGTTGTCTATCAGGGGACTGGCCACGGTGCCGGGGTTGGATGCGTTGAAGTGCGTAACGTTCATGTCGGCCACCGCCTGCCAATGCGGGCCGAAGTCGTACCCGGCCTTGACGTATCCCCCTTCCTGCTCGAAGGCCATGTCGGGCCGGTGGCCGTCCGTCCGCCCGTAGTTGGCCGTGGCTTGCAGGTGGAAGGGGCCTTGGCGTAGGCGGATGCCCGCTTGTGCCTGTGCCGTGCCATAGGATCCGGCCGACACGTCGGCCGTGCCGCCCAGCCCGTCGGCGTGCTGCTGTCTCGTCACGATGTTTATCACGCCTCCCATGGCGTTTGAGCCGTAAAGCACCGAGGCCGGGCCGCGCACCACCTCCACCCGCCCGGCGAGCATGGTCTGGCAGGCGTCGGCTATCGGGTGGCCCATCAAGCCCATGTATTGCGGGTGCCCGTCCACCAGCACGAGCATCCCGGCGGTGGGACTGCCGCCTATGCCCCTCAGGCTCATGCCGCCCGCCGCGCCCGTCGACACGCCGTAGCCCATCAGCCCCCGGCCGGTGATGAACAGTCCGGGCACCTGCTCCGTGAGGGCGGGCAGGACCGACTGGCCGGGCTGCCGCGAGAGCGCGAGGGAATCGACGGTGGTGACGGTCATGGGAAGCAGGCGGGGGTTGATGGCCTGGCGCGAGCCGGTGACGACCACTTCGTCCAGGTCGTATGTGCGGGCCACGCGGGCCGAGTCGGCCGTCTGGGCCTGCGTCGTGTGGGCCATGCAGAGGCAGAGGGCCAGCGGGAGGAAGGTCTTCTTAGTACACATATATTATATATATAGTCATCGGGATTGTTGTTCGACGAACGCGCGTATCCTGGGCAGGCACTCTTGCGGGGTTCGCGCGTCCATGCAGAGGGTTTCCACGGGGCAGAATCCCTGGCGCGTGCGGTTCAAAATCTGCGGCACCAGGGTGTCGTAGTCTGTGGGGATGCCGGCGTCGAGCAGCAGTTGCAAGGCCGGCCGGCTGATGAGGGCCGTCCACACGCGGGCCACCCCGCCTGCCGCCATGAGCGCCGCGGCTCCCTTGCCAATCACCTTGTCGGCCACCATCGCGCCGCGAAGCTTGCCGGGGTGGTGCGTGTAGAGGTCATACAGGTCGGCCACACCGCGGCCATGATAGGTGTGCACCTCGCCGTCGTACAGCACCAGCGAGGCGCCCGACGTGGCGAGCAGGGATTTCAGATGGTCCATTTCCATATCGAAGCAGGGTTTGTTGTTTACGCACGGCAAAGGTAGGGAATCCCGGCGGAATGTGCGTTACACATCTTACCGATATTCGTACCTATATTACGCCCTGCCCGCAGCCCACGGGTGCGGACACGAAAAAAGCCCGCAGCCTGCGCCGTGTGGCAGGACTGCGGGCTTCTCTTGTGCCCCGCGCGCCGTGCTTCCGCGTCAGAAGAGGAAGCGCAGCACGTCGTTCAGGTTGGCCCAGATTAAGAGACCGAACAGGATGAACATACCGACCATCTGCGCCCGTTCCATGAACGCGTCGCTCGGCTTCCTCCGCGTCACTATCTCGTAGAGCAGGAAGAACACGTGCCCGCCGTCCAACGCCGGTATGGGCAGTATGTTCATGAAGGCCAGTATGACGCTCAAGAAGGCGCTCATCGACCAGAAGCGGTGCCAGTCCCAAGTATCCGGGAATATGCTTCCGATAGTGCCGAAGCCGCCCAGTTGCTTTGCCCCCTCCTTCGAGAATACGTATTTCATCTGCCCCACGTACCCCTTGAGCGTGTTCACTCCCAGCGCCACGCCGGCGGGGATGGACTCGAAGAATCCGTATTCCCGATGCACGACGGGCAGCAGACGGGCCGCCTCCGCCACGGCGAAAGTCCCAATCAGGTAGGCCGTGTCCGCCTGGAGCGTCACCTCGCGCTCCTGCCCGCCGCGCATGTAGGTGAGGCTTACCGTGCGCAAGGCCCTCGACAGGCTGTCCGCCTCCTGTGCCGACGTGGCCGAAGCCAAGAGCCGCGGTGCCTCCGACTGACGGCGGCGCATCTCGAAATAGAAATCCGTGTAGCTCACCGGCCTCCCGTCCATGCGTGTGATGCTGTCCCCCGGCATCATCCCCGCCGCCATGGCCGGCCCTCCTGCCTGGAGGCTGTCTATGACGAAGGGGTAGCGGAAGTCGGCGAAGCGTACGCTATCGGCCAGCAGTTGGTCCATCATGCCGTCGGGGATGTAGACCGACGCCTCCTGCCCCCCTCGGAGAACGGTCACCTGCCGGGCATCGACGATGGCCATCAGCAAGTCGCCGTCCATGCGCTCCAAAGGCACCCCGTCGGCCGAAAGGAGGACATCGCCGTCCTGGAATCCCGCCCGATGCATGGCTTCGTTGTACTCCATGCCCAGCGGGGCCTTCTGCACGGGGATGTACGTGTCGCCCCAGGCAAAGAGTATCATGGCATAGATGACGATGGCCAGCAAGAAGTTGAATAGCACGCCGCCAGTCATGATGAGCAGCCGTTGCCAAGCGGGCTTGGCCCTGAACTCCCACGGCTGCACCGGCTTCTTTAACTGCTCGGTGTCGAGCGACTCGTCAATCATGCCCGCAATCTTGACATATCCGCCCAGCGGCAGCCAGCCAAGGCCGTACTCCGTGTCGCTGTGCTTGGGCTTGAACTTGAAAAGAGTGAACCACGGGTCGAAGAAAAGGCAGAACTTCTCGACCCTGGTCTTGAACAGACGGGCGAACAAGAAGTGCCCCATCTCATGGACAATGACCAGTATGGACAGGCTCAAAATGAGCTGCAAGGTCTTGATAAGGAATGTCTCCATTGTGTGAAATTATTACTGTTTCTTATTGATGTGCGTCTCTTTTTAGACCCTTTCGTATCTCATTGATACTCAAGGGCATTTTTATCCGTCCCCGAAGGGCGTCTCTTTAGTCCCCGACGAGGGTCTTGTTAGTCCCCGACGAGGGCCTCGTTAGTCCCCGACGAGGAGCTCGTTGGGGACTAACGAGAAAACGGGAAATCCCCGTTTATTTATTTGTAAGGATTTCTGCCACTATCCGGCGGGTCTCGGCGTCGGTCTCCACATAGTCCTCATAAGTGGGCTTCGCGATGAAGGAGACACGCTGCATGGCCCGGGCGATGGCGTCGCTCATCCCCAGGAAAGACACGCGGTCTGCCAGGAAGGCCTGCACACAGACCTCGTTGGCGGCGTTGACGATGCACGGCATGTTGCCCCCGCGGGACAGGGCCTCGTAGGCCAGCCCAAGGTTGGGAAAGCGCGCGGGGTCGGGCTGCTCGAACGTCAGGCTCCGGCAGGCGGCGAAATCCAGTCGGGGGAAGGAGGCCTTGAGCCTCCGCGGGTAGGAGAAGGCGTACTGTATGGGCAGGCGCATGTCCGGCATGCCGAGCTGGGCCTTGACCGCCCCGTCCTCGAACTGTACCATGCTGTGCACGATGGACTGCGGGTGGACCACCACTTCTATCTGCTCCGGGCGCACGCCGAACAACCAACGGGCCTCGATTACCTCAAAGCCCTTGTTCATCATGGAGGCCGAGTCGATGGTTATCTTAGCCCCCATCGTCCAGTTGGGGTGCCGCAGGGCCTGCTCCTTGGTGACGGTGGCCAACTGCTCGCGGGTGAAGGTGCGGAACGGTCCGCCTGAGGCGGTGAGTATCACTTTCTCTATGGGGTTTCCCGCCTCTCCCGCCAGGCATTGGAATATGGCCGAGTGCTCGGAGTCGACGGGGAGTATGGGGGTGCCGTTTGCCCGCGCCAGACCGTTTATCAGCTCCCCGGCCACCACCAGCGTCTCCTTGTTGGCCAGGGCGATGGGTTTCCGGGCGCGTATGGCATTCATAGTGGGCTTCAGCCCGGCATAGCCCACCATGGCTGCCAGCACCATGTCCACGGGGCCTTCCTGCACTATCTGGCACAGGGCGTCCGTCCCGGCGTAGACCTTGATGGGCAGGTCGGCCAATGCTTCTTTCAGTTGGGAGTATTTCGCTTCGTTGGCTATCACCACGGCCTCCGGCCTGAACTTCCGGGCCTGTCGGGCCAGCAAGTCCACGCTGTTGTTTGCCGTCAGCACATACGCCTCATACTCATCGGGGTGCTCTTCTACCACCTGCAAGGCTTGGGTGCCTATAGAGCCGGTGGACCCCAGTATGGCAAGTTGTTTCTTCATATCCTAATAGACAATGTATTGTTCCGGATTCACGGGGCGCCCTTTGCGCCAAAGCTCGAAGTGCAGGTGTCCGACGCGCCCGTCTTCCTCCCCGCCCGCAGCCACGGCGATGGCCTCTCCGCCCTTCACGGCGTCCCCCTCGTGCTTCAGCAGCGTCCCGCAATGCTTGTACACCGATACGAAATCCTGGTTGTGTTGCACCACGAGCACGTAGCCGTCTCCCGCCACAAAGGCGCTCATCAGTACCGTACCGTCCAGCACGGAGAGTATGCTCTCCCCGTCGGCCAAGGCAATGTCGGTGCCGTAGTGCCTCAACGCGGTGTCGAATGGCTTGACGGGGAGACCCGTCACGGGCTTGTAGAACAACAGCCCGTCGGCCTCCGAGCGTGAGGCTATCGTAGTCAAGTTGTATTTCTCTGTCTCTTCATATTGCTGTCGGAAAGCCAGTTCGCGGGCGGTCGGCTCCATCAGCGAGTCCTCTTGCATGTTCACCAGCGAATCGAGCGAAGGCACAGTATCGGCCTTTATCTTCCCCTGGAAGATGTCCTGGATGTTCATGATGTACAGCTGCTGCCTTTCAAGCACGGCTTGCAACGAATCGGCGCGCAAGGCGTTGTTCACCACCTGCGCCCGTATCTCACTATTCATATACCCCGGCAAGTAATTGCGCAAGGGCGTGAAGGCTATAAGCAACGATGCCAACACAAACAAAAGAGTAAGCGTAAACACCAAGATGGAGATGCCGTTAAGCTTTGACACGCGCAGCCCCGCTACCTCTTCCAATGTGTTTTCATTGGATATGGTAATCTTGTACTTGAACTTGATGTCCTTCCAGAATGGCTTGCGCTTTCGTCTTTTGTCTTGCATGTTCCTCGGATTTATTGCATTTGTCGTCAAGCTTCCTCTGCCTCGTCCGGCGCAAGCAGGCCTTGCGGCAGGTTCATGGTAAGCACCCGATGCTCGCGGTCCACTCCGACAATGAACTCCTCACAGGCGGGTAACAACAGCTCCCCGCTTTTCCCCTCCACCACAAAAAGGGTATTGGCCGTGGAGTCATCCACTTCCGCCACTTCGCCCAGTTCCCCATGACACAGATCTTCCACACGGAAGCCCACAAAGAAGTTCCACGTCAATTCACCCGTACCGCTATCATCAGTAACATGTTTTATCGGGAAATACACCTCCACATTCGTGAAAGCACGGGCCTGCTCGGCGGTCTCTATCCCCTCGAACTTGACAAGCGCGCTCGTATCCGAGCGGAACCGGTATTCTTCCATAAAGAAAGGTACGAGAATACCATCTATCAAGCAGATCAGATATTCAGCCTCTACACGATCAAATATATCATCGGTAAATGTAAATTGTAGCTCCCCGTGAATACCGTGAGGCTTGTTCAAGACTCCAATCTTATAGACTTCTTCTCGCTTTATCATGTTTGTCAGGGACGATTTCTTACTGGTTCAACGTCGCTTTTTGTTGTTATTATTACGATAGTTGTTATTACGGTTGCCGCCGTTTGGAGTATTTCCCTTTGTCCGGCAATTCATGTCGATGCGTGCAGCCATGAGACGTATGATATTTTCGTCCATACTAAGCCGTCCTTCCGACAATTCACGCAAGTCATCCGCTATCTTGAGGTCGTCTACCGCATCTTTATTCCATGCCATGTGATCTTTCCTCATGTGATTGCATATCAAGGCCACTAAGTTCTGCTTCTCGTCCCCTTCCGGTAATTCACAGGCCTTATCGATAAGTACCTCCAGCAAATGGCCGTAATGGCGGTAATGCATCTTCGAGTTAGGATAAGGCACGATGTCGGGCTTACAATCGAGGTTGTCCTTACGTACCACCTCATACGGATAGTCTATATCCAGTTTGAAATCCGACATGATGGCCAGATGATCCCATAGTTTATGTTTGAAATCTGGCACGTCACGCAAATGAGGAAACATATTCCCCATGATTGCAATGATTGTATTGGCACAACGCTGACGCTCGCTACGATCTGCTATCGTCAAAGCATAATCCACCATATTTTGAATGCTACGTCCGTATTCCGGCAAGGGCATTCGCTTTTGTTGAGTATTATATTGCATGTATCTCTAATGAATTTGTTAATGGTCACAACAACTTTTTAGGTGTCCCGGCAACGAACTCCTTCAAATAGAAAGGCTCAAAATAAGCCACATCCTTGAAATCGTTCTCAGCCACAGCTTTCTCCGCCAAAGGAAACATCATCCTTGCCGAGGGATAGATGCCATCTATGAAACGCGCATTCGGATGCACAATCCGAGATTTACATTTTGCCGCCCCGTTGCCAAAGAAATATACAGGATGCTCATCCATGAATTCCGCATAAGAGTGTTCATCTATGATGTCGGCCGAAATGTCACGCACCGTTCTCAAGGCACGATCATATACAGCTGCATAGACTTCCATGCGGCGCGCATCTATCATAGGGCATAACAAAGCATCATCCGGCAACTCATCATGATAGAGCAATATGGGGACACATTGCAATTTCAAGGTTGGAATGCCTATAAGCGGCAAATCGCGGCCGTAGCAAACACCTTTGGCCATGGATACGCCTATGCGCAAACCGGTATATGAGCCTGGACCGCAACTCACCGCCACCGCATCGAGCGGCATGGCATGGCTATCCACGAACGACAACGCTTCCTTGACAAACACGCCCAGAAGTGTAGCATGTGATGGCCCGTTCAGTTCTTCTTTTTCAAATACATTTTGCCCGTCTTCACTCACAGCTACCGAGCATACCGAGGTAGACGTTTCAATATGTAAGATGCACGACATATGGAATACTTGGTTTGTTTAATTGGCTGACAAAAATACGTGATTATTTTCACTAATTAAAATAATCCTGTAATTTTGCGCAAAACTTAAGAAGCATTATGATACAGTCAATGACGGGCTACGGCAAAGCAACCGCCGAACTGCCTGACAAGAAAATCAACATCGAAATAAAGTCGCTCAACAGCAAGTCCATGGACATATCCACCCGCATTGCTCCCATTTACCGCGAAAAGGAAATGGAAATGCGCAACGAGATAACCAAAGCGCTGGAAAGAGGCAAAGTGGACTTCTGCCTATGGATAGAGAAAGACGATGCAAGCCAAATAGCCACACCCATAAACAAAGAACTGATAGAGCTTTACTATAAGCAAATCAAAGACATCGTGGCAACGACAGGCATTCCTGAGCCTAACGACTGGTTTGCCACCTTGCTCCGCATGCCGGACGTGATGGCCAAGAACGAAACGCAGGAGTTGAGCGAAGAAGAATGGCAGACGGTACACGCCGCGATAAGCAAGGCCATCGACCAGCTTATAGACTTCCGCAAACAAGAGGGACAGGCACTTGAAAAGAAGTTCCGGGAAAAGATAGACAACATCACACACCTGCTGCAAGAAGTGGAACCCTATGAAAAGGAACGCGTAGGCAAGATAAAGGAACGCATCACCGACGCACTTGAAAAGACCATTGCCGTGGACTATGACAAGAACCGTCTGGAGCAGGAGCTCATCTACTACATAGAGAAGTTGGACGTGAACGAGGAGAAGCAACGTCTGGCCAACCATCTGAAATACTTTGTGCACACCATGGAGAACGGCAGCGGGCAGGGCAAGAAGCTGGGATTCATAGCCCAGGAAATGGGCCGCGAGATAAACACCCTCGGAAGCAAGTCCAACCATGCCGAAATGCAAAAGATTGTCGTGCAGATGAAAGACGAACTGGAGCAAATCAAAGAACAAGTGCTGAACGTGATGTAACCCCATATCCTTTATAACATATATATATGTCCAAACTCATCATCTTCTCCGCACCGTCAGGGTCGGGCAAATCCACCATCATCAACTACCTGCTGGCACAGGGACTGAACCTGGCATTCTCCATCTCGGCCACCAGCCGCCCGCCGCGGGGCACGGAGACCAACGGCGTGGAGTACTTCTTCCTGACACCCGACGAGTTCCGCAGACGCATTGCCCACGGCGACTTCCTGGAATACGAGGAAGTGTACCACGACCGCTTCTACGGCACGCTGAAGGAGCAGGTGGAACGGCAGCTGCAAGCCGGGCAAAACGTAGTGTTCGACGTGGACGTGGTAGGCGGATGCAACATCAAGCACCATTACGGCAGCCGCGCCCTCTCCATATTCATACAGCCCCCCTCCATAGACGAGCTGCGCCGCCGCCTTGAAGGACGGGGCACGGACACACCGGAGGTGATAGCCGACCGCGTGGCAAAGGCGGAATACGAGCTGACATTCGCGCCAAAGTTCGACAAAATCATCATCAACGATGACTTGGAGCAGGCAAAGGCCGAAGCCCTGGCAACCATAACCAAATTCCTGGAATCATGAGATACGAAAACGGAGGGCTGAAGAACCAACTGGCCCCACGCAACAACAGCCGCAAGATGAACAAACTGTTGCTCGCAATCAACGCCGTGCTGTGCGTCTGCGCGCTCGTCATCGGCATCTTCCACCTCTATTACGAAGAGCCCACCATCGCCCTGGCCATGCTGCTCGTCATGCTCATCACGGCCATCAACGTGTGGGAAGCCTTCAAGAGGCTCAAGCGGAAAGCCCAATGACGCCGCGCCCCATGCACATCGGCCTGTTCAGCGGCTCGTTCAACCCCGTGCACATCGGGCACCTGGCCCTGGCCAACTACCTCTGCGAGTTCGGCGGGATGGACGAGGTATGGTTCGTCGTCTCCCCGCGCAACCCCTTCAAGATAGGGCAGGAACTGATGCCCGACGAGCTGCGCCTCGAACTGGTGCGCCTCGCCACCCACGGCTACCCCCGCTTCCGCACCTCCGACATCGAGTTCCACCTGCCGCGCCCGTCATACACCATCCACACCCTCGACCGCCTGCGGGAACTCCACCCCGGGCACACGTTCCACCTCATCATCGGGTCGGACAACTGGCCCGCCTTCCCGCGCTGGCACCAGGCGGAACGCATCCTCCGCGAGCACCACATCGTGGTCTACCCCCGCCCCGGCTACCCCGTCGACACCTCACAACCCCTGCCCCCGCACGTCCGCCTCGTGCAGTCGCCCGTGTTCGACATAAGCTCCACCTTTATCCGCCAAGCGATGGCTCAGGGAAAAGACGTGCGCTACTTCCTGCACCCCGCCGTCTACGAACGGTTGAAATCCCTCCCGCACGGCTGAAACAGCACGAAGGCACCGTCCCTACGCAATCACGAATATTTACAATAGCACCCCACGCGCGGCCGTCCGCTGCACCCCACGCGTGGATGCCAACAATACCCCACGCGTGGGGTATGACAAGGGGTCACGCGTGGGTGGCGATGGTACCCCACGCGTGGGGTACTTTTGCCGGATAAAAACCCCTTCAGAAGTACCTGTAGAGCCACCCCCACGGAAATGCCACGGAAGCGGGAAAGAAAAGGAAATTAGTTTACAAACACACCATCCCGCGCCACACCCCGGCATCCACCCGCCACAATGCCTCCCCGGCACGCGCGAAGACTTTTCTGAAAAAAAACTCCGAAATATGTTCTCCGAGCCACAGAAAAGCTATATATTTGCAGTCCAAAAAATTAGGAAACCAAACATAATTAGTAACAATATATTTTTAATAGCTATGACTAAAGCTGATATCGTAAACGAAATCACAAAGAACACGGGGATTGACAAAGTCACAGTACTTGCAACCGTTGAAGCGTTCATGGAAACCGTAAAAGCATCTTTGTCGAAAGACGAAAATGTCTATTTGCGTGGTTTTGGCAGTTTCATCGTAAAGAAAAGAGCACAAAAAACCGCTCGCAACATCTCGAAGAACACTACCATCATCATTCCGGAGCACAACATTCCGGCTTTCAAGCCTGCCAAGACTTTCACTCTCTCGGTGAAGAAATAACAATTATTAGTACTAACTTAAAATTAAAGGAACAAAGCTATGCCAAGCGGAAAAAAGAAAAAAAGACATAAAATGTCTACGCACAAGCGGAAGAAAAGACTAAGAAAGAACAGACATAAAAGTAAGAAGTAATTTCTAGTCTGAAACGACAGAATAAAGAACAAACTTGTGAAATCATCTACTCGCGGGTTTGTTCTTTGTTTAAGAGATGAACCTAAAGGACAAGGGGGCCGCGCGGATGCCCCTGCGGCAACCGCCCTCCTCCCCCTCGTCCTCCCTATCAAAAAACAATTAAAGCGAAACGATTGTGACAAACGAACTCGTTGTAGACGTACAGCCCAAAGAAGTCTCCATCGCCCTGCTCGAAGACAAGAGCCTGGTGGAACTGCAAAAAGAAGGGACGAACCTCTCCTTCTCCGTGGGCAACATTTATCTGGGGCGCATCAGGAAGCTGATGCCCGGCCTGAACGCCTGCTTCGTGGATGTGGGTTACGAGAAAGACGCTTTTCTTCACTACTTGGACTTAGGACCGCAATTCAACTCATTGGAGAAATACGTGAAGCAGGTCTTGAGCGACAAGAAAAAAATGCCCTCCATCACCAAAGCCTCCATCCTTCCGGACCTTGAAAAGGACGGCACCGTGGCCAACACGCTGAAGGTAGGACAGGAAGTGGTGGTGCAAATAGTCAAAGAACCCATCTCCACGAAAGGGCCGCGGCTCACCTCCGAGCTGTCTTTCGCCGGGAGATACCTCGTCCTCATTCCCTTTAACGACAAGGTTTCCGTATCACAAAAAATCAAGTCGAGCGCAGAGCGGGCACGCCTCAAGCAACTGCTCATGAGCATCAAGCCCAAGAACTTCGGCGTGATAGTGCGCACCGTGGCCGAAGGCAAACGCGTGGCCGAACTCGACGGCGAGCTCAAAGTGCTGATAAAGCATTGGGAAGAGGCCATGGCCAAGGTGCAAAAGGCCACCAAATATCCCACCCTCATCTACGAGGAAACCAGCCGTGCCGTGGGACTGCTGCGCGACCTGTTCAACCCCTCGTTCGAGAGCATCCACGTGAACAACGAAGCGGTGTTCCACGAGATAAAGGACTACGTGACGCTCATCGCGCCGGAACGTGCCAACATCGTCAAGTTGTACAAAGGGCAACTCCCCATATTCGACAACTTCGGCATCACCAAGCAAATCAAGTCGTCGTTCGGCAAGACGGTATCCTACAAGAGCGGCGCGTACCTCATCATAGAGCACACCGAGGCCCTGCATGTGGTGGACGTGAACAGCGGCAACCGCACGAAAAACGCCAACGGCCAGGAGGCCAACGCGCTGGAAGTGAACCTGGGAGCCGCCGACGAACTGGCACGGCAACTGAGGCTCAGAGACATGGGAGGCATCATCGTGGTGGACTTCATAGACATGAACGAAGCCGAGAACAGGCAAAAACTATACGAACGCATGTGCCAAAACATGCAAAAAGACAGGGCAAGCCACAATATACTGCCGCTCAGCAAATTCGGCCTGATGCAGATTACACGGCAGCGCGTGCGCCCCGCGATGGACGTAAATACCACGGAAACCTGCCCCACATGCTTCGGCAAAGGGAAAATCAAGTCGTCCATCCTATTCACAGACATGCTGGAGAGCAAGATAGACTATTTGGTCAACAAGTTGAAGATAAAGAAATTCTCGTTACACATCCATCCGTACATCGCCGCCTACGTGAACCAAGGACTGTTCTCACTAAAGCGGAAATGGCAAATGAAGTACGGCTTTGGCATAAAAATCATTCCAAGCCAGAAGCTCGCGTTTCTGGAATACGTGTTCTATGATTCTCACGGCGAGGAGATAGACATGAAAGAAGAAATTGAAATCAAATGAGAACATGCGGCGGGGCCTTCAAGCTCCGCCGCATTTGTTTCCCGCCACACGTGTGCAGGCGGTAATTTTATGATACATCGCCTATACGCTTTCCACTCGGTGGCCACCTCGGCATCGTAAAGGTGGCCACCTTGACCTCCCCTTAGTGGCCACTTCGGCCTCCCTTTGGTGGCCACCTCGGCCCGCCCTCGGTGGCGACCTTCACAGCCACTTGGTTATCAAAGCATTGCAAGAGGCGCGCAGCCTGGCAAGCCCTTCTTCCACGTGGTAATGTTGTTTGACAAACGGAGATAAAGCAATCCCCCGGCCCCGTCCTTGGCCCGGTGCGGGCCTTGGAGGGACAAGGGGATTGTTTGCTTGTGACGGGGATTGCCGGGTCAGAACAGCGAATCCTTGCTGTTGAACAGGCGGTTCTTGTTCAACTTCACCACTTTGCCGTACTTCTCCAGCTTCTCGGTGTCTATCATCTTGGAGTTGCCGATGATGCCGATGCAGTACTTGCGGCCCTTGATGTTTTGCTCGTAGAACTTCACGATGTCGTCGAAGGTCAGGGCGTCTATCTTGGGCAGGTTCTCCTGTGCGGGGTCGCCCTTGTAACCGATGTGTTCCAGGGCCGTCAAATATTGCGCCTTGCTGCGGAAGTCAGGATGCGTGGTCAAGGCTTCCTGGCGCAGGTAGGTCTTGACGTTGTCTATGCGGTCGGGGTTCTGCGGCATGTCGGTCACGAGGTTCATGAAGACATCCACCGCGTCGTTCACCTTGTCGTTCTGCGTGCCGATGTGGCCGTACATGAACGTGGGGCTTCCGGGGTTGGACGGTGTGACGACATTGGCCCCGGCATAGTAGGCCATGGAGCGCTTCTCGCGTATCTCGTTCAACACCAATCCGGTAAATCCGCCGGAGAAGTATTGGTTGAAGGCGTCGCGCAGCACGTCGTCCTGCTTGTCATAGGCCTCCATGGGCATGTAGAAGAATATCTGTGCCTGCTCCACTTCGTTGTTGGGCAAGAAGTAGATGGTGTTCTCCTCCACGGGCTTGAGGGGCTTGTCCACGGGCGAGTCGCTGGGACGTTCGTTTGCCACCAGGGGCAGGTTCTGGCTCAGTATGGCGTAGGCGTTGTCAAACGGCATGGTGCCGCAGTAGAAGATTTCGGCTTCGTAGTTCGAGGCACGCACGATGTCTCCCGTCAGTTCGGGGATGTCCATCTCGAGGACATCTATGTCGTTCACTTCCTCTATGTAGCTTGACTTCTCCCCGTGGAGCATGTACTGCGACAAGGCATTGGCCAGCGTGTTGGCACGGTCTTTACGGTTCTGGCGGCTGCCCAGTTCCGTACCTTTGACACGGCTTAGCTGTTTCTTGTCCAACTGCGGCATCAGGATTTGGCGCGAAAGCAATTGGCAAGCCTGCTCCAAGGTCTCTTCATAGCCTCTGAGTGAGATGTAGAGGTAGTCGTCGCCGCTCCACACGGAACAGGAGGCGTTCAACTTGCTGAACTCTTCCTTCAAGGCCTGGGGAGTATATGCGCCCATGATGCCGGCGTTGTTCATCAGCTGGGCGGCATAGCCCAATTTAGGGAACATGCGTTCTCCGGCACCATAACGCAATATGAGGCTGAACACGTTGTTCTCCGGGTTTTGCGTGTAGTACAGTTTGGAGCGGTCGTTCAGTTGCTTTACCTGCACGTCGTTGAAGTCTATGAACTTCTCTTCCACCTGCCCCATAGGCATGTTTTTGAACTGCATGGCGTAAAGCGACTGCTTCCCGACAGGCGGCTCTATGGGTTTGTATCCTGGCTTCTTTATCTTTCCGCCTTTGTCCGTCTTGCCTTGCTCTATGTAGAGGGCTATGTAATCGTCCGTGAGGTATTCTTTCACAACACGTTTGATGTCGTCCACCGTAACGGCCATTACCTTATCCTTGTAGTTCAGCACGTCGGCCATATCTTTTTCGTTGATGAACGCATCCATCAACATCTGCCCTTTAAAGTCGTTCGACTCCATCATCAGGTCGTAGTCACGGCACAGGTTTGTCTTGATGGCTTCTATCTTCCAATCTTCGAACTCACCGTTGGCCACCTTCTCTATGGCAGCCAGGGCCAGTTTCTCGGTACTCTTGTTCGACACGTAACGCCGTTGGTTTTCATCGTAAAGGGGGACACATTGCACCACATTACGGCCGGCCTCGCGCAAGGTCAGGCTACCAGCCGTAGCACTACTTACGTCGCCGTCCAGCTCCAGTTTGTCCAGCGTGCCGGTCTGGCTACTGTTGCTCAGGAGCGACATGGCTATGTCCAGCGCCGTCTCGTCGGGATGCCCGGCAGGCACACCCTTGTAGATGAGGCACACGCTGGGGAACAGGCCCACCTTGGCCGAATATTGTGTGCGCCCCTTGATGTCTGCCACCTGGTGCGGTGCACGTTGGGGGGCTGGCTTGGCTTGCAGGCGGCCGAAGGTGGCCACGATGCGGCGGGCTATCTGGTTGACATTAACGTTGCCCACAAGAATGAGCGCCATGTTCTCCGGTACGTACCATTCGTTGTAGAAGTCTATCAGTTTGCTCAGGCGCGGGTTCTTCAGGTGCTCGGGCAGGCCGATGATGTCACGGGCATAGGGCGTGCCCTCGAATGCTTTGCTGCGCAGGAAGTTGCTCTGCACGCTCATGGGGTTGTCTTGGTACATGTTGTACTCCTCGTACACGTTTTCCAGTTCGGGCTGGAAGGCGCGGAACACAGGATTGATAAAGCGTTGCGACGATATTTCCAACCACTTGTCTATCTGGTAAGGAGGAAAGGAGTTGTAGTACACCGTATAGTCGAAGTTGGTGCCTGCGTTCAAATCCTTGCCTCCGATGCTCTCTATCAGGTCGGAGAATTCGCTGGAGACGCTTACCTTACCGGCCTCCACAGTCAACTCATTAATCTTCTTGCTGATGGCTTCTTTCTGCACAGGGTCTTCCGTGTTAGCCATTTCGTCATATGCGGCAATGATTTTCTCGTAAATGGGTTTCTCGGCATCCCAGTCCAGCGTACCTATCTTGTCCGTACCTTTGAACATGACATGCTCCAGATAGTGTGCCAGACCAGTATATTCCTCTGGATCGTTCACCGAACCTGTACGTACGGCTACCATACCGTACACGTCGGATTTCGTATTGTCCTCCCACACGAAGACGGACAATCCGTTCTTCAATTTGAATGCCTTCAAGCCCTGCCCGTAGGTACAGAGGCTGACCAAGGCAAATGCTATAAGCAATAGCGGTTTCAGTTTCATTGTTCTCATAAAGTATTGTATTAATAGAAATAATGTGCAAATAAAGTCTTTTTGCTTCTTATAAGTAGTACGAACTGCAAAAAAATCACAAGAGGTGGAGCGTTTTTTTACGTGGTCACCGCGAACAAGCATTACCTGTCTTTCCGTTTCCCCTCTTGTTGCCTATGCTTTGCGAGAGACTTACGAAGCTTATCGTCACACCTTCTTACTACCCCCTCCCTCATGTCCGGACAATACGGGCAGGCAAATGTTATATTTCACAGCCAGAAGGCGCGTGGCAAACACCGTCACGCCACATACCGTCTGACAGACGAAAGCCTCCAACCCTGCAAGCGAACACAGCCAATACAATGTGCCTCCCGCCACACAAGCCATGGCATATATCTCCTTGCGGAAGATGAGCGGTATCTCGTTGATGAACACGTCGCGTATCACGCCTCCGGCCGCGCCCGTGATGCTTCCCATGATGATGGCCACCCAAATGGCGTAACCAGCATCCAGCGTCTTGCCCAAGCCCACCACGGTAAACAACGCCAAACCAATGCTGTCGAATATAAAGAAGGTGTTATTCAGGTGGATGAGATAATGCCCGAAGAGAATGACCCACAACAAAGCCAGCCCCGTACAGATGAGGTAAATGGGGTCGAGCATCCAGGCCGGCGTCACGTCCAGTAGCAAGTCACGGATTGTACCGCCGCCTATGGCTGTAACAAATCCCACCACATACGCCCCAAACCAGTCGAAGCGTTTGGCCGAAGCCAGCCTTATGCCGCTGATGGCAAAGGCAAAGGTACCGATGAAGTCCAATATCTGTACAAACGTAGGCATACGCAAGCAAAGTTTCTTAAATTCACGGCAAAGGAACGAAAAAAATCCACAAGAAAGCGTACTTTTGCATATTCATTTTGCAACCGGCTTATGAAAGTAACCATCGTATCGGGCGCACGCCCCAACTTCATGAAGATAGCGCCCATCTGCCGCGCCATAGATGCCGCCCGCAAAGGTGGTAAAAACATCTCCTACCGCATAGTATACACAGGATCGCAGGACGACCCAAGCTTGGAAGCCTCGCTATACTCCGACCTCGACATGCCCCACCCCGATGCCTATCTGGGCGTGACAGGAAACGGCCATTCGCAAGTGGCGGCCGACATCATGCTGGCCTTCGAACGGGAATTGGACGCTTGCCCCGCACAAGTGGTGCTGGTGGTGGACGACATGACGGCCACCATGAGCTGCGCCATCGTTGCCAAGAAGCGCGGGCTGAAGGTGGCGCACGTCATAGCCGGAACACGCTCGTTCGACATGAACATGCCGCGCGAAGTGAACCGCACCATCGTCGACGCCATATCCGACTACCTGTTCACCGCAGGCATGGTGGCCAACCGCAACCTGAACCAAGAAGGCATGATTCCCGACTACATCCACTACGTGGGCAACATCCTTATCGACACCATCCGCTACAACCGCCACCGCCTGCTACAGCCACTGTGGTTCGACAGCCTGGGCCTGCGTAAGGGCAACTACCTGCTGCTCACCCTCAACCGGCACGACCTGCTACAACGCCGGCCCGTACTGGCCTCGCTGCTGCAGACCCTGCTGGACAAGGCTGCCGGAATGCCCATACTGGCACCGCTCCATCCCTACGTGGAGCACGCCATTGAAGCCACAGGCATCAAAGCCTCAAACCTGCACATGCTTCCCCCGCAGAGTTACCTGCATTTCGGTTTCCTTGTCAACCAGGCCAAAGGCATCGTAACCGACTCAGGCAACATAGCCGAAGAAGCCACCTTCCTCGATGTTCCCTGCATCACGCTCAACACCTACGCCGAGCATCCCGAGACCTGGCGCATAGGCACCAATGAACTCGTGGGGGAAAACACCTTTGCCCTGGCTTCCGCCCTCGACCGGCTGATGCGCGGCGACTGGAAACACGCCACCCTGCCCGACCGCTGGGACGGACGTGCCGCCGAACGCATCGTGCAGACGCTAATCAACGGAGAAGGATAGAAACATCGTTGCAATAGCCCATGCTGTGCAGCTGTTGCCGGCGCCATTTGCACCGTTCGGGAGAAAGAGGGCTTTGCCACAGCTGCCGGACGCGTGAAGGGAAGTCGTCCTCGTCAGCCACCTCGCACAGCAACTCGAAACTCGTGTCGGGAATCATCGCATGGTTTGCCAGCACCTCGCCGCAGGCCAATGTAAGGGTATGAATCAGTTTCAGCTTGATGCCGGTGGGTTGATTGGTGTACAACAATACGACACGGGCATTGGCCACAAGCATGTCCATCTCCTCTTTCGAAGGGTCGGCCACAAGCCTCACCTTCCCCAAGGCACGTTTGCCCGACAACATTTTCCGTAATCCAGCCCCCGGATTATGCCCGGCCACGACCAACGGTATCTCATCTCCCAACGATGGCAACACATGCCGCACAAGGAAACGCACGGCCTCTTCGTTCTCCTCCACGGACAGATTCCCTTGGTAAAGCACATAATTACCTCCGAATGGCAAGGAAGAAGGAGCGGCCAAGGCCGGCAATGGGATATCCGTGTCGAAAAAGCAAGGCAGGGTACGCACATCGGCCATGGGGTATTTCGAACGGAAGTGGGAAGCATCGGCTTCGGTTATGGCAAGTATCACATCGGCATGGCGCAGGACACCCTCGAAGCGGCGCAAACGCCAAGACTCCAGAAGGTAGTAGCACTTGCGGGGAAACGAACGGGAGTTGCGCGCCAATCCGGCATAATACTCATGCTCCACATTATGCATCCGCACGAATTTCCGCTTCCGCGCCAAAGCCGGATGCGACAAATAACGGCACGTATGAAGCCCTTCGAACAGCACAGGCGCATCGTCGGCACCCAAACGCCGTAGCAGGAGCTCGTCCGAACGGCTGCCCACGATGTAAGGAAGGAAAGACAGCTGGCGCATCCACCCCGTATGTCGGGGATAATAGAACACTTCGGAGGCCAATGCCTCCAGTTCCTTCCGACGCCGGCTTCCACCGTAACAGAAAGTATGCACCACCACCTCGCAGCCCGCCTCGTGCAAGGCCTTCAGTTTGTAATACTCATCTATCAGCCCGCCATACAGGGGGGGATAGGGCACCTGGAAACAGACTACGTGCATTTTCATCATGGACAAATATGAAGATGGCTACAAGTTGCAAAAATACGCATAATCCCCGGACTTCCTGCACCTTTGCCTTAAAATAAGAGCCCCGGGCATCCCGTCCTCCCGGCTCTCCCTTCAGAGGAGAAAGCCGGGAAGATATATCCCCCTTGTCCGCAACGCGTTCCGTCCTTGCCCGCAACATGTTCGGAGCGCGGACGCAACACGTTCGAAGCACGCTTCCAACACGTCGCGAACAAACGTCTGATATACAGCACATATCTTCCCTGCCCCAACGCATGGGAAGAAAACCTTAAAAATGTTATATTGCCTCTGTGTTTCAAGGCAAATGCTTACCTTTGCGGGCTGACAATGAAACGTATGAAGCATTTTCACATATCCGTTCTTCTCCTGTTGTTTTGCCTTGTCGCTCCTGCGAAGGTAGCGGCCCAGATAAAAGGCGTCATCACAGACTCCATCACCCACGAGCCATTGCTGTACGTCACCGTGCAATACGAAGGCAAGGGCGTGGGCAGCACCTCGAACGATGCAGGCGAATATCAAGTGCCTGTACACGAGGGTTGGAACGAATTAACATTCTCGTCCATAGGCTACGTCACCAAGAGGGTAAAGTTCGCCCCGGGCACCCGGGTACTGAACGTGCAGCTTGCCCCGGACGACATCATCCTGTCCGAAGTCGTCGTGAAACCCAAGAAAGAAAAATACTCGCGCAAGAACAACCCCGCCGTGGATTTCATGCGCAAAGTGATAGCGAACAAAAAGAACCTGAGGCTGGAGGAAAACGACTACTACCAGTACCGCAAATACGAGAAGATGAAGATGTCGCTGAACGACGTCACACCCGAAAAGCTGGAAAAGGGCATATACAAGAAGTTCTCCTTCTTCAAAGACCAAGTGGAGATATCGCCGCAGACAGGCAAGCCCATACTGCCCATCTCCATCAAGGAAACCTCCAGCCGTACTTTCTACCGCAAAGACCCCAAGAGCAAGAAAACTGTCATAGAGGGCATGAACTCGTCCGGCATAGAAGACTTCTTCAATACGGGTGACATGCTGGGAACCGTGCTGAAAGACGTGTTCTCAGACATCAACATTTATGATGACGACATCCGCCTGCTGCAACGCTACTTCACAAGCCCCATCGGTAAAGGTGCCATCAACTTCTACAAGTTCTACCTGATGGACACCGTGATGGTAGACAAACGGGAATGCGTGCACCTGACATTCGTGCCGCAAAACTCGCAAGACTTCGGCTTCACCGGGCACCTCTACGTGGTGAAAGACTCCACTTACGCCGTGAAGAAATGCACCATGAAACTCCCGAAGAACACGGGTGTGAACTGGGTGGAAAACATGGACATCACACAACAATTCGAACAACTGCCGGATAGCAACTGGATTCTGACCGATGACGACATGACCGTGGAACTGGGCATCATGAAAAGCATCCAGGGGGTGGAGGTACAACGTTCCACGAAATACTCCGAATACAAGTTCGACAAGATAGAACCGCGACTGTTCCGCCTGAAAGGCGAGGTGATTAAAGAAGCCAACATGCTGTCAAGGAGCGACGAATACTGGGCCGAAGTGCGCCAAGTGCCCCTCACCAAGCAGGAAAGTACCATGGACATATTCATGAACCGTATAGAACAGATTCCCGGCTTCAAGTACGTGATATTCGCGGCCAAGGCCCTGATAGAAAACTTTGTGGAGACCAGCGGACAGAAGCATCCCAGCAAGTTCGACATAGGCCCCATCAACACGATGATAACGAGCAACTACCTCAATGGCACGCGTTTCCGCCTGAGCGGCATGACCACGGGCAACCTGCACCCGCATTGGAGCTTCAGCGGCTACGGGGCATACGGCACGCGCGATAAGAAGTGGTTCTACTCGGCACAGGCCGCCTATTCGTTCAACAAGCGCGAGTACGTGTTGTGGGAGTTCCCCAAACACTACTTGGCTTTCAAATACACCTACGACGTGATGTCGCCCATGGACAAATACCTCATGACCGACAAGGACAACATGTTCGTGGGCTGGAAGTGGGCCACGGTGGACCAGATGTCATACATCCGCGACGCCACGCTGACCTATGAGCTAGAGATGAACACCGGCTTCTCCGTACAAGCCATGCTGCGCCATCGTAACGACCAGCCGGGCGGCATGTTGGAGTACTGGAAGAACGACGGAGGCACGCCGGGAAGCCTGGACGGTACCAACACGCGCATACACGACATGACCACCACCGAACTGGGTGTCACCCTGCGCTATGCGCCCGGCGAAACGTTTGTCAACACCAAACAACGGCGCATCCCCGTGTCGCTTGACGCACCGGTATTCACGTTGTCGCACACAGCCGGCTTCAAAGGCGTGCTTGGAGGCGACTACAACTTCAACCTTACGGAGATGAGCATGCGTAAGCGTTTCTGGTTCGGGTCGTGGGGCAAGCTGGATGCCACCGTACGCGCCGGGGCGCAATGGAACACCGTGCCCTTCCCGCTGCTCAACCTGCCCATGGCCAACCTGTCGTACATCACGCAGAACAACGAGTCGTTCAACCTCATCAACAACATGGAGTTCCTGAACGACCGCTACGCGTCGCTCGCGCTGAGCTACGACCTCAATGGCAAACTGTTCAACCGCATCCCGCTAATCAAAAAGCTGAAGTGGCGGGAGATGTTCCGTGTACGCACCCTGTGGGGCACGCTGACGGACAAGAACAATCCATACAAGACGCACGACCCTGACCTATTCCTCTTTCCTACCCGCAACGGTGTGCCCACCAGCTACGTGATGGGCAAGAAACCTTACGTGGAGGCCAGCATAGGAATCTACAACATATTCAAGCTGATACATATAGAATATGTACGCCGCCTGACTTACACGGACATTCCCGGCGTGAAGAAGGGAGGCATACGCTTCATGATACTCACCTTGTTCTAAATACCGTGCCATGCAACCATTAGCAGAAAGACTCCGGCCAAAGACATTGGATGAATACATCGGCCAAAAACACCTTGTAGGGCAAGGCGCCGTACTCCGGAAAATGATAGAGGCCAAACGAATTTCCTCATTCATCCTGTGGGGGCCGCCGGGAGTGGGAAAAACCACGTTGGCGCAAATCATCGCCAATAAGCTGGAGACCCCGTTCTACACCCTAAGCGCGGTGACAAGCGGCGTGAAGGATGTGCGCGACGTGATAGAACGCGCCAAATCGAACCGTTTTTTCTCGCAAAACAGCCCCATCCTGTTCATTGATGAAATACACCGTTTCAGCAAGTCGCAGCAAGACTCCTTGCTGGGAGCAGTAGAACAAGGCACGGTAACGCTGATAGGCGCCACTACGGAAAACCCGTCGTTCGAGGTGATACGCCCTTTGTTGTCTCGTTGTCAACTCTATGTATTGAAACCTCTCGAAAAAAACGACTTGCTGGAACTGCTGCAACGCGCCATCTCCACGGACATCATATTAAAAGAGAAAAACATAGAGCTGAAGGAAACAACCGCCATGCTACGCTATAGCGGAGGAGATGCACGCAAACTTCTGAATATCCTGGAACTGGTTGTGGAATCAGAAAACGGGACAAAAGTGGTAATAACGGACAAGCTAGTATCCGAACGTTTGCAACAGAATCCCTTGGCCTACGACAAGGATGGCGAGATGCATTACGATATCATATCGGCTTTCATCAAATCGATACGCGGAAGCGACCCCGACGCGGCCATATACTGGTTGGCACGCATGGTGGAAGGTGGTGAAGACCCAGCTTTCATTGCGCGAAGGCTGGTGATATCGGCCGCAGAAGACATCGGCCTAGCTAACCCTAACGCATTGCTACTGGCCAATGCCTGCTTCGATACCATTATGAAAGTGGGATGGCCCGAAGGACGAATTCCTTTGGCAGAAGCTACCATCTACCTTGCCACAAGCCCTAAGAGTAACTCAGCCTATATGGCTATTAACGAGGCTCTCGATCTAGTCAAACGGACAGGTAATCTGCCAGTTCCCTTGCATCTGCGCAATGCTCCCACTAAACTGATGAAACAACTGGGATACGGGGACAACTACCAGTATGCGCACGACTACCCCGGCAACTTCGTCCGCCAACAATATCTACCGGACGATTTGAAAGAGCAACGTATATGGAAAGCACAAAACAACGCCGCAGAAGCCAAGCACAAGGAGAGAATGAAACAACTGTGGGGAGAACGTTTTTCAGACGAATGATCCAAACTGAAACAGAGGATTAACAAACAACCATAAACATAAGTAGCATGAAAATAGTAATATTGGACGGATATGCCGCCAATCCCGGCGACCTGTCATGGGAAGAAATAAAAAGCTTAGGGGAGTGTACGGTTTACGACCGTACTTCTCCCGAACAAGTTGTAGAACGTGCACACGGTGCGGAAATCATACTTACGAACAAGACCGTCATTGACAAAGAAACAATGGCCGCCCTACCTGACTTGAAATATATAGGAGTTTTGGCCACAGGTTACAACGTGATAGATATAGATTCCGCTCATGAACGTGGCATTACAGTAACCAATATCCCGGCATACAGCACGGATTCCGTGGCGCAAATGGTCTTTGCCCATATTCTGAACATTGCCACCCAAGTACAGCACCATACTGAAGAGGTACGCAAAGGCCGCTGGAGCAACAACAAAGACTTCTGCTTTTGGGATACACCTCTCATAGAATTACGCGATAAGAAAATCGGCATCATTGGACTTGGGCATACCGGATTCACAACAGCACGCATCGCCATTGGATTTGGTATGCAGGTATACGCTTATACCTCAAAGTCACACTTCCAACTGCCGCCCGAAATCAAGAAGAAAGAACTGGACGAACTGTTCCGTGAGTGCGATATCGTAAGCCTTCATTGCCCTTTGACCGATAAGACACACCACATTGTCAACGCCCAACGGCTATCTTTGATGAAAAAAGAAGCCATCTTGATTAACACAGGTCGTGGTTCTCTGATAGACGAACAGGCCTTGGCCAATGCTCTCAATACAGAACAGATTTATGCAGCAGGTTTAGATGTATTGTCACAAGAACCTCCACATGCAGACAATCCACTACTTACAGCACGTAACTGCTACATCACTCCCCATATAGCATGGGCCAGTAAAGAGGCCCGTACCCGCCTCCTGCAAGTAGCCTACGAGAATATCAAGGCTTATATTGAAGGCAACTGCATTAATGTAGTGAAATAACTGTACTTGGTTCATAAATGAATAGAGACTGCCCTACCCATTCCTGGTAAAGGCAGCCTCTTCTTTGCTTTTCTCCCATACGCATCAGATGTTGCATGTATCCTTCTTGCTCGGCACGCCCCCGACACGTCCCGCGCATGGCCCCGGCATGTCCGGGGCAGGGGGCGGGAAGCACGCTCCCCCGGAAACGGCAATCCCCCGGGGGCGTGCCGCGCACGGACCCGGGGGAACACACAGGAAAAAAAACGGCGGCAACCTACTCTCCCACTTCACGCAGTACCATCGGCGCGTCCGGGCTTAACTTCTCTGTTCGGGATGGGAAGAGGTGGGACACCGGAGCCATGGC
>CALUGY010000040.1 GCA_944320295.1 uncultured Bacteroides sp.
TTCCAGACCTTCTCCACCAGCTTGCCATTCTCTTTAACCAGACGGCTGTTCAGGCCATAAGAAACCGGGGTGGCGTCTTTGGGGTCTTTCATTGCATTGTAGAAGTCCTCGGCTTCCTTCTGTGTCACGCCGTCATAATAGTTGCAAGCAGAAGTAAGTATCAAGTCCTCACCATGTGCCTGGTTCACCCGTTTGGGCATGACATTCGGATCGAAAATCACCGGGAATACCTCGTCGCATAATTGCTCTACCGTCTGTCCTTCAGCCAGCGGCAACGTGGCAGCATCTACAGACAACAAAGCCTGTTTGAAGAATTCCGGACTGAACCCAGGCACGAACTTCTCGCTTCCATAATGGTGATGAATGCCATTAGAGAACCACACACGCTTCAGATACACCTCCATAGCCTTGAAATCGGCCGACTGCTTGTCGCCGGTATAGCCTGTATAGACGGCCTCAAGCATTTTCCGAATGACAAGATTATACTTCCCGTTTTGGTCGAAAAGTATGTCACGGCCTTGCAAAGCCGCCTCTGTCAGATAATAAACCAGTTCCTTTTGTTTGAGCGACAAGTCCTCAAAACCGGGAACCCGATAACGCAAAATCTGTAAATCTGCAAATTGTTCTACCATATAATCAAAATCCTCTGCCTCAGCCGATGTCTTAGAAACATTGCTGCATGCACTTAACATAACTGCGGCCACCATGGCCGGAATAAATTGCTTTTTCATTGTATTTCTTACATTTAATATCTTCATGGCCCACACATTTGGCATCCGCTCAATAAAAAACAGAAAGGAGATACTCCGGGACAATCCGATTCCGAAGTATTTCCTTTCCAAATTCTATTCTTGAACAACCGTATTTATGTCATCTTTTCTTTTCAAAATGCCTCTTGCGGTAACCGTTGGGAGTCTCGCCTACATTCTTGTAAAAAGCCGCATAGAAAGACTGGCGGTTTGCAAAACCGACCATTGCACTTATTTCTTCCACATTCTTATCGGCATAACGCTTGTCAGTCAGCAGGTGCATGGCTTCCTTAATGCGATATTCGTTCAACAAACAAGAATAATTCATGCCGAAACGGGAATTAACTACCGCCGACAAATAGCGCGTATTAGTCTGCAATTCCTTTGCCAAATCCTTGGCAGAATAGTCTTGCTCCCGGTACTTCTTTTGCACGACAATAATATTCAATATCTTGTCATACAACTCATCTGCCAGTTCCGGCCGTATCAAAGAACGGTAGGCGGCATCCTTAGGTTTCTTCTCACGCAAGTTATAAGGACGTTTCTTAACCTCCTGCGCCTGCGTCTTGTCATCTAGTTCGCTCATCAATCTTATTGGTTAGGGTTTCTTATATTCATTATAGACTTAGACTTTACAAAAGTCATACATTTTTTTCGTTTATGCAACTTTTTCAATAGGTATTTTACGGACAATATTACAGCCATATGGGCCTAAATAGAGCCATATAGTACTATAAAAAGATTATTTAACTTTCAAGATATAAGAACAAACCCATAAAAGGACTCTATTTGCATTGTGTCAAAAGTTCATGTAGTTCCGCGCGGGGCACGCCGAGTGAAACCATTTTTTCAAAATCACGCTTCGCAGCCTCTTTGTTTTCTTGTTTCAAATAGATTTGGCCACGTATCAGGTAGGCCTCCACCCGCGCATTGTCCAGGCGGATAGCCTCATTCAGATCGGCCAAGGCCATGTCGTCATGACCCAGTTCCTGTTCCACGTCCGCACGGGCGGTATAAACCACCGCATGCAAGGGGGCTGTGATGAGCGAGGTGCCCTCCATCTTTTCGTTCACCATGTCGTTCAGGATGGAGAGAGCGTCCTGGTACTTGCCTTCGCGCTGGCACAGGGTGGCCAAACCCAAGCGCCCGTTGAAATGCTGCGGACTGAGTTTCAACAGATGCTCGTAGTCTGCCCGTGCGGACTTGTAGTCGCGCTGGCGGACATATATGAAGGCACGCATCTCCAGCGCCTCCTTATTATCCGGCTCCAGGTCGAGGACGAGGGCATAGTCCATACGGGCGGGTTCGTCTTTCCCCGTTTCCAAGTAGAGGGCGGCGCGGTTGAGCAGGATGGCAGGCGTGCGGGGAGCGATGTTCAAGGCATAGTTGTACGACTCGAGGGCGGCGTCATAGTGGCGCTGCCTGCGCTGCACCGTACCCAAATTGGAGAAGAGCAAGGCATTGCGCGGATTGGCCGGGTCGGTCTTCAGCGCCTGGCGGATGTAGTGTTCCGCCTGCGGAAGGCTGTCGTGCTCAATGGCTGTCGCGGCGCGGTCACAGAGTTCTTCATAGGTCTGCGAGAATGTGGGAAGGACCATTGCAGCCAGGACGAGGGTAATGAGGAAGGGCTTTTTCATCGGTCGTAAACAGTTTTAGTCGAACAATCCGGCGGACAGGTAACGTTCCCCGGTGTCGGGCAAGAGGACAACAACGGTCTTCCCGGCCATTTCCGGGCGGGCGGCCAACAGACGGGCAGCATGAAGCGCGGCACCGGACGAGATGCCGGCCAACAGCCCTTCCCGCTCTGCCAACAGACGCGCGGCACGGAAAGCATCCGCATCGGCCACGGGGATGATTTCGTCCACCACCGAAGCATCGTAATTGCCGGGGATAAAGTTGGCGCCAATGCCTTGCAGGCCGTGGGGGCCGGCTTTGC
>CALUGY010000041.1 GCA_944320295.1 uncultured Bacteroides sp.
CGTGCTTTCCGCCCCCCGCCCCGGACGTGCCGGGGCCATGCGCGGGACGTGTCGGGGGCGCGGGCGCGGCATGTCGGGAGCGGGCTGGGAACATGTCCGGGGCAAATGCGTGGAATATACATTATATTATATATGATATGGCATCGCATAACTTTGAAAACGCATAGATGGGGCATAGCACTCATTGCGTTGTTGGTCGTTTCTTTTTCGCTTTACATCTCCCATTCTCTTGTGGAGGATTTGGCGGCCGAGGAACGGGTTAAGATGGAATTGTGGGCCGAGGCGATGAAGAATTTGCAAAATGCGGACATGAATGCCGATCTGTCAATGGTATTGAATGTGCTGAATGCAAACAATACGATACCGGTTATCGTGGCGGACCAGCATGATGTTGTCCAGCTTCATCGGAACATTGAACTGTCGGCGGACAGTATAGCCGATTTGCATGCCCGCTTGCGGTCTCTTAAGGACGAAGGCCACTCTCTGTATATCGACCTGAATGAAAGCGGGGATGCCTTGACCATATACTATGGGAATTCCCTGTTGCTAAGGCGTTTGGCTGTATATCCTTATCTACAGCTGCTGGTGGCGTTCGTCTTTGTCGCGGTGGTTATTCTTGCATTGCTCAATTCGAAGAAGGCGGAGCAGAACCGTTTGTGGTTGGGTTTGTCGAAGGAGACAGCCCATCAGTTGGGCACCCCTATTTCGTCTTTGATGGCTTGGACGGAACTGCTTAAGACTCAATATCCCGATGATAACCTGTTACCGGCTTTGTCGGAAGACGTGGCACGTTTGCAGGCCATTGCCAATCGATTCTCCAAGATTGGTTCTGTGCCCGAACTGGCGGAGACCGACTTGCGGGCTTTGCTCAATCGGGTGATTGATTATATGAAACACCGCACTTCCGAACGTGTGAAGTTCGTCCTCCACATGCCGGAAACTTTTCCAAAAATCCCTTTGAATGCCCCTTTGTTCGAGTGGGTCATAGAGAATCTTTGTAAGAATGCCGTCGATGCAATGGATGGCGAAGGCATGCTGGTAATATCAGCAGGAGAAACCGCAAAAAAATATTATGTGGAAGTGGAGGATACCGGGAAAGGAATAGACAAACGGCATTTCCGTACTGTATTCCGGCCCGGATATACGACAAAGGCGAGAGGTTGGGGACTTGGGCTTTCCTTGGTGCGGAGAATTGTGGTGGAATATCATCACGGACATATTTTTGTAAAGCAATCGGAGATAAACAAAGGCACGATATTCCGAATTGAGCTTAAAAAGTGAATATTTCGGGCTTAAGAGCTGCATTATGAGGATAATTATTTGTATCTTTGTCGCCCGAATAAACAAAAAGTAGCTTTGGGAAAGTTTGATAAATACAGAATCGATTTGAAAGCCATGCAGGCGACGACTTGCAAATATGACTTTTTGCTTGATAATCTTTTCTTTACCGATATCGACGCCCCGGAAGTGCAAAAGGGAAAGGTGAACGTTTCGCTTACGGTGAAGAAAATGTCCCATTCCTTTGAATTGGATTTTCAGACCGAAGGTTATGTGGTGGTGCCTTGCGACCGTTGCCTTGACGACATGGAGCAACCTGTCACTTCTTCCGACAAGCTTTTTGTGAAATTCGGGCCGGACTATGCCGAAGAGGGCGATAACCTCGTGGCCATTCCTGAGGACGACGGCACGATCAATGTGGCATGGTTCATGTATGAGTTCATCGCTTTGGCTATTCCCATGAAGCATGTTCATGCTCCCGGCAAATGCAACAAAACCATGAGCAGCGAATTGCGGAAGCATTTGCGTGTGGCTGAAGGCGAAGAGGCGGATGGCGATGATTTCCTGGCAGCTGATGACGGCATGGAAAATGCGGAAGATGCCGGGAAACCCATAGACCCGCGTTGGAATGAATTGAAGAAAATATTAGATAACAATTAAAGCTTAAGAAAAATGGCACATCCTAAAAGAAGACAGTCAAAAACAAGAACTGCGAAAAGAAGAACTCATGATAAGGCAGTAGCTCCTACATTGGCTATCTGTCCGAACTGCGGTGAGTGGCATGTATACCATACTGTATGTGGCTCGTGCGGTTACTACAGAGGCAAACTTGCTATACAGAAAGAGGCTGCCGTATAATCAATAGGCAGCACATTTGGATTTCATACTTGACGGGGCATCCGGAAAGATTTGCACGTTGACGGCAAGCCTTTTTGGATGACCTTTGTCCGAGTATCTATAAGTAAACCGAATTTGTTGATGGAAAAAATAAATGCAGTAATTACAGGAGTCGGGGGATATGTGCCTGATTACGTCTTGACCAACGACGAAATCTCCAAAATGGTAGATACCAACGACGAATGGATTATGACCCGTATCGGGGTAAAGGAAAGGCGCATCCTGAACGAAGAAGGTTTGGGAAGTTCGTACATGGCGCGTAAAGCGGCCAAGCAACTGATGCAGCGTACCGGTACTGATCCCGATGAGGTGGATTTGGTGATTGTTGCCACAACGACGCCTGACTATCACTTCCCCTCTACGGCATCTATTTTGTGTGATAAGTTGCGCCTGAAGAATGCCTTTGCTTTTGACTTGCAGGCGGCTTGCTGCGGTTTCCTGTATCTGATGGAGACGGCGGCCAACTTTATCCGCTCGGGCAGATACAAGAAAATCATTATCGTAGGTGCCGATAAGATGTCGTCCATGGTAGATTATACCGACCGCTCCACTTGTCCGATATTCGGTGATGGCGCGGCTGCGTTCATGGTAGAGCCTACCACGGAAGATGTCGGGATAATGGATGCCATTTTGCGTACTGATGGCAAAGGGCTTCCTTTCTTGCACATGAAAGCCGGCGGGTCGGTTTGCCCCCCGTCATACTTCACGATAGACAACCACATGCATTACATCTATCAGGAAGGGCGCACGGTGTTCAAATATGCCGTATCGCACATGTCAGATGTTAGTGCACTTATCGCGGAGCGTAACGGGCTGACCAAGGAGAACATCGACTGGGTGATTCCACATCAGGCCAACTTGCGCATCATCGATGCGGTGGCACATCGTTTGGAAGTGCCTCATGAAAAGGTGATGATCAACATTGAACGTTACGGCAATACGAGTGCGGGTACCTTGCCGCTATGTATCTGGGACTTCGAGGATAAGCTGAAGAAGGGAGACAACCTTATCTTCACCGCTTTCGGGGCAGGCTTCACTTGGGGAGCCGTGTATGTGAAGTGGGGATACGACGGCAAACGGGAATCGTAACAATCCAAACATAACACAGTACTTAAAAACGCATCCTATCTTAAAGTTCGATGCGTTTTTTTGTCTTAAACTATACATTATGCATAAGGCTGGTTTCGTAAACATCGTGGGAAATCCCAACGTCGGCAAGTCCACATTGATGAACGCCTTGGTGGGCGAACGCATTTCCATTGCCACGTTCAAGGCGCAGACCACGCGTCACCGCATCATGGGCATTTATAACACGGACGACATGCAGATCGTGTTTTCGGACACGCCGGGCGTGCTGAAGCCGAACTACAAGTTGCAGGAGTCCATGCTGAACTTCTCCACCTCGGCATTGAGTGATGCCGACGTGCTGCTGTATGTGACCGATGTGGTGGAGACGGCGGACAAGCATAACGACTTCATGGAGAAGGTGGCCAAGATGGACGTGCCCGTGCTGGTGCTCATCAACAAGATAGACCTGACCGACCAGGAGAAACTGATTGCCCTTGTGGAAGCATGGAGAGGACTGCTGCCCAAGGCGGAAATCATCCCCATATCGGCCTTGTCGAAGTTCAACGTGGACTATGTGATGAAGCGGGTCAAAGAATTGTTGCCCGACTCTCCGCCATATTTCGGGAAAGACCAGTGGACAGACAAGCCCGCCCGCTTCTTCGTGACGGAAATCATCCGCGAAAAGATTCTGTTGTATTACGACAAGGAGATACCCTACTCCGTGGAAGTCGTGGTGGAACAGTTCAAGGAAGACGAGAAGATGATTCGCATCCATGCCGTGATTTATGTGGAGCGTGATTCGCAGAAGGGCATCATCATAGGGCACCAGGGCAAGGCGTTGAAGAAGGTGTCTACCGAAGCCCGCCGTGAGCTGGAACGCTTCTTCGGGAAGAAGATTTTCTTGGAAACATTCGTAAAGGTGGACAAGGACTGGCGTAGCTCGGACAGGGAACTGCGCAACTTCGGCTACCAACTGGATTGACATAACAACGGCTGCGACAGCCGGAAAACAATAAGACTTGGAATTATGGGAAACTTAGTAGCAATCGTGGGACGACCCAACGTGGGAAAATCCACGCTGTTCAACCGCCTGACCAAGACGCGGCAGGCGATTGTGAATGAAGAAGCCGGAACCACGCGCGACCGCCAGTATGGCAAGAGTGAATGGTGCGGCCGGGAATTCTCCGTGGTGGACACCGGGGGATGGGTAGTGAACTCAGACGACATTTTCGAGGAAGAAATACGGAAGCAGGTGCTGCTGGCGGTGGAAGAGGCCGACGTGATACTCTTCCTGGTGGACGTGATGACCGGCGTGACCGACTTGGACGCCGAGGTGGCCTCCATCTTGCGCCGGGGCAAGAAACCCGTGCTGCTGGTGGCCAACAAGACGGACAGCAACGACCTGCAATACAACGCCGCCGAGTTCTACAGCCTCGGTCTGGGCGACCCTTACTGCATCTCGGCCATTTCAGGCAGCGGCACGGGCGACCTCTTGGACCTGCTCGTCAGCAAGTTCCGTAAAGAGACCGCCGAGACGATAGAGGACGAGGTGCCCCGCTTTGCCGTGGTGGGGCGGCCCAACGTGGGCAAGTCGTCCATCGTGAACGCATTCATCGGCGAGGAGCGTAACATCGTGACCGACATTGCCGGCACCACGCGCGACTCCATCTATACCCGTTACAATAAGTTCGGCTTCGACTTCTATCTGGTAGACACGGCTGGTATACGCAAGAAGAATAAGGTCAACGAGGACTTGGAGTACTACTCCGTGGTGCGCTCCATCCGCTCCATCGAAAACTCCGACGTCTGCATCCTGATGCTGGACGCCACGCGCGGCGTGGAGGGGCAAGACCTCAACATCTTCTCCCTGATACAGCGCAATGCCAAGGGGCTGGTGGTGGTGGTAAACAAGTGGGACTTGGTGGAGGAGAAGACCACGAAGGTGATGAAAACCTTCGAGGACGCCATCCGGAACCGCTTCGCCCCGTTCGTCGACTTCCCCATTATCTTCGCCTCGGCTCTCACCAAGCAGCGCATCCTGAAGGTGCTCGAAACAGCCCAGCAGGTGTACAACAACCGTATGGCCCGCATCCCGACGGCCCGTCTCAACGAGGAGATGCTGCCGCTCATCGAGGCATATCCGCCACCATCCACCAAAGGCAAGTACATCAAGATAAAGTATGTCACGCAGTTGCCCAACACGCGCATACCCTCGTTCGTGTTCTTCGCCAACCTGCCGCAGTACGTCAAGGAGCCGTACCGCCGCTTCCTGGAGAACAAGATGCGCGAGAAGTGGAACTTCACGGGCACGCCCATCAACATCTACATACGCCAGAAGTAATGCCTGGCGCGAGGGGAGACGGAAGTCTCCCCTTTTTTGTTTCTCATGCATGGGGAACGGCATCCCTTTTCTCATTGTCGCCACTTTGTTCCGCCTTTCCCCGTACTTTGTTTCCCCTTATGCCGTACTTTCCTTGCTTACCCACCCAGGTGGTTCGATCGTCCCACCTCTGTGGTTCGATATTCCCACCCGGGTGGGACGATATACCCACGGCCGTGGGTAAGTAATCGAAGTACGCTCTACGTTGAAGCTTTGCCGTATCTTTCCCCAAGCAAAGTACGGCTTTGGCGGAAGCGCGGCCTTTTCTTTCGTTTTCCGGAACGTGTTTCAAGAAAAAATCCTTACCTTTGGCAAGACAAACAATACAAAGCCATGAATCTTTTTAAGAACGCCCCGCTGCAAGGGGGCAGATATGTTGTCGGGAGTGTGACGGGCCAGGGAGGCCCCGGTGCGATATGCCTTGCCATGACGCAGGGCACACCTCCACCGCCACCCCCTCCCATGTCGGGTAGGCCGGTGCCCCCGCGTCCGGTACCTCCCGTCGGGAAGCCGAAGAAAGAGAAACGTCCCCTCAGTCCCGAGGAGAAGCGTCGCAGGGCGCGCAGGTTGCGCCGCTGGCTGTTCATCGCGATTGGCGTGTGCCTGCTGATAGCGGCGGCAGTCGGTACCTTGGTTTATCTGGACTGGCAGAGGGAAAACACCATGAGGGCGGAGAAGGAGTCGCACGTGGCACAGCCTGTGGACTTGGGCCTGAGCGTGAAGTGGGCTTCGTGGGACTTGGGCGCGTCCGCTCCAGAAGCTTGCGGCCTGGAGTACAAGTGGGGCAAGGGCGCGGACCCCGACCTCCTTGGCGCATTCCCTGACGAGGCTCATGAGAAATGGGGGAACTGGCGGATGCCTACCTACGACGAATGGAAAGAGTTGATAGAGAATTGTCGTTGGAGGCCGGACATGCTGCACGGCATACACGGCGTGAGGGCTTACGGGCCGAACGGCAACAGCATCTTCTTCCCGTTTCAAGCCTATGAATCTGGCGGCTTTTCGCTGGAATACTGGACGGCAAACCTTTGCAATGACCCCTCTGAGGCTTGGAAGATACTCCAGTATAAAGATAATGCCTTGGACGAGGACATTACTCCTTTCCTGATTGAGGGTCATCGTGACTGGGAGGAATGCCGCATCCGTCCGGTCTGTGCGGAGTAGCATGGTCGCTTTAATGTGCGATGTCCCATGAAAACGCCATTGCTCCTTCTCCTTGCCCTGTGTGGCAGCACCGTCCTGCGTGCCGCCGCGGCCGACACGCTGTGGGTGAAGCAGCCTCAGACACCCATCCTGCTGGAACGGCAGGACAACGTGCTACTCTACCTGAAGCTCACGCCGCGCCATGCCACGACGCTGGAGCAGGTGACGTTGCAGTTCTCAGAGGACACCGACATGTCTGCCATTCGCTCGGTCAAGCTGTACTACGGCGGCACGGAAGCCCCGCAGGCCGTACAGGCCGACCGTTTTGCGCCCGTTGCCTACCTGTCTTTCACCGAGCCAGGACGGACATTGGCCGCCAATCCTTCTTATTCCATACTGAAGGCACAGGCCGATGCGCCGGGGCGGAAGGTATCGCTACGCGGAAACCAAAAGCTCTTTCCCGGTGTCAACTACTTCTGGGTAAGCATACAGATGCAGCCGCAAGCTTCGCTGCTATCCAAACTTTCTGTCCGCGTGGAGTCTGCCGCGGGCGATGACGGTAAATTGGTGGTGCAGGCCGTTTCTGCTCCCGGCATGGTGCGCAATATCGGCGTAGGCGTGCGCCATGCGGGAGACGACGGCCTGGCCGCCTACCGCATACCGGGTTTGGCTACCACCGAGGCGGGCACCCTGCTTGCCGTGTACGATGTGCGCCACAACAGTAGTGTCGACCTCCAGGAGCATGTCGACGTGGGCCTGAGCCGCAGCACGGACGGAGGCCGCACGTGGGAGCCGATGCGCCTGCCCCTGAGCTTCGGGGAATATGGCGGCTTGCCCGCCGCGCAAAACGGGGTGGGGGATGCCTCCATTCTGGTAGACCACGAAACGGGCACGGTGTGGATTGCCGCCCTGTGGACGCACGGCATGGGCAATAAACGCGCTTGGGTCACTTCCCGCCCAGGCTTGGACGAAACACTTACAGGCCAACTGGTGTTGACGCACAGCACGGACGACGGCCGCACATGGTCTGCCCCGCGGAATGTCACGCGGCAGGTCAAGGACTCTTCGTGGCATTTGATGCTGCAAGGGCCGGGGCGCGGCACGGTGATGGACGATGGTACGCTGGTGTTTCCTGTACAATATATAGATTCCACCCGTATGCCCCATGCCGGCATCATGTATAGCCGGGACAAAGGCCGCACGTGGCACATGCACCGTGGGGCGCGGAGCAATACCACCGAAGCGCAAGTGGTGGAACTCTCCCCCGGCACGCTGATGTTGAACATGCGCGACAACCGCCGGGGCAGCCGTGCCGTCTGCACCACTATTGACATGGGCCGTACATGGTCGGAGCATCCCACTTCGCGCAAAGCCCTGCGGGAGCCGGTCTGCATGGCCAGCCTGATAAAGGTGAAGGCGGAGGACAATGTGCTGGGGCGCGACCTTCTCCTGTTCTCCAATCCCGACACCGTGAAAGGACGCAGCCGCCTTACCATAAAGGCCAGCCTGGACGACGGGATGACATGGCCTCCGCAATGCCAGCTCCTGCTGGACGAGGACGAAGGCTGGGGCTATTCCTGCCTCACCATGATAGACCGTGAGACCGTAGGCATACTCTACGAAAGCAGCGCGGCGCAAATCACCTTTCAGGCCATCAGGCTGACGGACATCGTGCGCGAGTGAAGAGTCCAAATAGAAGTGCAACGTTTTCCAGCCCGTTCCGGAGGGTTTAGGCAAAGAAAGAGTGTTCACCGCCCATCGGGGGTTGTCGGTTGCAATGGACTCCAAGAGCATCCGCCGGCAAT
>CALUGY010000042.1 GCA_944320295.1 uncultured Bacteroides sp.
AATATTAATCAAAAGCATTTATACGATATAAGGTTGCCATTTCCCTTATTTAAAGGGGAATGGCAACCTTTTTTATATAGGCCTGCACGCAACGCACTCGGAGCGCGGACGCAACATGTTCCGAACGTACTCCGAACACGTTGCGCTGCCGCTCGGAACATGTCGCGCCCGTAGACGATAGACTTGACATCTTGCAGCCACACAAAAAGACTGTGCCGACAAGGCTTTCCCCATCGGCACAGTCAACACGAAACACAAACTAATCACTAATTATACCAAATCATCTATCATTTGAGGTGATACCCTGCGGCACAGTGTCATCGTCAGTTTTGATTCCAACCAGGATTCTGCTCCAACTGAGGATTCAACAATATCTGACGCGTAGGAAGCGGGAACAAGTAATGCTTCTCCGGATCGAATTTCCGGTTTTCGGCACTCTCCAAAACGATAACACCCTCATCGTCTATTTCATAACCGATATTATCCCAACGGCCATCCGTTTCATATTCAGTCCCCTTATATTTAATGCCACGCAAAGGCTCGTTCAACTCATACTCGGCTGTTTTCCAGCGCCTCAAATCGTCCAAACGATAACCTTCCAAACACAATTCCACGGTTCTTTCGCGACGAATCTCCTCGCGCATATCCAAACCGTTCGTCGTGACAAAATCATTTGTCAGATGAGGCATGCCTACGCGATCTCTCAGTTCGTTGATGCTAAGATTCAAATCATCATCGGAAATCGCCCCGTTCTTTTCATATACGGCCTCCGCATAGATCAAGAGCACCTCTGTATAACGTAACACAGGCCAATCGCACCCTAACGGGAAAGTTATTTCGCTCTCAAACTTCAGGCTCCTATACCCTGTCTGTGTCCAGAAGCCAAAGTCCACATTATAAATGATGCCACGGTTCGGATCGTCCATATTGTTCCAATCTATATTATACATGGGCTGGGAGAAAAGCCAAAAACGGTCACCCGGTTCTATGAAGAAAGTCGTCATGCGCGGGTCTCGGTTCTCATACTCCGAAGTCAACCTGTCATACCCTTGGAACACGCTGTTCGGATGGTCTATAGGAAGCCCCGTGTTATCCAAATACATATCGGCCAGCTTCTTTGTCGGGCACAAACTGGCGGAATGTTCCGGGCGTGGTGCTTCCCGAAGGTCCTCATCATAACGCTGGGTTATAATCGTTTCCTTATTGTCCGCTTTGGTCAGCCCCGCAGGATTGGCCTTTACTTTGGAAAGCGTGAAGTAATATTTGTAAGCCAGTTCTCCCAATTCGGCCCGATGGTCCCACAGTTCATACTCACCACTCATAATGACATCATAGGAGGCCGAAACCGCATCATCAAGATATTCATCGGCACCCTCCAAACCATGGAACTTTCTCCACGTACCTTCAAACAAGGAGAAACGCGCCTTGAAAGCCTGGGCGGCTCCTCGCGAAATACGCCCCTTGTCATCAGTTGCTATTTCCGATTCAAGAGGAAGGACTGGAATGGCCTCGTCCAAGTTCTTCTTGATGAACGCGGCTATCGTCTCACGGCTGTCACGCGGGCCGTACAGTTCGTCAGTATCTTCTGTCGTCAACGATTTCTCAATCAAAGGAACACCGCCAAAACGCTTCAATAAATTAAAATACTGGTAGGCTCTGAAGAATTTCATTTCAGCTTCATACACCTTAATACTTTCTTTCAAATCAGCAGGCGCATCAGCACACTTCTCCAAGCCATAATTAATACTGCGCAAAGCCGCATAAGCTCCATCCCAAGTACCGTCGGTTGTACCGGCAATATATGTACTATTGCTCACATTATTAAACCCGGAGGGTTTGCAGATGTCAGACATGTCGTCGTCCGAGTTGAAGGTAGACATGCCTTCGTAAAACTGGTTGGCATATTGTTTAAACTCGTCTGCTGTTTTGAAATATACCGGTTCGCTAATCACATCCGGAGAGATAATATCCAATCCGTATTCGCAAGAGGCCGTTGAGCCTAACAGCAGGAAACAACAACCCAACATTATATATTTACGTGTTTTCATAATTCGCTTCATTTTTAGAATTGCACATTTACACCAATAGAATAAGTTCTTGAGAACGGAATCAGGTTTTCCGTGTAAGGAGCTTCCGGGTCAAATCCTTTTGGCAGATTATCAAACTCGAACAAGTTCATCCCCGTAGCATAAACTCTCAATACCTCAATCCCAAACTTCTTGGTCAGAGTCTTAGGCAACGTATAACCTATTTGTATTTCCTTCAAGCGCAGGTATCGGTTGTTAAACAATTTATAGGGAGCATTGGACATTTGATAATTGTACCCATGGATACCCCCGTCTTGAGTCAAACGAGGATACTCAGCATTCGGCCTGTCAGGAGCCCACGTGTTGTGATAGAAATATTCAGAAGCTTGTTTCCAAACCTCGCCGCCTCCAGCATAAGTACCGTTGATACATTGCCACTTGCCTACTCCTTGCAAGAAAGCACTAAAATCGATGCCTTTCCAATCAAGCCCCAAGTTAATGCCATACCAGAAACGCTGGTTGTTATTGCCTGCATAAATGAGGTCCCCGGAGTTAGGATCACCTTCTTTATACAAAGTCGGTTCCAACACACCATCCCCGTCTTTATCTGCGAACTTTGCATCACCCACACGTATGTTGGTAGGAACTCCACCATTCTTCATTTGCTCTTTATAAGCCGCCAAATCATCCTCATCCGTAATAAACCCTTCAAAATCATAGAGGAAATAAGAATTGGTAGGATAACCTTCGACAAAAGCATTCAAACCTTGGCCCGGATTACGGGAATCGCTTAATGAAATGACTTCTGTTTTATTGTCACTCAATGTAAAGCCTATTGAATATCCGACTTCATGGATTTTGTCCCTCCAATTCAGCATCAACTCCCAACCATTGGTCCTTACATGAGCACCATTGATAGAAGGTGCCGTAGTCCCCAAAACAGAAGGGTATTCTTCTGCATAGAACATATTTCCATTATCTTTGATAAAGTAATCGAAACTACCGCTCAAACGGCTACGTAATGTGGCAAAATCCACGCCGAAATTATAACTGTCTATTGTTTCCCAAGTACGGTCTATGGCCGGCATACCTCCCAACGTTGCACTTGTACTGATGAGAGGGCTATCAGAATTGCCAAACGGATATTGCCCACCTATAGATATATATTGATAATGGTCGTATAGACCTATTCCGGCCTGGTTTCCAAGTTGTCCCCAAGAAGCTCTCAACTTCAAAGTATTCAACCATTTCTTAGCAGGCGAAAAGAAGTTTTCATTGGAGATAATCCACGAACCAGATACGCCCCAGAAATCTTCCCACTTATGTCCTTCTGCGAATTTGGAAGATCCATCATTTCGATAAGTAGCCTCTACAAATACACGGTTATCCCAATTATAGCTCAAACGACCGAATACAGAAGTAATTGCCCACGCACTAGCCCATTCACCATTATATTGTTCTTTCGCATCACCTAAGCCCAATACTGGCAATTCTTCATTTATATTATAACGGTACGCATTGAATCCTCTTGTATCAAGTTCCTCATGCGATGCTCCGAACATGACATTAAACATGTGGTCTTCCTTGATGTTGAAATCATAATTAGCGTGCAGAGAGGTTACGATATGCTCATTCCGGTCATATTTAGATTCCGATTTGGTCTTTCCGCTATACCAGTAATCTATTACATCATAGTTCAGCGTCCCATCCCAATGATATGTCTGGTGCCTTGTCCGATATTCCTTGGTATCCGCAATATCATAGTTTAATGACATATCTCCGGTAATGGTCAAGTTTTTTATTGGGGTAATGTCAAATCCCAACTGGGTATAATACGAATAGTAAGTCCGCTTTGCATTTCCCGTATGTTCAGCAAAAGCAATCGGGTTGCCAAAGCCTCCGCAAGCATAATATTGCCCCTGCGGGTTATACGTCGGCTGACAGTTCCAAGTCCAATAGGTAACCCATGCCAATTGATTGATATCATAAGGCTCAACTACATTTTTACGACCGACATATATATTAGAACGTAGCTTAATGAACTTATTCAAATTATATTCTCCCTTAAACCGTCCCCAATACTTCTTGGCTTCATGATCACCATAATTGAACATAGAGTTTTGGTCAACATAACCAATAGAAGTATAATAGTTGAATTTCTCCGAACCACCAGAAATTGACAAATTGTGCGACTGCTCGAAAGCCGTCCCATACATTTCATCCCACCAATCATGCCATCCTAATACCAAATCGGGCGTATCGCCAAAAGCTCCCTTCACTACCAAAGGATTGTCCGAGTAAATGTCCGCAGTCTCCACATAAGGCAACAGATGCGTAAACTGGTGATCAGTAATTCCGTCATTGGCATAAAGTTCCCCCATCATTTCGATATGCTGCAATACATTCACCTTCTGCGGAACACGAGCAGGAGTATTAAAATTGAATGTGCCAGTATAACTAATACTCGGTTTGTCAACTCTACCCTTCTTAGTAGTAACCAACAAAACGCCACCTGCTGCACGTGCACCATAAATAGCCGCCTGAGCATCTTTCAAGATAGTAATGTTCTCTATGTCTTGAGGATTGATTTTATTCAGGGCAGAAGCATTATTGTCCTTATAAGGGATACCGTCTACAACGACCAAAATTCCCGGGTCGGAACGAGAGGTAACACCACGCAACTGGATACTATAGCCTTCTTCTCCCACCTTGCCTTGGTTACTTCTCATGACAGACATGCCCGGCACGACTCCCTGAAGCAGTTCTGCCGTATTAGTCAACGGTTTATTCGTAAACTTCTCAGAGTTCACCAAATCTACGGCACCGGTCGTTGTGGCCCTGGTTTTGGTACCGTAACCAATGGCTACTACTTCTTGAAGCATGACCGCGTCTTCTTCCAATACAACATTGATAACATTATCATTACCGACTTTGACCATCTTCGACTTCATACCGATAAATGAAAACACCAATGTGTTCCCCTCAGATGCCGATAATTGATATTTACCATCCACATCAGAAATAGTTCCCGTGCCCTTGCCTTCTATTCTTACAGAAACACCTGGCATCGGATTTCCTTCCAAGTCCTCAATAAGGCCCGATACGACCTTTTGCTGAGCTGCTAATGGCAAGCCTAATACCAAACAAACGATAAGTAATAGAGCCGCCTTCAATTTGTGTTCACTACTTGTTGATTCCATGACTATTAGAAATTAATAAATAAAACTAACTTTCAAATCCATATATTCCCCGGGAAAGTCTCCTTTCCCGGGAACACGAAATGTAAATCCATTATTCAAACACGACCTCCAGCTTGTCGCCGGCCTTCAACTGCAGTTTACCCAAAAGAACTTCCACATAGCCTTCCGAAGGCCGGGCCGTAGCTTTTACGCTTTCCCCGTTGACAAAGACCTTCACATCCCCAAGGACGGCCTCCTTATCCAGCTTGGTCTGTAATCTATTCAGCGACAAACGGCCGTATTTCACCTCCACGGAATTCGTCTGCACGCCACCGTCCCGCTTTTGGGATATGTTGCCCCAGCCTTCCGCTGACGTGAAGAAACCGACGAAATCATCCGCCATCAGCTTCGGCGAGAATCCCATAACGCCCTCCGGGCCGTCGTACCAGTAATCTTGTATGGCACGCAATACACCATAGGAGGCCATGGCACGGGCGTAGTGGTCGCCGCACTCTATCTCGTTCCAAGGGTTGTGCTTCTTGCCGTCGTAACGCGAGTGGACGCCGCGCACGATGGCAAGGCCCTCGTCAAGCATCCCGCGCTCTATCATTTCCGTGGCCACCTGGTATTCGATGCCCGTCCACACCTCGTCGCGGTAGCGCACCCCGTCCTCGCCCGGGTGCTTGCTGTAGGGCCAGGTGCAGATTAGCAGTCCCGGTTCGCCGGCATGGGCATAATAACGTTCCGGCAGATGGGCCTCGGTCTGGGCCTTCACGTCGTTCGTCCAGTTGAACTTCCAGATGGAGCGCAAGGCCTTGTTGATGGCATCCGCCGGGTATATGTCGCCCAAACGGTACATCGACGCCCAGCTCTGGCCGAACAGCTGGTCGGCCAGGCACCCCTTGCCGTATTGGAACCTGGGATATTCTTTCTCGTCCACGTCCTGGTAGAAGTACTCGCCGTTCCACAGGCGGTCCATCGTGTTCTCGCTGCCGGCCAGGTATATCTTCTTGTAATGCTCGGCGGCCACGGTGTCCTTCATCACGTAGGCCATCTTCTCGGCGGCGCGCAGGGCGGCCAGGTACAGGCCTCCCACATACGTGTTGGCACCGTTGAAGGAGATGTCGTAAGTGTTCGGCTGTGTCTTCACTATCAGCCCGTCCTCGTTGCCGTCTTCATTGATGATATATTGCACGGAACGCTTTATCTTGTCCCAGTTCCGGGACAGGAAGAAGTTGTTCTTCGACATCAGGTGCTCGCGGTACATGCGGAGGATGACGCTTGCATGACCGTCTATCAGGATGCCATGTTCCCCGTTACGTGAAAGGATGCCGCCGTCTTCGCGCAGCGAAACACTATAGTCTGTCTTTTCGCGCAGATTACGTTCCAACTCGGGGAACAACGCGGCCATGGCCTGAGCGTAGCCCCACACGTGCGTGCAGGTGCCTTCGCAGGAGCCCACGCCTTCCCAGGCCCAGAACTTGTCCGTGGCCCACCATTGGCAGGTTTCGGTGGCCAAGGTGGAGACCGGCATCATGATGCGCTGCGTCAACCAGTAAGGAAGGTTCATGTTCTCGTAATAAGTCTCGTGGAATTTGTGCGTCTCCGCCGCCAGTTCCGCGTAGTTTTCGTGCAGTTGTTCCGCCACGTCCAGCGAGGAATTGTACCAGTTGGAATACATGTTGCCTATGGCGGGGCTGTTGGGCGGGATCGGCTTGTTCCACTCGGAGCCTTTGTAGCTCAGCGGGCGGTTGGGGAAATACCAGGAAAGCAGGAACGTCACGTCTTTCGATTCGCCGGGCTTCAACGTCATCTTTGAAGCCAACGCGCCGTTCAGCGTTTCGCCGAGTTCCGCTTCCGCATATTGCACATTGTCCCGGGACGCGTCGGCCGTACCCGTGGCACCGGCATCGAAAACAGACAAGGCAAGGTTGCCGAAGTAGGCATGCGTCTCGTCAATCTTGATGGAAGGCGCCTTCAGCGGGGTGTCCGAGAACTCGATGTTGTCCACGCTGATATGCCCCCAGTCGTATTTCTCCGCGTCGACAATCTCGAAGTGGGCTTTCTTGCCTTTATACTTGGAGACGTCCCAGTTGCGCGGAAGCAGTTCCTCATTGTTGTTACCGGTAGCGGACATCACCGCCTCGCCGTCTATGACCAGGTTGATGCAAGTGGTGCCCGGGTGCATGCCGCCCGCGATGAGGAAGGTGATGTACTTGTCCTTGATGGTGAACGGACGGGAGGTCAGCTTCCCGGTCAATATGTCACCCTTGGTGTAGGAATTGGCCAAATATGTGCCGTAATCCCCTCCCGTGAACGTGTTCTGGTTGTACTGTTCGCCGGGGGCCGGGCGTTTGCCGAAGGCGTCGCCTTCCACCGTCCAGCGGCGGAAACTGCCATCTTCAAAATCATCGAACGATGTGGCTTTCCGCTTCTTGACGGCTTTCCTGGCCGGCAGGTTGTCGACGCGCATGTCCATGTAGACGGACTTCCAGCCGCCGTGGTCCACCACCCTGTTCTGGAGCATGCCCGCACCGCGCTCCCGAAGGTCTATGCAGACCAGGTTCTGCATCCACCCTTCCAAAGAGGCGGTCACTTCCCTATCCGAAGTGTTCGTCACGGTATATTTCATGATGGTGGCAGGCGTGGCGGACTTCTTGGCGTCCAGCGGGACGAAAGGCGAATAGAACTCGGCCGAGACTTTCACGGGCAAGGAGGCGTCCTTCTCGCCATATTCCACGAAAGCTATCGGATATTCGCCGATGAAGGAGATGTCGTCGAAGCCTTTCTTGCTCAAATCCTTCGTGACGCTCTTGTCCCCGTCGTGAACCGTTATCTTGAAGCCCTGGTCTATGTAGCTGAAAGGTTCGAAGGTCTGGTAACACACCTTCCACGGCCCCAAGGGTGTATCGAAATTCAACAGCCAGTCTATACCGTAACCGGTGTTGTAAGCATTGTTGGCTATCCACCAGTTGGCTAGTGTGCCGTCGCCACGCACATACAGCTGGCCGGCACAAATGCCGCCGACCGGCATGCCGATGGTTGTCAACTCTTCTCCCTTGTAAACTTTCCTTTCCCCTTTCGAGTTCACGTCACCCACAAAGGCCTTGATGTCTCCTTTGTCCAAAGACACCTTGTGGTCTGGTGAATACTGCGCTGAGGAAGGAAGCGCAAAGCATGCCGCGCATGCCAATGTCAAAAAAACATTCTTTCTCATACTCGATCAATTTTAAGATATTTCAGTCCAAACATTTAGTCAAAGCCTAAAGTGGTTATCCCGATAACAACCAATGACATTGAAGCACACTATCTGCCTTGCCTTTCCTGCGGCAAAACACGATACTGCCATTCATCCTAAAAAACGATACGAGATGAAATCACAACTACTATTTTGTCGTGCCAAGCCCGTAATTACCTATTTTGTGTCTATTTATATGTCTATGCAACATCTGTCCTCACAAACCTCAAACGCCCGGCCCGGGCAAACACATCGTGAACAGGACATAGCAAATCTACATTTTACGCCCTAAATATAGCACAAGGAATCAGAATCGCCAAACATTCCGCAAAGAAAAACACACATCCCGGAACATTGCCCAAAATAAAAAGATACCGGAGTCGTCTTAAGCCATAAACCACGAAAATCGAGGACCGATAGAAAAGCCTGTTTTAAAGGGACATACACGTCCCGCGGGCGCAACGCGTTCCGAGCGTGAGCGCAACACGTTGCGCCCGCGGACGGAACATGTCGCGGCCACGCTCGGAACGTGTACGGCAGAAAGGCGGCATATGTATCAGCCGCCAGTCCCCATTGCAGGAGACAAATTGCACTACAGTCATTCCATGTGCAAGTCGCCACACATCAGGAACGTGTTATATGGCCCCCATTTTGATGAAATGAACCATATTTTATCTCCGTTGTCCTTCAAAGGATGCAGAAAGGCGCAATAATGTGAAGGATACAACAGTTGGGGAGCCCCCCAGTCCGTGATGTCCTTGGCCGTGCAATAAAGTATCGCACCCTTTGAAGTGACCGGAGCTTCGTCATAATTGGGGTCGTACTGGTAGGTCAGAATCCACCGCTTAAACTTCTTGTGCCACATCAAGGAAGCTTCGCCCACTGGTCCACGGAGAATCGGGGTGGCCGCCGACTCATCCCCGCGTACCCACCTCTTCTGCGTGCCGTTCCAGAATTCATAGGCCGAAACGTCCAGGATGTCTTTTCCACGGAAGCGCGCCAGATAGGCGGCATCGCCCCGTCCCGACTGGGTACCTATCATGTAAACCCATCTACCTTTCCTAGCGTAGGCCACCTGCGAGAAATGGCTGTCTGGATGGAAGGTCACTTCTTCCCGCCTTACCCATGTATTCCCGTTATCCTCGGATGTATAGAGCGACGAGAAATTAGTCAACCAACGTCCATGCTTGCCGCCCCAATCGCGGATGTTCATATAATGCACACAATCCATCTTACCCACCCGGATGGCAGACGTGGGGATGGACGTCTGGTATACATGGGGATTGACCTTTCCGCCCGCACAGATTTCACGGGCCTTTCCATCTTCGTCCAGCAACATCGAATCGAGTTTCAAACCGTCGTCCAACTCCATGTCGGAAGAAAAGGCTACCACGTTGGAACGCCAGTTAGAGCCGTTACCCCCGTTTTTGTTTACTTCGAAGCCCTTCCCGCTTGTATCGCCGAAGAAAAGCCCGACTTTTTGCGCTCCCATCTTCCACATGATGCCGAGGTCCGTACCATACACATCAAAATCGGCTCCCGTATTGTTGGGGCTATAAAGCCTCTCGCCCGGCAAGGGTTCGCCCGTGACACGGGCCACTTTGCGCACATTGGTAACCGTGAGGACTTTTGCGTCCTTGAGCGGCTTACCCGCCTGTACCACGCCTGCATTGCTTATAACGACACCGGCCACAAGCAACGACAGAAATAGTTTCTCCCTGTTTTTCATTCTTACATTCAATTATTTATAAAAGAAATCAGGTGCCAAAAATAACGAATCCGGCATAGATATCCTATTTTTGGCACCTGCATTAGAAAAACCAACCTAAAAACACTCAGGGAATAGAGACGGTCAACACCTCTCCGTAGTTATATCGCTTGACACCTGCTATGTCCTTGTCAATCCTTGCCCCCACGCGGAGATAGTAAGTCCGCCCGGCGGGAAGCTCTCCCTCCGTTGTGAGCTGTATGGTTTTGCCGAGGACGTCGCTTGCGTCAACGCCGGTCAAATGCATGTCATAGCGGTCATCGAAATTATTGTTCCCCACATATGGGCTCGAACCGTTTATATAAAGGTATACGTCGGTCACCGTTTGTTGGTAGTCAGGATGGGATGTGCCGCGCGTGATGCGGACTGGTACCGTAATTTTATTGCCTTGTACCACGGGGTCGCCCACATACTCTATACGCAGGAACGGCTCCACTTCAAAGTCCAACGTCACCGTACCCTTGATGGTTGTCGTCACACTTTCGTCAGAAACCACCTCACCGGCAGCATTCCGTTGTACCAACGGAACAAATGCACCTTCCGGCTCAATGTTATAGTATCCCTCGAAGATTTTAGTGTTGTTGAACGTACCATCCTGCTTTACGGTGAAATAGTAAGGCGTGGGGTTGTCGCTCCAGCTGTACTCCAGCAGTTTGATACGCACACCATTGTTGTCTGTTTCCGTCAAAAAGCCCTTCCCTGTCTCTTTATCGATAATGCTACCTCTCAACGTCTCTTTAGGGCCTTCATAGTTATCGAACTTCTGGCAGGAAGCCATGTTCAGCATAGCCGCACAAGCCGATAAAAGCATTAAAAACTGTTTCATTTCTACTTCTTCCTATTATTGTTTTACAATTTAATACCCGGGATTTTGTATCAGCCCGTCACTATTAATCACATCCGTAGGAATATCCAGATAATACCAACGGGTGTCTATTGTATAACGAACAGCATTTTCATCATAGCGTGCATCGAAGAACCACTTGCCTGCCTTGTCGGCATAAAACGGCATCAGCACACGGTAAATGCGGTTGTTCTGTTCGTCTTCCAATGTACGCCAACGCTTCAAATCCCACCATGTCTTATTCTCGAAACCCAGCTCCTTGCGGCGTTCAGTCCTGACCACCTCAATGGTCACAGCAGCCTCATCTTGTAGCAAAGTGGCCCCCGCACGCTCGCGAATCTCATTGATGCAAGCGAAAGCATCAGAGCGGTACTCGTTTCCTGCTCCCGCCTCGGCCAGCTCGATGGCTGCTTCAGCCCTGTTCAGCAGGATTTCCCCATACCGGAACTCTATCCACGACTGGTCGGAATAGTTCAACAGCACACGTTCCGGTTCCAAGTCCGGATCCATGTATTTGCGAACAGAGAATCCGGATATTGCACAAGCATTATCATTATAGAAACAACCGCTCCGCCCAGCCGGGTTCATCATCTGCCCGTTAGATAATTGATAAGGCGTTTGATTGTTACCGCTGGGGCTTGTAACAAGCAAGTCCTTACTGTCGCTGACTTCATACCGGCTCAAATAGCCTTCCGGCAATAATGGCGAGATACCGTCATCGACCGATCCGATATAGATGCCCCGCCATATTTCTATGGCCTCACCCTTAAACTGCTCGCCAGGCAAAATGACAGTAGCACGCAAACGGGGTTCTGCGTCCTTGAACAAGTCTGTCAAGTTATCATACAAGACGTATTTACCGTTCTCCGTTGTTTTTATATGCCCTTGTTCATCCTTGGGAAAACCCTCGAACATTTCCACAAAGTCCAAAGTAGGACATACAGCCGACGAGTATCCTCCAACCATCAATTGGCGCGGCAAAGCAAAGCAGTCATAGCTATGCACCGAGTTAGGATACGAATACTGCCGTATCAGGATATTCTCCGGACTGCCGTCGTCAAAGAACAGGTTCACAAAGTTCTCGTATTGGGCTTCTTTATCATCGGCAACCCAGTTGTTCTTGTACAAAGAGAAATGGCCCTCAAGAGCCTTGGCCGCATCATAGGCTTCTTTATAATATTCAGTAGCCTTGTTTGCTGGAATACCACACAAGCGGTCACCTGTATTCTCGTCAAACAGTTCCACCGTGTTATACTTGGCAATGGAAGCCGCAAATAACATGGCACGCGACTTCAAAGCCAGCGCTGCATACTTTGTCGCCCGTCCAAGCTCGTTCGTTTCCGGCAACAGTCCGTAAGCCATGTCACAGTCTGCCTTCACCTGCTGATATACGGCTTCTTCGGAAGCGCGGGCAGTCTTCAATTCTTCTATAGGTGTTTCAGGGTATTTCAATACTTCATTGACTATAGGCACTCCACCATAACGCTTAACCAAAGCGAAATAGACGAAAGCCCGGTTAAAGTACATCTCCCCTTTCCATGTATTCACATCCACTTCCGGATAGTTGGCCGCATACTGAGGAATCGTTTCCAAGAAATAGTTGATGTCACGCAGAGTGCTGTAAGCGTCGCCCCAGTACTTGGTGTTCTCGCTTTGCGCCCCTTTCCCTTGGTTTCCGCAAATGGCATCACCGTCAATCACGCTCATGCCTGTCATTATATAGCCGTTAAAGAAGCCTCTCTCCGGCGAATAGCGGAAGTCTTCCATTGGCATGCCACTATATACACGGGCCAGATAGGCCGTAATGCCGCTACGAGAGCCAAATACATCTTCATCACCCACTACGTTCAGAGGCGGTAAGTCCAACTCCAGGCAAGAGGATACTGTAAACAAAGATGCGAACGAAAATATACGTAAAAGATTTCTTACTATTTTCATAACTTCGTTTTGATTTAGAATTTAACATTAACACCGACAGAGAAAGTCCTGTTCAAAGGATACAAGTTACCCCATGTGTCATTACCAGAGTGTTCAGGGTCAAACGGAACGCCTTTAATAGTAAACAAGTTGTAGCCGTTGACATACAAACGCAGATACTTAATGCCATTATTCCCAAGCCATTTCTGCGGGAAGGTATAGCCAAGCTCCGCACTCTTCAAGCGGACATAGCTCGAATTGTGCACATTGTACTCTGAATATTCATCGGGTAACGTTCCTGTATAAGCATATTCCCCGGACGTCCAAATCGTACTTGGGTCATACGGGTCGGCCGTCGGGTCTATCGGATGCCATCTGTCCATAAAATACTCCAAAGCATTGGAGAAATCGTGTCCCCACATCGGCTCGCGCAGTTGCTCTATATAGCGGTTATACTGCATGGCTGCCCCTTGGAAGAGCAGGTTCAGGTCGAAGCCCCTCCAGTCGGCATTCACGTTCAAACTGAAGTTTATCAACGGGCGGTTCTCATATCCTATGGGATGCCTGTCCAAATCCGATATGATGCCGTCACCATTCCAGTCTTCATAGAGGTAATCGCCAGGCAATGTGCCATAGCCGGTAAATACCGGACTACCGGCAATGCTTTCCCAAGATGTATACCTTCCACCATCACCATAACCCCATACAATGTTTTTATAGCGGTCGGTCATGTTATTACGCCAGTTTTCATATGAATTGCCCGAACGGCTCCGCTCTACATAGGTGCTCTTCGTACGGGTGTACGAAAAGATACCTTTCACGTTATAATGGAAATCGCCAATCCTGTTATCGTGCGACAGTTCCAAATCCACACCGTTCGTAAAGTCACCATTCAAATTCTCTTGCGGAAGCCCTGCTCCAACGACCGTAGGCAGACTCGAAGCACGCGTTGCCAGAAGACCCGTACGCGAACGACTGAAGTAATCGGCCGAAATGCCGAGCAAACCATCCCATGCGCTCAAATCCACACCGACATCAAACGTCTTAGCCACATACCAGGTAATAAGCGGATTGGCGATTCCTTTATTGGCCACAGCATTTACATAAGAGCCATTGAATACGTAACCACCGGGCCGGTCGGCGGAAGCCCCGCTGGCCGGATAAATATATCCGGTTGCAAACTGGTAGCTTGATGCCCCATCGTCGCCCAACTTGCCATAAGACAGGCGAAACTTGGCATTGTCGATGAAAGAAAGAGCCGACTCCTTCCAAAATGCCTCTTCCGAAATGCGCCATCCGACAGAAGCCGAAGGGAAGAAGCCCCATTGCGCACCCGAAGCGAACATGGACGAGCCATCATAACGGAAGCTGAACTCAGCCAAATATTTGGACTGGTAGTCGTAAGAGAAACGGCCTATCAAACCCATGTTGGCTTTTTGGTACAAGTTGGCTTCGCCTATATCCATAAGACCCACCTGATTGGTCGCATTCCCGGCAAAAAGCCACTCAGAGTCCAAGGACATCTCGCGTACCGCATAAAAGTTATCACCGTCACGGCGCTGGCCTTCCAACAAGAGCAATCCGCTCACATTATGCTTGTCGGCAAAAGTATGGGCATAATTCAAAGAGAGTTGGTACAACCAAGACTGGCGCGTGTAGTGCTCACGCTGGTTGGTTCCCGGCGATTGAAGGGTACGGGCAATGTATGTGTCCGAAGCCTCATCATATTCATACTCGTTATACACCTTCTTATAGATGTGGTTGTCGGCTATCTGGTAGTCATAGCTGAACATGCCTTTCAGCTGCAAGCCCTCAATCCAAGGAAGGTCGTAAGTGGCTTGTACGGATGATTGGAACCACTTGTTGTTATACGTCTTGTGTCCCACTTGGTCTGCGTCCATCATAGCCACGGGATTGTCTCCTTCTATCCAGCCGTACATCAAGTACTCTGGATTGTTGTTGGCATAGATGGGCTGGGTGGCCGGGGCTCTTTGCATGGCGCGGATGATCCAGTCCGCGTTGGTATACGGCTGGTCTTTCTGGTCCATGATACCGCTCATGTTGAAATCCACGGTCAGGCGATCCGTCAAATTGGCGGTCACATTGGAACGCAGGTTGAAGCGGTCGTAATCAAGACTCTCGCTACGCAAGAAGGATTCTTGGTACAGATATCCTGCACTCAAGTAATACTTCATCTTTTCATTGCCGCCACGGGCGCTCAACGTATGCTGGGTCTGCGGAGCCAGCGGACGCATCACCGCGTCATACCAATCCGTACCTGTCTTCTCTCCACGGCGGTATGCTTCTATCTCTTCCAGCGGATAGACGAGCGAACCTCCATTGACATTATGCATGCTTTTTTCGTTCTTCAGCGTCATCCAGTCGGCCGCACTGACCGACTTGACGGAGCCCGACGGGTTCTGCCATCCCACGTTACCGGAGTACTCCAACTCCACATGGCCTTCCGTACCCTTCTTCGTCGTAATCAGGACGACGCCGTTTGCAGCGCGCACGCCATAGACGGCCGCCGAAGCGTCTTTCAACACGGAGATAGACTCTATGTCGTTAGGAGACAAGCGGGTCATGTTGTCACGGGGAACCCCGTCTATGATAACCAAAGCGTTGCCCAATCCACGG
>CALUGY010000043.1 GCA_944320295.1 uncultured Bacteroides sp.
GGGGTCGCCGATGCGATGGCGCAGCCGCACGTCAATCATCGCGCCGCGCACCTGGTAACGCGCCGGGGCGTTGAACATCACGTCCACCCGCTCCACGCGGTCGGCGGGCATCGACCGGAGGAGGGCGTAGAGCTGCTCCGTGCTCATGTTCGTCACCTTGCCGTCCAGGACGATGGTCACGCCCCGCGCGCCGAGGGTCAGCCGGTCATTCTGCTCTACCACGCCGGGCAACTGCTTCAAGGCGTCGTAGATATTGTCCACGGGCTTGCCCTCGATGAGTCGCGGCAGGTCATACTCCAGCTTCCCGGCCTTGGCCCGTACCACGGGACGTTCGCCCGTCACCATCACTTCGGGCAGCGTCTGCACCAGGCTGTCCGCCCAGAGGCTGTCCGTCTTCATCTCTTGTGCATAAACAGCTTGCATACAGAGCGTTGCAAGCAAGCATAATGTCATTTGTTTCATCTTTCCATGTCCTTTTAATGTCCTTTTAATCGTCCGTGTGCCACATAGGCCTGCCCCATGTGCCGCCCCGGCTTGCCCGAAGTAGCGGAAAGGCATTTTATAAAAGCCTTATATAAACCTTGTAAAAGCCTTTTATAAGCCATATAAAAGCCTTTTGTAAGACATATAAAAGCCTTTTGTAAGACATATAAAAGCCTATTGCATGACTCCCTTGCAGCACTCCGTGGTGGCCGGGGCAGCACATGGGGCAGGCCTATGCGGCACTTCACGGACGGCGCAAAGTACGGCATTTTCCCCCGATGGATGGGAAGGAAGCGGCTTACGAAGTCTTACCGGAAGTGTTATTTAGTCTTACCAAACGGATGGATGTACGGCAGAAGGCCGTAATTTTGCAGCCATGAAACTGCCCTCGAAATACATCGCCCTCGTGGTCGTCCTCTCGCTCGCGGCCATCTTCGCCTACCAGGCCTATTGGCTGGTGAACCTCTACCATACGCAACGGCAGGCCGTGGAGCGCAACATCGCCGAAGCCTTGCGCATGAGCGACTACAACGAAATCATCCTCCGCATCGACCGGCTGGACCGCGACTCTACCAGCCACGGCGAGGTGTCCGTCAACGCCGGGTTCAACAACGATACTCCCTACGTGGAGAGCCGCACCATCGTCACCGAACAGAAGGGCGACTCCACGTTCATCAACCTGACGCAGCAGACCGCGAAGGACACGGCACACATGGAGTCGTCCCTGCACACCACCGGCGACATGGGCTTCCTCTTCGGACGGAAGAACACGATGCAGGAACTGGCCGCATACTTCCAACGCGGGCTGCACGGCGGCCTGGATGTATTGAGCGACCCTGACTTCCAGGCTTACGACAGCCTGCTGGCCGACGAACTGCTGCGCTCCGGCATCCGGACCGGCTACCGGCTGGAGCTGCTGCGCCACGACTCCACCCGCACCGACACCATGGCCGTGGGCGGCACGCCGGGATACCTGCCCTCGCCCCGTGCCCGCAGCCACGAATACGCCTACGACATGCACGGCAACCGCCTCTACCGCCTCACGCTGGAACCGCTGGAAGGCATCGTGCTCCGCCAGATGGCAGGCATACTGGCCGCGTCGGCCCTCATCCTGCTGGCCTTGGGCTTCTCCTTCTGGTACCTCATCCGCATCCTGCTGCGCCAACGCACCTTGGAGGAGATGAAGGACGACTTCACCAACAACATGACCCACGAGCTGAAGACGCCCATCGCCGTGGCCTATGCCGCCAACGATGCCCTGCTCAACTTCGGCGCCGATGCCGACGGGACGAAACGCACACGCTACCTCCGCATCTGCCAGGAACAGCTCGCGCGGCTGGGCGGACTGGTGGAGCAGATACTCTCCCTCTCCATGGAACGCCGCCACAACTTCCGCCTGCACCCCACGACCTTCCCTGTGGCAGACATCCTCGTTCCCCTTGTCGAGCAGCACAAGCTGAAGGCGGACAAGCCGGTCCACATCTCCACCCGTGTCACCCCGCCCGGCCTGACGGTGACGGCCGACCGCACACATCTGACCAACATCGTGAGCAACCTCATAGACAATGCCATCAAGTACTCCATCGGCCAAGCCCACGTGGAGATAGATGTCCACAAGGAAGACGAGGCATTCATCCTCTCCGTGCGCGACCATGGCATCGGCATCCCGAAGGACAGGCAGGCACATGTGTTCGACAAGTTCTACCGCGTCCCCACGGGCAACCTGCACCCTGTGAAAGGCTATGGCCTCGGCCTTTATTATGTCAAGACGATGGTGGAGCGGCACGGGGGCACGGTGGAGGTGGAGAGCGAGCCGGGACGGGGGAGCGAGTTTACTATTAAATTAAGAATGAGGAATGAGGAATGAGGAATCAATAGACATACTATTGGTGGAGGACGAAGAGACGCTTGCCCTCATCATCAAGGACACCCTGGAGGGGCAGGGCTTCCGCATCCGCCTCGCCAAGGACGGAGAAGAGGGCCTGCGCCTCTTCTTCCAGGAAAAGCCGGACGTACTGGTGGCCGACGTGATGATGCCCCGCATGGACGGCTTCGAGATGGTGCGCCGCATCCGCCAACGCGACCGGCTGACACCCGTGCTCTTCCTCACCGCCCGCTCGGCCATCAACGACGTGGTGGAGGGCTTCGAACTGGGTGCCAACGATTACCTGAAAAAGCCTTTCGGGATGCAGGAGCTGATAGTGCGCATCAAGGCCCTGCTGGGACGCGCCATCCGTACAGCAGATGTCCCCGTACGGCAAGAGGTACATGAGATTGGCACTTACCTCTTTACACCCCGTACCCAACGCCTGTTGCACAACGGTACGGAGACAGAACTCAGCCACCGCGAGACTGAAATACTGCGCCGCCTCTGCGAACGCCAAGACCAAGTGGTGGACATGCGCGCCGTCCTCCTCGACCTCTGGGGAGACGACTCGTTTTTCAACCAGCGCAGCCTGCACGTGTTCATCACCAAGCTTCGCCACAAGCTGACCAAGGATGAACGGATACGTATCGTGAACGTGCGAGGCATCGGCTACAAGCTGGTAGTCTACACATAAATCACGCGGCACAGGCCGAAGTAATACAAAAAATCCATACCTTTGGCGCGAACTATCGCACAAGACATCGCATCATGATAAAACTCTTACTGGTAGAAGACGACCCCAACCTGCGCTACATGGTACAAACCGGGCTGGAAGACATCATAGGCGGCTACGAAGTGGTCACCGCCTCGAACGGAGCCGAAGGACTGGAAGTGTGGAAAGCCACCGACCCCGACATCATCATATCGGACATAGACATGCCCATGATGGACGGCTTCGAGATGGTGGAGCACATACGCAAGATGGACGGCGACACGCCCATCCTGTTCGCCTCGGCCCTCACTTCGCCCAGAGACGTAAAGCAAGGATACAAGCTGGGGGCAAACAACTATGTAAAGAAGCCCTTCGTGGCCGAAGAACTCGACGCACACATACAGGCATTGCTCAAAATGAAAGAGAGCGGGAAAATGCGCAACGCAAACAAGGGCTACCGACTGGGACGCTACCTGCTGGACTCCGAACAGGCCTGCATGAAGGATGAAGAAACGGGAGAGCTCAAAATACTGACCCACCGCGAAGCAGACCTGCTGCGCCTCCTTGCCGAAAGCAAGAACGAGACCGTAAGGCGCGAAGTCATATTAAGCCGGTTTTGGAATACGGAAGACGACTATTTCGCCTCGCGAAGCCTCGATGTATTCGTCACCAAACTACGCAAACTGTTTGACAACGAGCCGCGCGTAGAACTGAAAACCATACGCGGCGTAGGTCTGAGGCTGGAGGTAACAGAGTAATATTATAAGAAGGAAGAAGAGTGGTGCTTTATCAGGTTCATGAACTCCTCGCGGGTCTTGGCCTGATTGAACGCGCCTGTAAAATCGGAGGTAGTAGTAATGGCATTCTGCTTCTCTACTCCACGCATTTGCATGCACATATGTTTGGCTTCCACTACGACCATCACCCCAAGCGGATTCAGCGTCTGTTGAATGCACTCCTTAATCTGCAGCGTCATGCGCTCCTGCACTTGCAAACGGTGTGAAAAGATGTCCACCACACGGGCTATTTTACTTAGACCTGTGATGTATCCGTTCGGTATATAAGCCACATGCGCTTTCCCATAAAAGGGCAACATGTGGTGCTCGCAAAGCGAAAAGAAATCAATGTCCTTCACTATCACCATCTGGCTGTATTCTTCCTTGAACTTGGCTGACCTCAGAACTTCATGCGGGTCCATTGTGTAACCTTTGGTCAACATCAACATGGCTTTCGACACTCGTTCGGGAGTCTTCAGCAATCCCTCGCGGGAAGGGTCCTCACCCAACAGTTCAAGAATACGGTGATAATGCTCTTTCAGCTCATCCAAATGGGGAGAGGCAATTTCTTCTTTTCCTAACATGAAAGGGAAACAATTTATAAGTTAACGGGAGTCCTTATTAATGGCTGCTGTTGCCATCTAAGTATCCTTCTTAAAAGCTATTCCAAAGGAATATTTATCTGCTCACGCACAATCGAAACTTCTTTGAACTCGCCGCTGGCACGCAATTGACGCATCATGGCATCGGCTTCTTCTATACTCCGAAAATCTCCTGCACGGCACAACCAACGGGGAGGATAAAAAGAAGTATATACTGACAAATCGGGGAAAAGTTCTTTCACATGCGAAGCTATCGAATAAGCTTCATTCTTAGCTTGGCGAGTATTATTCCCTGCATAAATCTGTATCCGGTAACCGTTCCTCTTAATGACACGTTTACCGTCTTCCCCCATCGGAATGGAATCTGCACCTACCAGCATCCCTATGCGAGGGTCTTGATGAATCGTGACTTTGCCCTGTCCCGGCACAATGCGCTCTAAGCTCTGTATGATATTCTTCTGCGCCAGACAAACATCGGTAAAGGCCAAACATACCACGAACAGAAAACCAAGCTTTCTAAACATAATCAGTCGAAGATTGAAAGTGGGAAATAGTAACATAGGAAAGAAAAGCCGGAAGCTGGAAGTATATGCAATACCTCCAACTCCCACGCTTTCTTAAAATTACCCATTAATTGAAAGCATCAATAATGCCCTTGAAGTCAGCAGCTTTTAGTGCAGCACCACCAATCAAGCCACCATCGACATCTGGATTAGCAAACAATTCCTTAGCATTCGAAGGCTTGCAGCTTCCACCATACAGTATAGAACAATTGTCTGCTATTTCCTTACCATACTTCTCTGCTATCTGAGAGCGGATGAAAGCGTGTATTTCCTGAGCCTGCTCCGGAGTTGCCGTCTTTCCGGTACCAATAGCCCAAACAGGTTCATAAGCCAGAATTATCTTAGAGAAGTCCTCGGCAGACAAAGAAAATACAGATGCCAATTGTGCGGCAACTACTTCGTTCTGCTTGCCAGCCTCACGTTCTTCAAGCACCTCTCCGATGCAGAAAATAGGAATCAATCCGTGAGCCAATGCCAGCTTCACTTTTTCTTCCAGAATTTCTACCGTCTCATGATAATAAGCACGACGCTCCGAGTGACCCAGAATAACATACTTGGCACCTGTAGAAGCAACCATAGCAGCCGAAACCTCACCTGTATAAGCACCAGATTCTTTATCTGCACAGTTTTCAGCACCTACACCTATCTTTGCTGCATCCACCAATGGAGTCACCGATGCCAAATGAATGAAAGGCGTGCAAATAATCACATCACAATTTGGCTTTTCATTAGCCAATACTTCATTGAGTTCTTTTGCAAGAGCAATCCCTTCTTGAAGGGTTTTGTTCATTTTCCAGTTTCCTGCAACAATGTTCTTTCTCATTTTATTTATTTTATTAAAGGGTTAATTATACTAATCCACTTCATAAGCGCAATATTTACTCGCTCATGATAATGTTTCTTTCTTTTTCCCGTCAAATACGTTTTTGTTCCCTACGTCTCACAATAAACACGTCCAAAGCAACAATAAGCATTAATGGTACAACGAACCATAACACTACATAACCGATAGTACGCCAATCATCGACATCTTTCTGCTGACCCAACTCCAATTTATCCAGACTGTCTGTCAGGTCATACTCATCGGGCAAACGATTATTGCTCCATTTATTTAAAATAGTTCCATGCTTCAGTAAAAGCAAGCCTGGATTTGAACGAACAATTGTCTTCAACGTAATATCATCCATTTGACAGAAAGGATATTCTGCACCGGTCCTATCACACCAATATTCTATCTCTTCTTCAGAAGAGGAAGTCACGCCATAAAAAGTATATCCATATTCCACACAATAATCATACACCTCATTCACAAGATCTATATTACTGTCATCAGCCTCTTCTATACGATGTGCTATCAACAAAAACGTATAACCATCATCAGAAAGTACACGCTCTGTAATGTCTTCTCCAGTTTCTACTTCCAATAAAGAAAAATCATGAATAGGAGGTTCATAGCCTTTCTTCTTCAATATAGTACGCGCTTCAATGAAAGTCCATGTACTATCAGGATAATCTTCCAGTCCGAATTCTTGCCTATTACCATCTTTTTCCAAAACGAAACGTGTTTCAAAAATGCTCGGCTCGGCTCCTTCTGGCACTTCCATACCTTCTACAATATTAATACCAATCCTATAAGGTCTGAAATCCAATATCGGTAAATCTTTCAGGCAACCGAATGAGAGCACAAATATATATAGAATGGTATATAACGACACCATCCACTCCACTTTTAATGTAACAAACCGTATAAGCTGCTTCCTTTCCCTAAACACTACAATAGCAGCAAATATTAAGAACACGTTCTTTCCGAAGGTCTGCCAGTTAGTTAGAACCACGGCATCACCAAAACAGCCACAATCGGACACCGGATCAGCAATAGCAAGATACAAAGTCAATGGAGTCATCACGCACATGAGCAACAATGCCAATGAAGAAGCTAAATGCCTGCGGATTCCCATGAAAAGAAATATCCCAATACAAAACTCGATTGCAGAAAGCAATATTGCAAAAAACAACATGGCATAAGAAGGAAACCATTCCCCCATACCAAAAGCAACAAGATAATCTTGTATCTTATAAAAAGAGCCCAACGGATCTATTGCCTTGACAAAACCGGAGAAAATAAACGTCCCCCCCAACACAAAACGGCAAAGATTCACCACAACGGCCCTTATGATATGTCTCCTATCAGTCTCCAAATTCTATTTTTATCAAGCCGAATACTGAGTAATTTATCATATCCATGTAGTTAGCATCTATACCTTCTGAAACCAACGTTTCCCCGGAAAGACTTTCGATTTGCTTCGTACGATATATCTTCATTAGGATTAAATCCGTATATGAACTAATACGCATACTACGCCATGCTTCGTCGTAATCGTGGTTTTTGGCCAACATCAGTTCCAATGAGATTTTGGCATATTTGTCATACAAATCCAAAGCCTCCTCTACGGTAATATCGGCAGATTCTGCATATCCCAATTCCAATTGTATCAGGCCGACAATTCCATAGTTTACAATAGCAATAAACTCGCTACGTATCCCTTCATCTATCAGGGCAATGCCCTTGGTTTCGATACTCCGAATACGGTTGGCTTTGATAAGTATTTGGTCGGTCACAGAAGAAGGGCGAAGAATACGCCATGCCGGACCATAATCATGAAGTTTCTTCGCGAACAAATCACGACAAATAGCAATGACATGCTCAAACTGCTGCTTGGTATCTTTCATATCCTCCTTACAAATGATTTGCAAAGATAAACATAAATAGGAAGAAATAAGAAAGGGTGCCCTAAATTAATATTAAAGCACCCACTTAAAGGTTTTCAACAACACATTCCTTTTTTCAGGAGCAACGAAGTACTTGTCCTGGACGCAAAATGGTAGTCCGCGATATGCGGTTCAACTTACATAACTGGCTAACCGTTGTGCCTTGTTTTACCGCTATCTTAGATAGTGTATCCCCACGTTTTACTTTATAGAAAATACCCTTGCCTGAAGACTTACCCCCTGAAGCAGAAGACTTATTCTTATGAAAAGTATATGTATCTGCTACTATATCCTGTTTCTCAAAATTGAACATCAAAGCAGGATCAATATGAACTCCCAAAAAGAGCGTCTCGAAATGCAAATGAGACCCAGTAGAACGTCCTGTGTTACCACCTAATCCGATAGGTTCGCCCGCCTTCACCAATTGATCAGGCTTTACCAATTGCTTGGACAGATGCCCATATACTGTTTCCAAGCCATTGTCATGACGAATAACAATATACTTGCCATATCCTCTACGCCCTTGATTCTTAACAATACGTACTTTACCATTAAAAGCCGCACGAATCGTATCACCTACATACACTTTGACATCAAGTCCATAATGTCCACGACGCCTTCTGGGACGATAACCAAATACATCTGTAATACGAGTATGTTCTGTAGGCATACAAAAACCTGTCAAATCAATGACATACGTTTCCGGAATAATGGCATCGGCATAAGCACGTACCGTCTCGTTATTCCAATTAGGATATATGTCAAAAGCTGGATATAAAGACTGCTCTGCACGTATTTGTTTTTGTAAAGCCAGAGAATCTACACTTTTCAATTTTTTATCTATTGGTGCTTGACGGGCAATAAGATCCTGCGCTGAAACCGTTGCGGCAGACACTACCGTTACTACCAAGCAAAACGTTTTTATAAGATTGAAGTTCATCCGTTACCGTTAATTCAATATCTAAGTTGCAACATAACCGTCGCCATTTCTTATAGCCATACAGCCTTGCTATCTCAAGAAAAAGGCTTATAAAGGATAAATAATGGCACTATTTCAAAAAGACTTCCAAAGATAATAAATCTTGCGTCGTCCACGAATAGCCTATTATGTTTTTTTAACTAGAATATGCACACACAAGCCACTAACACAACAATCACATCAAGATGAGGACAGTTTTTCAACTAATTGCTGCCCAATTTTCATTTGCCTTGCGCAATACCTTTAGTTGCTTCCATAAAACGGCATTCTCAGGAAAGGATTCATCTGGATCGCTCTCGACTATTTTCTCAGCTATCTCCCGCACATATTGCAACAATTGCCCATCGCGGGTTATATCGGCTATCTTCAGGTCGAAAGCCATGCCACTTTGCTGGGTACCTTCCAAATCGCCTGGACCCCGCATCTTCAAGTCGGCTTCAGCTATCTCAAAGCCATCGTTCGTACGAACCATGATATCCAACCGTTTTTGTGTATCTTCTGCCAATTTATAACCTGTGACTAAGATGCAATACGACTGATCGGCACCACGCCCTACCCTGCCCCGCAACTGATGGAGTTGCGACAGGCCGAAACGTTCAGCATTCTCAATCACCATTACCGACGCATTGGGAACATTCACTCCCACTTCTATCACCGTAGTGGCCACCATGATTTGTGCCTCGCCGGAGGCGAACAGTTGCATCTGGGCATCTTTCTCGGCAGGCTTCATCTTGCCGTGCACTTTGCAGACTTTATAGCCGGGAAATTCCTCGCAAACATGCAAATAGCCCTCTTCCAAATTCTTCAAGTCTATTTTCTCACTTTCTTTTATCAAAGGATAGACTATATAAACCTGACGTCCCGCATCTATCTGCTTCCGCAAGGATTGGTACAAACTTTTCCGTTGGGCATCATATTGGTGAATGGTGACAACAGGTTTGCGGCCTGGAGGCAACTCGTCAATGACGGACACGTCCAAGTCTCCGTATAACGTCATGGCCAAAGTACGTGGTATGGGGGTAGCTGTCATGACCAACACATGAGGAGGTCGCGAGTTCTTAGTCCACATGCGTGCCCGTTGCGCCACACCAAAACGATGTTGCTCATCGATGACCACGAACCCCAGCGAAGCGAAGTTCACCGTATCTTCTATCACGGCATGCGTACCTATCAGAATATGCACGTCACCGGAGAGCAGGCCTGAAAGGATGGATTCCCGCTTATTGCCCTTTACCGAACCTGTAAGTAACTCCACCCGGACATTCATGCCGTACAACAAGTTACATATCGTTTCGTAATGCTGGGTTGCCAGTATTTCGGTAGGAGCCATCAAGCAAGCCTGATAGCCGTTGTCCAACGCCATCAGCATGCTCATAAGCGCCACAAGCGTCTTTCCGCTCCCCACATCACCTTGCAACAGGCGATTCATCTGGCGGCCAGTACCTACGTCCCGACGTATCTCCTTCAACACACGTTTCTGCGCGTTGGTCAGCTCAAAAGGCAGGTTGCGTGCATAGAACGTATTGAATATCTCACCCACTCGTTCGAATACATAGCCACGGTATTTCCGTCTGCGGTCTTTGGCATAGCGCAAGATGTTGAGTTGCACATAAAAGAGTTCCTCGAACTTCAGCCGGTACTGTGCTTTGCGCAGCACGTCCGCGTCAGAAGGGAAATGGATGTTACGCAACGCATCGGTCAGCGGCATCAAGTGGTATTCTGCCAGTATGGATGGAGATAGTGTTTCGGCTAACGGAAAGGTGATCTGCTGCAAAAGCGCGCTCATCAGTTTAGCCATGACATGCGAGTTCAACGAAGACCGTTTCATTTTCTCCGTTGTATTATAATAGGGTTGCATACCCATAGTAGCCAAGTTCAAATTCTGCACCTCGTCTATGTCCGGATGGGCAATGTTTATCCGGCCATTGTATACAGTAGGCTTTCCGAAGACGATGTAAGGTTTATGCAGCTTATACTTGCCTTCCAAATATTTGATACCCTGGAACCACACCAAATCCACCACGCCCGTCCCGTCGGAGAAGTGGGCCACCAGCCTGCGTTGCCGCCCTTCGCCAAAGGTTTCGAATCCGAGGATTTCGCCTTTCAACTGGATGTAAGGCATTGTCCCGTTAATCTCGCGGGCGAGATAAATCCGGCTGCGGTCCACATATTTGTAGGGGAAATAATACAACAAGTCGTGGAACGAGTAGACAGACAACTCCTTGTTGAGGAGAGCTGCTCGCTGGGGGCCTACGCCTGCAAGATACTTGATGTCGCGGGTAGTCAGATCGAACATGGCGATAGAAGAGCTTCGGCCACTTTAAGGTCGAAAGGAGTGGTTATCTTGATATTCTCACGATTGCCCTCTGTCAGGCAAATCGATGCACCATATGCCTCGACCACGGAGGCGTCATCAGTAAACGATGGTGTATAGGGTTGCCCATAGGCTTGCTTCAACAAAGCAGCATCGAACACTTGGGGTGTCTGCACAAGACGGTATCTCTCCCTGTCCATCGTCCGGCTTGTACCGTCCGGCATAAGTTGGCGCACGGTCTCCACCACCTTTACTACTGGGACAACGGCTTTTTCCGTAAGGGCCAAATCGTAACAACGGGTTATCACGTCACGTGATACAAATGGACGTACCCCGTCATGCACCCCTACCACACCAGCTTCTTGCACGAAAGCCAGTCCGTTCTTCACCGAATGGAAACGCGTTTCCCCACCGTTGGCCACCACATGAGGCACTTTGAAGCCGTGCTCCACACACAAATGCTGCCAATAGCCTTGCTGGCTTTCGGGTAGTACGAGAACGATACACATATCGGGGTCGTACGAATAAAAAGCCTCCACCGTGCGCATTAACACCGGTCTTCCCCCAATGGGAAGAAACTGTTTGGGGAGTTCCATCCCCATGCGCAAACCTTTTCCACCCGCCACTATCAGAACATATTTCATCGACATATCACTTATAAGCGTAATAACCAGTCTCTTATCACACAGAACACATTCCACCTCCACCACATTTCAACGGAAAGGGCAAC